>JBBRGA010000243.1:0-1505 GCA_038241115.1 Burkholderiales bacterium | reverse complement strand
GCGCTGGGCTCGGCGGTGAAGGACGCAAAGGCGGGGAAAATCAGCAGTCTGCTTTTTGCGTGGTCCTCTCACGGCACGCAAATGACCGACACCAGCGGCGACGAGCCAGACGGCAAAGACGAAGCCTTCGTGCCTTACGACATCGCAGAAAAAGCAGGCGATTGGGATCCTGCGCACATCATCTCCGACGATGAATTCCACGATCTCTTCAGTCAGTTGCCAGAGAACGTGTTGTTAGAGGTTTACCTGGACACCTGCCACAGCGGCAGTGGACTGCGCGGGGCCGAGTTTGGATTGCATGCTCCGCGCGCACGGTTTGTGGCGCCGCCCTCACGTCAAGGCGTCGGCAGACAAGCGGCAGTGAGTGGCTTCACATTGGCAACCCGAGCACCGGCCAAGAAAACCTCGGCCGAGGCCAAGAAGGCGTTGGCCGCCTCCGCCGCAACCGACGGTTTGCACCACATTTTGTGGAGCGGTTGCAAGGCCGATCAAACCAGCGCCGACGCCTACTTCAGTGGTCGGTACAACGGTGCTTTCACGTACTACTACATCAAGGTGCTGCGCGCCACGAAAAATGCGTTGTCGCGCGCCAAAGTCATCGCGCAAATGCGCACGGCCATGAAAGGCCAGTTCAGTCAAACGCCGCAGCTGGAAACAAGTGCGACAAACCGCAATTCAGCTGTGGTTCTGTGACGCCTGGCTTGGCGCACTCAACCGAGTTGCTGTGAGCTGACGACGATGCCGTCCGCATCGGCGTAGAGCCAATCGCCGGGCCTGACCCAAACGCCTTGAATTTGCACTGCCACGTCGCGCTCGCCTTCAGCACGTCGCAGCGTGGGCATGGGCATCAGTGCCAGTGCACGCAAGCCCACGGGCGCGGCGGAAAGCTCGGCGGCGTCGCGCACGCAGCCGTTCACTACAACACCGGACCAGCCGTTTTTGGCGGCCGCAGCAGCGATGTTGCCGCCCACCAAAGCCCGCTGCATTGAAGCCGCACCATCGACCACCAACACCCTTCCAGCGCCCGGCTCATCAAGCGCTTTTTTGACGCTGGTGTTGTCGTCAAAACACTTCACCGTACTGACGATGCCGCTGAATTTGAGGTAGCCACCGAAACTGTGGAAGACGGGCGGCAGGACGCGGAAGTTGCCTGTGGAGTCGGCTTTGTGCAGGTCGCACAAGTCACAGGTGGAGAGCATTGACATGGGGTGACCCGGGATGGATTGCATCACTGCAAACGCTTGAGTGCCATGCTGCGTATGGCGGTCAAAGTGCTTCGGGTGTTAGACACATCGGCGGCCAGCTTCAAGTGCAGCAAGGTTGGCTGCTCGGCTGCCACAGCCGCCGCGAAAACAGGCTCGAAATCCGCCGTACTTTCGACCAGCGCAGTGCGCCATCCGTAGGCCGCAGCAAGCGCGGCGAAATCAGGATTGAACAAATCGCTGCCGCTGACGCGACCGGGGTACTCGCGCTCCTGGTGCATGCGGATGGTGCCGAAGCTGCCG
>JBBRGA010000242.1:0-1520 GCA_038241115.1 Burkholderiales bacterium | reverse complement strand
GACGATGGTGCCGACGATGGCGCGTGCGTCGTGGCGGGTCGTCAGTTCATTCACGAAGCTGCGGTCTATCTTCAGCGTGTCAAACGGAAATCGGCGCAGGTAGGCCAGCGACGAGTACCCGGTGCCGAAGTCGTCCAGCGCCACCCGCACGCCGAGTTCGTGCAACGCATACAGGCTGTCGAGTGCCGCTTGAGAGTCGCCGATGAACAGCGACTCGGTGACCTCGATCTCCAGCCGCTCGGGTTGCAGGCCGGTGCGTGCCAGCGTGGCGCTGACGATGGCTGCGTAGTCGCCGCGCAGCAACTGCACCGGCGACGCATTGACGGACACCACCAACGGCTGCGCCAGACCTGCGCCGGCCATGCAGGCCTGCTCAAGAACCCACGCGCCGATTTCGCAGATGCAGCCTGATTCCTCGGCCACCGGAATAAATTCGGCCGGCGAAACATGGCCCAGCGTCGGGTGGTGCCAGCGCGCCAGGGCCTCTGCGCCGTGGATCTTCCAGCCGGCAATGTCGACTTGTGGCTGCCAGTGCAAGTGCATTTCGCCGCGCAGCTCAGCGCCGCGCAAGGCTTGATCCAGCGTCATTTTTCGGCGGTGACGTTCGCCCAGGCGCGGTGCGAACACCTCGAAGCGGCCGCGCCCTGCCTCTTTGGCGGCATACAGCGCAAGGTCGGCATTGCCCATCAAGGCATCCAGCGAGCGCCCATGCTGCGGCGCCATGGCCACGCCGACGCTGACGCCAATTTGTATCTGCCGTCCCATGGCCGCGCCGGGCTGACACAGCGCATGCACCACGCGCTGGGCCAGCACTTGTGCGAGTTCGGCGTCGCTGCCGTCGACAAGCAGTGCAAATTCGTCGCCGCCCATGCGCGCGACGAGGTCCGCGGGTCGCACGCAGGCTTGCAGCCGCTGCGCCACCAGTGCCAACGCAGCATCGCCACAAGCGTGGCCCAGCGTGTCGTTGATGGATTTGAAGTGATCAACGTCCAGGACCATCAGCGTGAAGGGCCTGCCGTTTTTGGCCAGCTCGGAAACTGCCCGTGTGAGCCGCTCATGAAACTGCGCGCGGTTGGCCACACCCGTGAGCGAGTCGAAATGCGCCAGCGTGGCCAGACGCAGCTGAGATTCGCGGGCCTGTGTGACGTCGGTGATCACGCCGCGCCAGCCGGCCACCACGCCCAAGGAGTCGAGCAGCGGCTTGGCGGTGAGCGACCACCACCGCCTTCCGAGCGAGGTCTGCACTGGCAACGCCAAGTCGCGAAACGCACGGCCCTGCAAAAGCGCTGCGCGCAGTGCAACCAACGGCTCGTCAACTTCGGCGTCGGCGGCGCTTCGCGCCAGCAGGCCTGAGTTTCGCGCCAGCAGGGCTGAGTTTTGGGGCAGCAGGTGCGAATCTCGTCCCAGCGCCTCGGGAAGCGTTTGTGTTTTCAGGTCGCCATCGGTTTGGCCCAAGGCTTGCACAAGGCGCTCCGACACATGGGTGAGCAAGCCGTCGGGCCCCACCGCCCAGAGCAGGT
>JBBRGA010000241.1:0-1621 GCA_038241115.1 Burkholderiales bacterium | reverse complement strand
ATTTGCTCCATGACCGCGCTGGAGCGGCGCAAGCCCGACCTCATCAAAGCCACCCGCAAGCGCCGCATTGCCGCCGGTGCAGGCGTGCAAGTGCAAGAGGTCAACCGCATGCTCAATCAGTTTGAGCAGATGCGCGACATGATGAAAAAAATGAGTGGCGGCGGCATGATGAAAATGATGAAACGCATGGGCGCCATGAAGGGCATGGGCGGCGGTGGAATGGGCGGCATGCGCTGAAGCTTTGGCTCCCTCAAAGACCTGAAAGGCCTTGCAGCGCAACCCGCAAATTGGTCAGCCCAGCAAAGCCACCGCGAACTCGCGCGCATCAAAGGTTTGCAGGTCTTCCAGCTGCTCGCCCACGCCGATGAAGTAAACCGCCACCGAGCCGCTGGTTTCCGCCACGGGCCGCTCGCGGGCCCACAGCGCCACGGCGGCCAGCACACCGCCCTTGGCCGTGCCGTCCAGCTTGGTGATGACGAGCCCGGTCAAGCCCAGAGCTTCATCGAACGCTTTTACCTGATTCAACGCGTTTTGCCCGGTGTTGCCGTCCACCACCAGCAGCACTTCGTGCGGCGCACCCAGTTGCGCCTTGCCTATCGTGCGCTTGATTTTTCGCAGCTCTTCCATCAGGTTCAGCTGCGTCGGCAAACGGCCGGCAGTGTCGGCAATGACCACGTCGCAGCCGCGCGCCTTGCCCGCGATCACGGCGTCAAACGTCACCGCCGACGGGTCGCCATTGGCTTGGCTGACGATCTCCACATTCGTGCGGCCGGCCCACACCGCCAATTGCTCCTTGGCGGCCGCGCGAAATGTGTCGGCTGCCGCCAGCAGCACCTTGGCGCCGCTGCCCGCCAAATGCCGCGTCAGTTTGCCAATGCTGGTGGTTTTGCCTGCGCCGTTCACGCCCACCACCATCACCACCGTGGGCGCCGTTTCTTGCAGCGTCAACGACTTTTCCAACGGCCTCAATAAATCAGTCACCGCATCGATCAGCAGATTTTTCACAGCCGACGGCTCAGTCGCACGAGCCTCTTTGACGCGCCACTTCAGATCTGCCAACAAGAATTCAGTCGCCTTGATGCCAGCATCCGCCATCAGCAGCGCAGCCTCCAACTCTTCGTACAGCGCATCGTCGATCTGCGTGCCGGTGAAGACCTGGGCAATGCTGGAGCCGGTTTTTGTCAAACCCGCACGCAGCTTGTCGAACCAGTTGCGACGCGCAGGTTCTGCCGCTTGTGGCGAGACGACTTGAGGCGCCACTTGCGACGTGTCTTCTGCCGCCGGCAACGCTGGTGGGACCAAGGCTGCGGCAAGCGCAGCCGGTGGTTTCTTCTTGAAAAAACTGAACATGCCCGAGGCGTCGCGGTGGGTGCTGGAGGAGGGTCTGAGAGTGCCGAGAGTCCCCGCTATAATCATCGGCTCAGGCGCTTTAGCTCAGTCGGTTAGAGCGACGGAATCATAATCCGCAGGTCCGGGGTTCGAATCCCTGAAGCGCCACCAAAATCCAAAAGCCTTGTAAGCGAACGACTTACAAGGCTTTTTATTTGCCCGCAGTTCACTTGGGGTTGCACTTGGGCGGTGCGATTGGGTCAAAGAACGTGACGTTCGCGCCGCACACCAA
>JBBRGA010000240.1:0-1649 GCA_038241115.1 Burkholderiales bacterium | reverse complement strand
CCGGCTTGGCGGCGCGCGCGTTGTACGACGAACTGCTCGGCCACGGCGTTCGGATTTATGAGTACACGCCTGCTTTTTTGCATGCCAAGGTGGGCGTGGTCGATGACGACTGGGCCACAGTGGGAAGCTCCAACATCGACCCTTTGTCGCTGCTTCTGAACCTGGAGGCCAACATCGTGGTGCGTGACAAAGGTTTCGCGTCCGAGCTGGCGGCGCAGTTCAATACCGCCGTGGCGGCGTCCACCGAGATCGACCCATCGCAAACCTACCGCCCCGGTATGCGGGGCGCACTGCGGCGCGGATTTGTGGCGTGGTGCGCGCGTGCATATTTGCGTTTGGCCGGGGCCACGGGCAAGTATTGAGATGGATGACCTGATCGTCCTTCGTCCATGGATGACCTGATCGTCCTTCGTCCGGAGGGCCTCTACTGCCCGCCCGGCAATTTTTTCATCGACCCGTGGCGGCCTGTGGACCGCGCCGTCATCACCCACGCCCACGCCGATCATTCGCGCTCGGGGCACGCGCACTACTTGGCCAGCGCTGCCAGCGAAGGCGTGATGCGAGCGCGCTTGGGTGCCGTCAATTTGCAGACCCTGAAATACGGTGAAGCCATCGACCACTTCGGGGTGCGTTTGAGCTTGCATCCTGCGGGTCATGTGCTGGGTTCTGCGCAGGTCCGCGTTGAGCACGGCGGCCGGGTGTGGGTGGCGTCTGGCGACTATTTTTTGACGGCGCAGCAGGCCGAAGGCGATGCAAACGACAGCGCTTACGGCCTCGCAAATCACAGCGAAGACAACCTCACCTGCGACGCCTTCGAGCCGGTGCGCTGCGACTGCTTCATCACCGAGAGCACCTTCGGTTTGCCCATTTACCGCTGGCGGCCGCAGCGTGACATCTTCAGCGACATCAACCAGTGGTGGCGCGCCAATGCCGATGCCGGCCGCGCCAGCTTGCTGCTGGGCTACAGCTTTGGCAAAGCGCAGCGCATCCTGGCGGGCATCGACCCCAGCATTGGGCCCATCGTGGTTCACGCTGCGGTGGAGCCGTTGAACCGCGCATACCGCGAGGCGGGCGTGCGCTTGCCGGCCACGCAGCTGATCTCGGAGATGAGCGACAAATCGGCGCTCAAACGCGCGCTGGCCATCGCGCCACCTGCGGTGCAGGGCAGTGCCTGGGCCAAGCGTTTTGATGCGCCCGGCTTGCCCGCCAGCGACGCCTTTGCCAGCGGCTGGATGCAACTGCGCGGCGGCCGCCGCCGGCGCGGCGTGGACCGAGGCTTTGTGCTGAGTGACCATGCCGACTGGCCCGGTTTGCAGCGCGCGATCCGCGCCACCGGTGCCGAGCGCGTGATCGTGACGCACGGCTACGAAGCCGTCATGGTGCGCTGGCTGCAAACGCAAGGCTTGCAAGCGGGCTCATTTAAAACCGAGTACGGCGACCACGCGGAAGAGGCCAGCGGCGAGGCAGCGCCCGAAGCCGCCGCGGTAAACGCTTCTGATGCCGCTTCTTTGCCGTCCTCAGGTTCGAAGCCCAAATCCCAGGGCTGACAAGTCAAGGCGCCGAGATAAATTTCCGCAAGTTCTCAACCGCAGCGCGTGCCGCCGCGCGCAAAATATCCAAGCCGTGTGAAGTCACGGTCTGAGTCGTGC
>JBBRGA010000239.1:0-1688 GCA_038241115.1 Burkholderiales bacterium | reverse complement strand
CGAGCAGCGCGGCGTCGGTCAGCGCGTGGCTCCAGCGGTCGCGCTCAGGCCGCCACACCAGATCGGGTTGCGCGGTGTGGCGCACAACGATGACGGCGTCCACACGCGGCGGCGTGGCCACCAGCGCCTCGGCAATGGCGGTGCGCAGTGCCGCAGCACCAGCAGCATCGAGCGTGCCCTGACGCGACAGATCGCGCAGCGCATGGCCCACGCCGCGCATCACGTCGCCGCGCACCACCGTCACCTCTCCGTCCAGCGCCTCGTCGATGGCGTGCAACACCACGTCGGCGTCGTGCACCGGCGTGCCCCTTTTTGTCAGCGCAGACGCGACCACTTCACGCGCCGCCGACACGCTGACGAAGTTGTCCAGCGCCGGGTCGGTGTAGGCCGATTTGAACGGCACGATCTGCGCGTTGCGGTAGCCACCGTCGGCCGTGATGACGATGCGCGCGCCAGCGTCGTGGATGCGGTCTGACAGCGTCTTGTCCGAGAAACCGCCGAACACCGGCGTGTAGACGATGCCCAACCGCTTGGCCGCTTCGGTCCAGTAAAGCTGCGCCGCAATGTTGGGCAAATTCAGCGCGATGCGGTCGCCCGCACGCAACCCCAAAGCACGCAAGGCGAGCGCACATTTCGCGGTCTCGACCAGCAGCGCCTTTCGCGATATGAAATGTTGATCCACTGGCAAGCCGCGTCCGCCATCGCGCGACATGTCCCAGCGGTCGCCCTCGACGATGTAGGCGGTCTCGTTGCCGAATCCCGCCAGCACGTGGCGGTCGACCTCGTTGAAGCAGGCGTTGGTGCGCGCGCCCGAGAACCACTTGTAGTGCGGTGCATCGCTGTCGTCAAAGGCCTTGGCCCACGGCCAAAATGCGCTGCCCATGTCGACTCGAACCGGCGCGCCGTCGCTGGCCATCCAGCCCGACCAGGTGTTGCTTACAGCAGCGCCAGCGGCCGCTTCCCCGCGTGTTTGCTCGCTTTTCAGCCAAGCGCCATGACTGCCGACGCTGGCCACGAACCAGTGAATCTCGCTGGCCGCAATGTCGCCGTGAAAGGCGCCCGGGTCGGCTTCGCAAGCGGCTCGCATGCGCTGCCAATCGGCGGCGTTGCGCACTGGGTTGGTTTGAGGAACAGGCACCGACAAAGGTGCGGCACTGGTTTTTTCAAGGTTGTTTGTGTGCATGACAGCGGGCAAAGGAAGGGCCGCCTGGGGGCACGAGAGCGCTGAAACTGTGGGCCGACTGTGCGGCCGATGCGCGCTCGAAACCTTGGGGCGAAACGGTGAAATGGATGAAACCAGCCTAGCATGGGCCGGGCGCTGAATCGAGCTTTACTGAGAGCGGAAATCAAGCCCAGCGCGGCGTCGGCAACCGCGGCGCCAACTGCTGCGACGTACAGCCGCGACTTCGCACCCACCACCACACGAGGCTTCACATGCAACAGCTCCTTCAGCTCACGGCACCTGTCAGATACCCGCTTGGTGCTCACTCACATAAGCCTCGTCGCCACACCGAAAGCCTTTGATGTCGAAGCTTCACCAACTCACCGCCGCCGAGCTGCTCGCGGCCTACGCCGCCAAGACGCTGTCACCGCTGGAGGTCACACACGATGTGTTGCGGCACATTGCCGCGGCCGAGCCCCAACTTCACGCCACCTATGCGCTGAACCCAGAAGCCGCCGTGGCGCAA
>JBBRGA010000238.1:0-2093 GCA_038241115.1 Burkholderiales bacterium | reverse complement strand
ACGGCCACACGCTGGCCGAGTTGGGCACCACCACCATCCAGACCTGGACCGACGCCACCCACCCGGACGACAGGTCGCGCTCGGCCTGCTTGCGGTCGTGGATGTTTTGCATCGAACCGGCCATGCGGGTGGCGCGGCCGTCGGCGTCGCGAAACACCTTGGCGCGCGATCGAAACCAGCGGTATTCACCGGATTTGGTGCGCAACAAAAACTCGGTGTCGAAGGCCTTGTCCCGCGTCAGCGCGTCTCTGATGGCCTGCTTGGATCGCGCCACATGGTCAGGGAAGATCAGGGCGATAAAGGCTTGCAGGCTGGGAACGAGTTCTTCCGGTGCGTAACCGAGCATTGCGCAGAAGCTGGGCGACCACCACGCGGCGCTGGCATTGACATCCATCCAGTCCCACAAGCCTTCGTTCGAGCCCTCGATCGCCAGGCTCAGCCTGTCGGCCATCTCGGCAAGCTGTTGCTGCGCCAGCTTTTGCTCTGTGATGTCGGAGCCGATTTCCATGAAGCCGGTGAGCAAGCCGTTTTCGTCGCGCGTGGGTTGTACTTCGGTGTCGATCCAGTATTCACGGCCGTCCTTGGCGCAGTTGAGCACCTCGACCCGACAGGCCGCACCGGCAGCCACGGCATCGCGCAGTGTCTGGATGACAGCCGGCGGAATTTTGCTGCTGCCCAGCAATTCGCCCGGCGTGCGGCCCAGGGCCTCGTCCTGGGTGTAGCCGGTGATGCGGGTGAAGCCGGCGTTGGCCCAGTTGATGCGCATTTGGGCGTCGGTGATGAGCACCGAATTCGATGCGTGTTGCACCACACGCGCAAGGCGTGCCAGATCGGCCGTCATGCGCTGCGCACGGCGCTGTGCGCGCACGCGGCCCACTGCCAGCAACCACACCGTCAGCGCCCCCAGAAAGCTGGCCAGCACACCGCCCACGGCCACGAACAGCACGCTGGAACGGTCGATTGATGCGGTGAACGCCGGGTTGCTTTCGACACGAAGCGAGAGCGTGCGCCCGGCAATTTCGAAGCGGCGCACCGCCTGGAACTCGGGCGCGAAGGCGCTTGGATCGGCCGGCGTTTTCGTCGCGCTTGAAGCGTTGACCTGGCTGTCGAACAAAAGCTTGGCGGGTTCCAGTTGCGCGCCTTCAAACAACTCGATGTCGAGCGCGCGCTCGGTCACGTCGGTCACGTTCTTCATGACCTTGCTGGCCACCAGCGGTGCGTACAAGATTCCTTGCAGCTTGGCGCGGCGTTCTTCGGTTGTGCTGGGCACCGTGCCACCGCGATAAGTCGGCACCAAATAAAAAATACCAGCGCCGCCCTGTGTCAAATCCACTCGGCCACTGAGGGTGGGCAAGCCGCTGTCCATTGCGCGCTCGATGGCCTGAAGTCGCATGGGCTCACGAACCCAATCGAGCCCGAGGATGCCGCGGTTCGAGGCCTGCGGCTCGATGTACTTGACCACATAGAGTTGGGCAGCATTGCCGACCTGCTTCACCGCAAACTCGGGCGCGCCATCGGCGCGCCTCTGTGCAACAAAGCGATCCAGGTCAGCGCGCGCCACGCGCTCGATGAAGCCGAAGCCCCGGATGCCGGGCAAATCAGTTGCGATTCCCCGCGATTCGACCCACGCTCTGAACTCGCTTGCTGAGACGTGGTCGTCGACCACAAACATCCCGCGCAAGCCCTTGAGGGCGTACAGCGGCAAGTCAAATTGCCGGCGGATCTCGGTTTCGATGCGGTCGGCTCCGCGGTCGAAACTCTGTTCCGCATCGGCCGTCACGCTTCGAAGTTGCCACATCACGCTGGCACCGGTCAGCGCCAGGCCGACCAACTGCGCGGCCGCGGTCATCGCTATTGCCGCATTGACCGTGCTGTTGCCGCCAGCGCTTTTGCGGCCCGACGACGCAAGGGTCGGCCGAACTTTGGGCATACAACGCCAGTACACCAAAGGGCCCGCCAGCAAGACCAGCAGCGCAGCGCTCAGCATCGCCTGATGGGCCGCAGTGAGGCTTGGGGCGTCGGTAGGCAATGCCAACGTCACGGCCAACTGCGCAGCCGCGACGATCAACAAGATTTCTGCCAGAAGACGGATG
>JBBRGA010000237.1:0-2320 GCA_038241115.1 Burkholderiales bacterium | reverse complement strand
CAATTCGCCCTGCGCCGTGCGCGCCTGCAAATCGCTCAAGGTCAGCACGCCTCCGACCAGCTGCAAATGCGTTCGCAGCGGGCGCAAAGGCTCCAGCAAGCGGGTGTTCAGGTCGACGTCGCTGATGTCGATCAAAACGTTGGCGTCCATGGCGCGCAGCGCTTTCAAGTCGAACGGACGGCTGGGCAGCACCTTGCCGGTGGCTTTGGACGCGGATGGTTTGTTGCTGGATTTGGTGTTGCCTGTATTGCCCGCTGATATGCCCGCTGATATGCCCGCTGATGCGCCCGCTCGGTCGTTCGTTGGGTCGTCCACTGTCCTGAGCGCAGGCGGCACCGCGCCGCCGATGGCCGGGCCCAGGTCAGACAGCAGCAAGCGGCTGCCGCCCAGGCGGCCTGACAGCTTTCGGGTGCCACCGTCGGCCTCGTATGTGAACGCTCCGTTCAAGCGACTGGAACCCACCACCGCGTCATCGACCACCGCGAACCAGGTGTTGCCCTTGCGAACGATGCGACCGTGGCTGCGAAACGCACCTGTGGTGGGCAAGGTCACGCCCACCGGGTCGCCCACGGCTGCGAGTGACGGTCCGCTGATTTCGACGCGACCGTCCAGGCTGGACGCAGAAAACGCCGACGCCGTGCTGCCGTCGAAGCTGAGCTTGGCGCGGCCCACCGTGGCGTGCAGCACGATGGGAAGGCGCTCGGGCGCAGCCACCACGCTTGCAGTGGTTGCGCCAGCCGGACTTGAAGCGCCCGCCGAGCCAGCCGAGCCAGCCGAGCGTGTGATGTCACTCAACTGCGGCAGCGAACCGGAGGTTCTCAATTCAGCCACCAGCGGCAGCTTTTTGTATTGGCCCTTGGCCTTGATCAGCAGCTCGCTGACGGGGCTTGCTGCGCTGGGCAAGTTGGGTGCGCCACCGGCGGCACGTTGCTGAACCGGTGACCACGTGAGCTCGCTTTGAAGCGTGAGCTCCAGCGGCGCGTCGTTCAAACTCACGCTGCCTGAGCCGATTTGCACAGCACCGAAAGTGGGCAAATCCACGGGGGTTTCAGGCACTTCCTGCGTGGCACGCGGACGAAATTGCCACGACGCACGGCCGTCGATCAGCCGCTCCAGGTGCGCGTCGAGGCGGCTTGCCTGCAAACGCTGCACTCGAATTCCCTGACCGCGGTACGCGCGCCAAAGGTCGGTGTAGCGAAGGTCCAGCGCCACATCGCTGGCACGCAACATGTGCGGCGCTTGGCTCCAAACAGGTGCGGCAACCCAAAGCTGTGGCGTTCGTAATTTGATGCCGCCCAAAAAGCGAATCGCAAATGCTTCGGGGTTGTTTTCAGTCGACGGAGCCGATGCCGGGGCTTCCGGCACCGCCGACCCTGCGGTCCCCGCAGCCGTCGCCATCGCCGCCATCCTCGCCGTCCCTTCATTACCCGACATCCCCGCTGCCGCAGGCTGCGAAAACAGCACCGGGCGCTGCGCCAAGCGCGACAGTTGGCGCTCCAGCGGCGCGGCCAAAAAAGGCCAGCCGACGGCTTCGCCCCAAGCCACGGCGATGCCCAACAAGGCCGTTACCACCAAGATGGCCAAGAGCGCCTGGCTGATCTTGAATTTGGATGCCTGCGAAGGTTTGGGCGCAGGAGTGGTTTGAGTTTTTATGGGTTGCGCGGTCACGGTGTCGGTCATCAACAGAGCATCGCATCCGGCCGCAGTCGTTGCCATAGTCAAGCCGCCATGAGCCGCGTCAGCGCTGTCTTACACCAGCGCTGCACGGTTGTTGAGCCAGCACGGGGGAGCGGCGCAGCGGGTCCAAAACCGCGCGGTGTCCTACGCCTGCGCGCCGCCAGTTCCCACGCTGCCCGACGCGGCGCTGCTTGATGATTCCAAGCCCAGGCTTCACACCCTGTTCGCGCTCGACGCGTCAACCGCCCTACTTTTTGAAAGAACCACACGCATGAACGTCACCGAAAAATCAATGGCCGAAAAGAAAACCGCCGATCAAAAAACCGCCACAGCTCGGCTGAAAGCGCCGCTGCGAACGCCCACCGACTTGAACGCAGCCGCCACCAAAGACGTGTCCGCCGCGATGAACGGCATCTTGGCCGACGTGTTTGCGCTGTATCTGAAAACCAAAAACTTCCACTGGCACATGAGCGGCCCGCACTTTCGCGACTACCACGTGATGCTCGACGAGCAAGCCGACCAGCTCTATGCGATGACCGACCCGATTGCCGAGCGCAGTCGAAAGCTCGGTGGCACCACGCTTCGCTCGATCATCCACATCGCCCTCACGCTGAGCATTCTGGACATCGACGCCGAGTATGTG
>JBBRGA010000236.1:0-2479 GCA_038241115.1 Burkholderiales bacterium | reverse complement strand
TGGGTTGTTTCAAATTCAACCAAGACCTGCTGCGCCGAGACCTGCTGACCGGTCTCAACCAGCACCTGCGCCACCGTCGCATCACGCACGGCCGTCATGGCGTGCTCCAGCTTCATCGACTCGATGACCAACAGCACATCGCCTGCCTTCACAACCTGGCCTGCGCCGGCATATACAGCGGCGACCTTGCCACTGAAGCCGGCTTTGAGTGGCGCGTTGCCAAGTGCGGCAGCCGCTGAGCGCGTGGGCTCAAACGACGCATCGGTGACGAACAAGTCGACGCCGTCCACCTGCAAATGCCACTCGTGCTGCGCCACCTGCAGGCAATCCACGCGGCGCGTCACTCCGTCTTGGATGAACCGGCTTTGCGAATCGCTGCCAATTTGCAGCGCGTGATCTGCCCCGTCGACGTGAACGCCAATGTGGTTCGGTGCCTCTTCGCGAAGGCGCACATCGTGGGTGGTTCCTCGGTGTCGCAGCCGCATGGGGCGCTCGAAAGTGCAGGGCAGATTGAGCGCGCCCTGGCGGCGGTGGCACAGCAGCGCGGCGGCGGCCAGCACCACGCAACGAGACTCCTTCTCGATCAGCGTCGACCTCAAGGCACCTGCGTACTGGTTCAAAAAATCAATGCGCGCATGGCCCGCACGAAACTCGTCGTGATCCAAACAAGCCATCAGCAAACCGCGGTTGTTGGGCAAACCCAGCAACCGCGTGTGGCCCAAACCCTGGTGCAGCTGATCGATGGCCGCCTCCCTCGTGGGCGCGTGCGCGATCACCTTGGCCAGCATCGAGTCGTAGTGGGAAGACACCTGCGCGCCGCTGAACAGGGCATGGTCGCAGCGCACGCCTCTGGCCGCTACGAAGCGATGCACCTTGCCTGCGTGCGGTGTGAAGTGATCGTCTTCGGCGCACAAGCGCGCTTCGATAGCGTGGCCGTTGAAGTGAATATCTTGTTGCCGCAAGGGCAGCGGTTCACCCCGCGCCACGCGCAGTTGCCACTCCACCAGGTCGAGGCCAGTGACCGCTTCAGTCACCGGATGCTCCACCTGCAAGCGGGTGTTCATTTCCATCAGATAGAAGTCGCGGCCCTCCAGCAAAAACTCCACCGTGCCCGCGCCCACGTAGCCTGCGGCTTGCGCGATGCGCACCGCGCTGCTGCACAGTTGCGCGCGCAACTCGGCATCGACTGCAGGGCTGGGTGACTCTTCGATCAATTTTTGGTGGCGTCGCTGCACCGAGCAATCTCGTTCGCCCAAATGGATGCAGTGGCCGTGCGCATCGGCAAACACTTGCACCTCCACATGACGTGGTTGGCGCAGCGCCCGTTCGATCAGCAGCTCGCCGTTGCCGAAGCTTGACGCAGCTTCCGAGCGCGCGCTGTTCAAGGCCGCCTCCAACGCGTCGATAGCCTCCACCCAGCGCATGCCGCGTCCGCCGCCACCGGCAATGGCCTTGACCATCAGCGGGTAACCGATGCTGGCGGCTTCTTCGGTGAAGCGCTGCAAGCTTTGGTCGCTGCCTTGGTAGCCTGGCAAGCGCGGCACCTGCAATTGATCGGCCAATGCTTTGGCCGCGGACTTGCTGCCCACTGCGCGAATGGCCGCCGCAGGCGGGCCGACCCAAATCAGACCGGCATCGATCACGGCCTGCGCAAAGTCGGCGTTCTCGCTCAAAAAGCCGTAGCCAGGGTGCACCGCGTCTGCGCCCGTGGCTTGCGCGGCTGCCAGAATTTTGCGGACAGACAAATAGCTTTCGGCGCTGGTGTTGCCGCCAAGTGCGCAGGCTGTGTCGGCATCTGTGACGTGCAAGCCCTGAGCATCGGCCTCGGAATAC
This sequence comes from Burkholderiales bacterium, assembly GCA_038241115.1. Lineage (GTDB taxonomy): Bacteria > Pseudomonadota > Gammaproteobacteria > Burkholderiales > Burkholderiaceae_C > JANYJJ01. The sequence continues at coordinate 646 of JBBRGA010000236.1, read as the reverse complement.
ACGGCGACAGTCTCCATCCCCATGGCTTTGGCGGTGCGAAAAATTCGCCGCGCAATTTCGCCGCGGTTGGCCACCAGCAGGCGTTTCACAGGCACCACCCGGGGGCACTTTTTTCGGCAAACGCACGCATGCCCTCGGGCGCTTCTGCGCCGCGCAGCGAGGCAGCAAACGCCATGGCCGCAGCGATGCGTATGTCGGGTGCCGCGGTGAACGGCAACATCAATTTTTTGGTGGCTGCCACCGCGTGCGGCGCCGACGATTTCAGGGTGCTGATCAATGCGTCGGTGGCGTCGAACAACGCGGCTTCATCGCCGTCAACGCAGCAATCGACCAAGCCGAGAGCCAGCGCTTCATCGGCCTTCAGCTTGCGGCCTTGCAACATGAACTGACGCGCCAAGCGGTCGCCCAGACGTCGCCACACGAACGGTGCAATTTGCGCGGGCACCAAACCCAGAGTGACCTCGGGCGCTGCAAAGCTGGAGCGTTGAGTGGCCAGGCAAAAGTCGGCGCAGCACACCAGCCCCAAGCCGCCACCCATGGCCGGGCCGTCAACGGCAGCGATCAAAATCTGGGGCAGGGCAGTCAGCGCGTGTAGCAACTCACCAAAACGCTGGTTCATGGCCAGCAGAGGGTCTACATCACCGAC
>JBBRGA010000235.1:0-2585 GCA_038241115.1 Burkholderiales bacterium | reverse complement strand
GACTCGGGGCGAGGCGTTCGTTGACCAAGGCCAGCAACGCTACGAAGAGCAGCAGCGCGAACGCAGCATCGCCGCGCTCAAGCGTCGCGCCACTGCGCTGGGCTTCCAGATCAATCCAACCCCAGTCCCGGCGTGAAACCGGACTTCAAACCGTTTTGTTTCTCATGAGCGTGGGCGGCAGAAGGAGCGGCGGCTTTTTACCGAGCCGCATTCGGCTCCAGCATGTCCAAAAGCGCCATCGCAGCGGGGCCTGACGACGCCGGGTTTTGGCCGGTGATGAGCTTGCCTGCCTTGACCACGTGCGGTTGCCAGTTGGCGGCCTTGGAGTATTCGCCACCACCGGCTTGCAACATGTCTTCCACCAAAAACGGCACCACGTCGGTCAGGCCTGCGGCCTGCTCTTCGGTGTTGGTGAAGCCAGTCACCGCCCTGCCCTTCACCGCAAATTCGCCGTCCGGCGCCATCACGTGACGCAGCACGCCCGGTGCATGGCAAACCGCCACCACCGGCTTGTCGGCGGCGAGCATGGCTTCGATGAATGCGATGGAGTGCGGGTTCTCCGCCAAGTCCCACAGCGGGCCGTGGCCGCCGGGGTAGAACACCGCGTCGAAGTCAGCCACCTGCATTTCGCGCAACAGGTGCGTGTGTGCCAAAACGGCTTGCGCGGCGGGGTCGGTCTTGAAGCGCCTGGTGGCTTCGGTGGCCGTGGCTTCGTTGTCACTGCTCGGGTCTATCGGCGGCTGTCCTCCCAAAGGGGACGCCAAAGTGATGGTCGCGCCGGCGTCTTGAAAAACATAAAAGGGCGCGGCAAATTCTTCCAGCCAGAAGCCGGTTTTCTTGCCGGTGCTGCCCAGCTTGTCGTGAGAGGTGAGGACCATCAATATCTTCATGCTGCTTCCTTGGGTGGTGGTGAAAAAACGGGAGGTGGTGAGTTCCACAGCTCGATCTGACGTTCGTCGGGCTGCAGCGCGTCGCCGGTGGTTTGCCGCAAGATGCTCAGCGTGGCTGGGCTCAATAAAAAGTGCTGCCCCTGCGCCACCGGCGCGCCAAGCCAGCGCGCAGCCAGGACGCGGCCGAAGTGGCCGTGCGAAAACAAAATCACACAGCCTTCGAGTTTGCGAAGACGGTCGATCAACCTGTCAGCGCGCAGCGAAATTTCGCGCGGCGATTCACCTCCCGGGCAACCGTCGCGCCAAATGCTCCAGCCCGCACGGCGCTTGCGGATGTCCTCGGTGCGCAGCGATTCGTAGTCACCGTAGTCCCACTCGGCCAGGTCGGGATCGATCTGCGCTTGGCCACCGAAACCGGCGGCCTCGCAGGTCTGGCGGGCGCGCAGTCTCGGGCTGACCCGCACCTGAGTGCAGTTCAATTCCGCCAACACACCGCGCAAGCCAAGGGCCATTTCTTCGCCGTGCGACGTCAACGCAATGTCGGTGCCGCCGGTGTGCTGCCCATTGAGCGACCACTCAGTTTCGCCGTGACGGATGAGGAACAGGCGCAGGATTGATGTCATGCGGTGTGGGCGGTTGCGGTGTGCGGCGAGGGGGTGCGCTGCGAAGAGGCATCGCGCAGGTCGAGCCTGTCCACGTATATGCCCAGCGCAGCCGCACGGTTGCATTCAGCGCGGTGCAGCAGCGCGTTTTGCGCAATTTCAACATTGCAGTCTTGCCCGCGCCACAACGCCAGCGCAGGCTGCTGGAGTGCGCGTGCAAATGAAAACGTCAGCGCCCACGGCAATTGAATGCGCAGTTGCTGTGAGCGCACACGCATGGCGTTCAAGCGCGCGGTTGCGAGCACGGCGTCTTGGCCGCCGGACAGAAAAGCAATTCCCGGCACCGCGGCGGGCACCGCTCGCAGCAGGCATTGCAGGCTTGCGTTGGCCACCTCGTCATCGGTGGGTTGAGGCTCAACGCGCAAACCCGGCAGCACCATGTTGGGTTTCAAGATCAAGGCTTCCAGGGCGACGTCGTGCAAACGCAGTTGCGTGAACACAGCGTCCAAGGTGGTCTCAGTGACTTCGGCGCAGCGGCCCAGCGAATGATCACCTTCCATCAGCACCTCCGGCTCAACAATCGGCACCAGCCCTGCCTCCTGACACAGCGCGGCATAGCGCGCCAAAGCCTGGGCGTTGGCAGCGATGCAAGCCGCCGATGGGAGGCTTGCCGTTGCTTCGCCGCCTACTTTGATGACAGAGCGCCACTTGGCAAAGCGCGCCCCCAGCGCGGCGTAGCTTTGCAATCTGTCGCGCAGACCGTCCAGGCCTTCCGTCACTTTTTCATCGGGATGGCCTGCCAACGGCTTGGCACCGGTGTCTGCCTTGATTCCTATCAAAAGCCCGGCGCTTTGCATCATGCGAACGAAGGGCGTGCCGTCGGCAGCGGCTTGGTGAATGGTTTCGTCGAACAAGATCACGCCGCTGATCGAAGCGTTGAGCCCAGGCGTGGTCAACAGCATCTGCCGGTAAGCGCGCCTGGAGGCTTGTGTCTGCGCGACTCCGAACTCGGCAAAGCGCAAGTTGCAAGTGACGTTGCTTTCATCGATGGCCAGCAGGCCTTTGCCACCAGCCAGCAAGGCGTGCGCGCTGG
>JBBRGA010000234.1:0-2643 GCA_038241115.1 Burkholderiales bacterium | reverse complement strand
GTTCTTGATCGTCGCGGCTGTGGTGTCGGGCGGCCTGTTGATGTGGCCGCTGATCTCGCGCGGCACAGGCAACGGCAAGGTGACGCCTTCCGAGGCGGTCACGCTGATCAACCGCGAAAGGGCGGTGCTGATCGATGTGAGAGAAGCGGTCGACTACGCCGCCGGTCACGCCGCCGGGGCAAAAAATGTTCCATTGGCGAAGTTGGAATCTTCTACCGACCTGCCCAAAAACAAGGCCTTGCCTTTGGTAGTGCTGTGCGCCACCGGCATGCGTTCGCCCAAGGCTGTCGCCACATTGCAAAAGCTTGGCTATGCCAACAGCAAAGCGCTGGCGGGCGGTTTGAGCGCTTGGCGCGAAGCAAATTTGCCGGTTGAAAAGGCCGTCTGAGCCGCCACTTCTCAAGATCATCGTTTTTTGCGGCTTACTTTTTTCACGCCTGCTTTGGCAACGTCAACTTTTCGGAGCACAACCCCATGTCTGCAGTGAAGATGTACACCACCCAAGTCTGCCCGTACTGCATACGCGCCAAGGCTTTGCTGAAACAACGCGGCGTGACCGAAATCGAAGAAATTCGTATCGACGTGAACATGGCCGAGCGTGAAAGCATGATGGCCTTGACCGGTCGTCGCACGGTGCCGCAAATTTTCATAGGCAGCACGCACGTGGGCGGCTTTGACGATTTGGCAGCACTGGACCAGAGCGGTGGTTTGGCAACGCTGCTTGCGGCGGCCTGAGCTCACGCTGATCGCCTGACCAACTCAGACCTGCACGCACACTTTTTTTCCGAATTAATTCTGCAACCCTCCGCGTCTTCACGGCGCAGACTTTGAATCGAGACTTCCATGGCCGACGAAAACCTGACCCCCGTGTTCCAAATTCAGCGCATCTATTTAAAAGACATGTCGCTGGAGCAGCCCAATTCGCCGCAAATTTTGCTGGAACAGACCCAGCCTCAAGTCGACATCAATCTGGCGCTGGGTGCCGAGCCTGTGGCCGACGGAATCTACGAAGTCACCGTCACCGCGACCGTGACCACCAAGGTTGCCGACAAAACCTTGTTCTTGGTCGAGGCCAAGCAGGCCGGTATTTTCGAGATTCGCAACATTCCGGAAGATCAGTTGCAGCCGATCATCGGCATTGCATGCCCCGGCATCGTCTACCCATATTTGCGCGCCATCGTTTCTGACATTTGCACCCGCGCGGGCTTCCCGCCGGTGCTGCTTTCAGAAGTGAATTTTCAGGCCATGTACGAGCAGCAACGCGCTGCTGCCGAAGCACAGGGCAGTTTGACCAACGGGGCCGGCACGGGAGCCGTCGCGAGTTCACCCGGAACACCAGCGGCACACTGACACGGCACGCTGAACCTGCGCTCATGAACATCACGGTGTTGGGCGCAGGCGCATGGGGCACAGCGCTTGCAGTTCAAGCCAGCGAGGCGCACGCGGCTCACGAAGTGATCTTGTGGGCGCGCGATGCGCGGCAAATCAGCGCAATGCAAGCGCAAAGGCGCAACGGGCAGTATTTGCCTGACGCAGCCCTGCCGCCCGCCTTGCGACTGACTGCGGACTTTGCGGAATCATTGGCCCACGCACAGGGCGGCATGATCGTCATCGCCACGCCGATGGCGGGCTTGGATGAAACGCTGCGTCGGCTGACCAAGTCGGCGAACCTCCACACCGGCGTGCTGTGGTTGTGCAAAGGATTCCAAGAAAAGACCGGACTTTTGGGCCATGAAATCGCCCGCGTTGTAGCACCTCGGCTCAGTCGCGTTGGCGTGCTGTCCGGCCCCAGTTTCGCCGTCGAGGTGGCGCGTAAACAGCCCACCGCGCTGGTGGCGGCCAGCAGCGACGCGTCTCTCACCGATGAAGTTGTGGCAGCGTTTCACAGCGACAGCTTGCGCATTTACACCTCGAACGACATCGTCGGCGTGGAAGTGGGCGGCGCAGTGAAAAACGTGCTCGCCATCGCCACCGGTCTGGTCGACGGTATGGCGCTGGGCATGAATGCCCGCGCCGCACTTATCACGCGGGGTTTGAATGAGATGACGCGCTTGGGCATTGCCTTGGGCGCACGCGCAGAGACATTCATGGGACTCAGCGGCCTGGGTGATTTGGTGCTCACCGCCACCGGTGATTTGTCTCGCAACCGGCAGGTCGGGATCCGCCTGGCACAAGGCCTGCCGCTGGCGCAAATTTTGGCCGATCTGGGCCATGTGGCCGAGGGCGTGCACAGCGCTCGAGTGGTGCTGAAGCGGGCACAAAGTGTCGGCATAGAAATGCCGATCACGGAAGCGGTGGTGGGCGTGCTGAACGGCCAGATGACGCCAGAGCAGGCGCTAGAGAACCTGATGGGCCGCGATGCGCGTGCCGAATATTGACGGCCATGGTTTTATCCACGACCCAAAGCGAAATTGCGTTTGTTAGGACTGAGGTGTGCAGATTCAAAAGCAGTCTGGACGCTCATGAATGCATGACCGCGGCAGGCTAGGAGCGTGGGCGGCAGAAGGCGGCGAAGCGAAAGGTGGCCCCAGCGAGGACAGTTTTTGCCGGGTTTGCAGGCCCATAGCCGTAGCTATGGGACAAAAAGCCGGTGAAAAATGGTCCGCTGCGGCCGCCTTGCAGCCGCCGCTCCTTCTGCCGCCC
>JBBRGA010000233.1:0-2734 GCA_038241115.1 Burkholderiales bacterium | reverse complement strand
CAGGTGGCGCGTCGGGTCGACATGCGTCCGCCCACACCGCGTGATTTGTCAAACACAGTGACTTGCATGCCGGCGCGCTGCAGGCTCGCAGCGCAAGCGGCGCCCGCGATTCCAGCGCCGATGACGGCGGCAGTAGGAACCTGGCTTGTTACTTCAGCTCGGGTCATGATGGTGTCCATTTCAAAGTGGCAGGTGTGAAAAATCAAAAATGAGATGTGCGGAAAGGGAAAAATCAGACGCGGCGGGCCAAAACGACGGCCGAAGCCGAACCGCTGCTCACCAACGTGGTCCACAAGTTGACGAGCCACCCTTGCGCCGCACCAGCCAAGCGCGCTTCGTCGCGGTGCTGCAATTCGTCGAGGCGGCAGCGTTCCAGGTCGGCGCGCAGGTTGGCCAGACGGGTGGTTTCCGTGGCCTGGATGCTTTGACCTCCCTCGGTCAGGCGCGATGCGTTGATGTGCGCGTCTATCCAATCAATCTGATGGGCGTAGTGCTGGTCAACAAACGTTTCCACAGCGGCGACCGTTGCGTAGGCGGCACGCGGCCCGAACAAGGCGGGCAGTGCGCCGGTGATCCAGCCTGCGACACGCCAAGCGCCCAACAGGCGGCTGCGCTGCGCGGCGGGAAGGTGCGATTCGATCGTCAGCAGATGAGCTTGCTCAGTCGCCAAATGGTGCTGAGCAAAAGCTCGCAATCCGGGATTGCGGCTCACCGCCAGCATGCCTCGGTAGATTTGCACCGCGCCAACCTCTCCAGCGTGGTCACTGCGAAGTTCTCTGACGATGTGCACAGGCCACGGCTGAGATGACGTTTCAATCGTCGATACCGCAGCAGAGGTCGTCTCAGCAGCCAAGGTCACCTCAACCAATGTGGCAGCCGACCCCGCAGCGGTCCCAGCGCCAGAAGGGCGCCACAGTGGGCGCAGCGCCAGGAAAACGCGGTAGGCCTGGTCCATCAAAAAAGGCACCGGACCGAGTGACGCCACGCGACCCAGCCAAGCCGTCTTGGGCAACACTCGCCACAAAGCCGCAAATCCACCCATCCCACTGGTCAATTCGCCGCTGGGGTGACGCACGTGAAACCGGGCCAGCGCTGCATCGCGGGTGAGGTCCGATCCAAACGCTGTATCCGGACAAGTCGAGGCGTCTATCCACTCGCAAGCTTGCGCACCGACCTGGCGCTGGTAATAAGCGATTTCCTTGGAACACACCGGGCAGCCACCGTCGAAGTAGACAGTCAAGGCTTTGGCCGTTTCAGGTGTCTGCGTTGGCAAATTTCTGGTGGCAGTGTTCATGGATTGATGCTTTTTTGTCTTCATGTTGAGTCTGCATATTACGACTTGTCTTCATCGTGAACAGGTAAAACCATTCAAAACGGCGGAATTGACGCGTAATTACCGTTTCAATTTGAAGTCAACCGTGTACATTCCGTTATTCGCTTGTCTTTTTCCATCATGACTCCATTCAATGCTTTAGATCTGTCTGATTCCGCACGTATGCGCAGCGGCACTGCAGCCCGCCTCGCGGGTTTGCCCGTGACTACGCTGCGCGTTTGGGAGCGTCGTTACGGCGTTGTCGCCGCACCGAAAACCGCGACGGGACAACGCCTGTACAGCGGCCTGGACGTGCAGCGTTTGAGGCTGCTGAAGCACCTGACCGATTGCGGACACGCCATTGGCACGGTGGCAGGCCTCAGTGCAGAAGCGCTGGATGCGCTGATGGCACAGGAAGGGTCGTTGAAACTATCGGGCCTGCTGCCAGACAAGGCATCCAACGAACCAACCAACACGTCCACTGGTCTGGCAGCCAGGGCACATGCCGAAGACTCAATCGGCAACCTGCGTGTGTGGGTGGTGGGCCGAGGGGCCGCGCAAAAACTCGAAGCGCTTGCGGCGTGCGAGCTGGTGGCGGTACACGATGACCTGGACGCCGCAGAGTCGGCCAGCCTTCAGGCCTTCAACGCCGCGCCACTGGCCGTGCCACCCACACCTCAAGCCGAACTGGCGCCAGATGTGTTGGTGGTGCACTTGGCTTCGCTCATGCCCGGTGAGGCTGACCGGGTCATGGCTCTTGCGACACGACTGTCGACAGGATTGGCGGCGCCTGCCGTGGTGGTGCTGTACGCTTTCGGCCGTGAGTCGCTGGCGGACACCTTGCGCTCGGCCGGTGCTACCGTGCGCCGCGACCCGATCAGTGCGCGCGAACTGTGTGCCTTGGTCACCTTGGTGGCCAGTCAGAGAAGCCGCAACCCCGACAGCGCCACCGCGCAGTTCAATGAGCACTCAACCGCTGCTGAGGTTTCTTATGCGACGGCGCAACCGCGCCAGTTTGACGATGCCAACCTGGCATTTTTGATGGGCATCTCCACCAACGTGGCCTGCGAGTGTCCGCGCCACGTGGCCGAAATCGTCATGCAGTTGGCCAACTTCGAGCGCTACAGCCAAGACTGCATGTCCCGAACTCCGGCAGACGCCGATCTGCATGCGCATTTGACGGCGGTGGCGGCTTCTGCGCGCACGGGCTTCGAGCGCGCTTTGCGTCGCATCATGGCGGCAGAAGGCATCGTGCTGCCGCGGCGCGAAAGCGCGGTGCGTTAGGCAAGAAAAAAGCGGCGTCGAAACAGTCAACGCCGCTTGGGTACCGCCAAGTTGCTACGGCAAGAAGCCTTGCCGTTTTACTTCAAGCTCACTCGCGCCCGATTTGCTTCTGCCACTTGGTTGTTGCTGAACAAAACT
>JBBRGA010000232.1:0-2744 GCA_038241115.1 Burkholderiales bacterium | reverse complement strand
TGGGGCCTGCTGGGCACCGCCGACGCGCGCAGCTTTTTGCAGTCCGGCAAGCTCAAGGCGCTTGGCCAACTGCGCGCCACCCGGTCTGAACTGTGGCCCGATCTGCCCACCGTGACCGAGCAAGGCTTCAAAGGCGGCGTCGACTTCGATGTGTGGTTTGGCTTGGTGGCCTTGGCCAAGACACCGCCGGCCGCCGTGGTGCTGCTGAACCAGAAGGTGGCGCAGATCGTCATGGAGCCCGAGTTCCGCAAGCGCTTGAACGAACTGGGCGGTGTGTCGCTCACCTCGGGCAACACCGCCGAGGCCTTTGCCGATGTGCTGCAGCGCGAACTGGCCGTGCTGCCCAAAGCCGCCAAAGATCTGGGCTTGAAGCTGGACTGAATCGGCACCGAGGCTGCCAGCACAGGCCGGCGCAAGTGGGCCATTTCGACAATCAATGGACGGTTGCCGAGCCCATCTGAGGCAGCCTCCTACGAGACAAGTCTGTGCAGTCCGACTGCGAAAGGCTCTTGAGTTGCTCATGATGGGTTTTCAGAGTTGCAACGCACAAGCAGGCTGAGCGTGCCGTTCGGGACCTAAAACCCCAAAGCCGCTGCAGCGGTCGAAGCTGTGCTGGTTGAACCCTTGGCCACCAGGCACATCCGCCCATGCACACCGTCAAAACCTACATCGTCGAAGACAGCGAAATCATTCGCAGCAACTTGATCTCTGCGCTCGAAGAATTGGTTCCGTTGCAGGTGGTGGGAACCGCCGAAGACGAAACCAGCGCGGTTGAATGGCTGGCAAGGGAAGGCAACGATGCCGAATTGGTCATCATCGATATTTTTCTGAAAGAAGGCGACGGTTTGGGCGTGCTGCGCGCTGCCAAAGCCGCCGGGCAGCGTCGATCGCTGGTGGTTCTGAGCAATTTCGCCACGCCGGCCATGCGGCTCAAGTGCGCTGAACTGGGCGCCGCGCAGGTATTCGATAAATCGAATGAGATCGATGAATTGATTCAGTTCTGCGGTCGCCTGGCCGAAAGAGAACGCGACGTTGTCGCGGTCAGCCGCAGATGACTTGACGTTGTCCGACTGACATTTGGCGTGCGTCGAACAGCCGGATGCCTTCAATAGCTCTGTGTTCGGTGGCGAACAGACGCCGAAAAATCAGCGGCTTATAAAGATTGACCCGACACGGCTTCGGTGTCGAAGTCGGTCTCACAACGAAAAGGTCGATCGCTATGAACAAACTCTCCTTCCTCAAAATATCGGCCGTCTTGGCCAGCGCGTTGATGCTTCCAGCGGCACAAGCCGCCGCAATGTCCAAGGTCGACTACAAGGCCGCCAAGGATCGCATCAGCGCCGACTACAAGGCTGAAAAAACAGCCTGCGCGGCGCAGAAGGCGAACGCCAAAGACATCTGCGTCCAAGAGGCCAAGGCCAAAGAGAAGGTGGCCTACGCCGAGCTCGAGTACGGCTACACCGGTAAGGCTGCCGACCAGAACAAGGTGCTCGTCGCCAAGGCCGACAGCGCCTACGCAGTGGCCAGGGAGCGCTGCGATGACCAGTCTGGCAACGCCAAAGACGTGTGCGTGAAAGAAGCAAAAGCCGTTCAGGTCAAAGCGCTGGCGGACGCCAAGATGGGCAAGGAAATCGGCGCGGCAAAGAAAGACGCTTCGCAAGACAAAGCCGATGCCGAGTACAAGGTGGCGATCGAAAAATGCGACGCGCTGGCGGGCGATCCGAAGGCGGCTTGCGTGGCTGCAGCCAAGACGAAATTCGGCAAGTCCTGAGCGTCGGCGATCTTTGCGCGACGAGTCGCCGTCCTACAAATGCTCGGCAAGTTGCGGGCTGTGACTTGGGCGGACGCCGGCATAGCCTCTCCCGGGCAAGCGCAATTTGGCGCTTGCTACACGTTTTAAGGAGAAACGAATGATGAAACTAGGCAAATACAAGTTGGGTGCGGTTGCAGCAGTCGCAGCAATGCTTGCTGCGGGCGCGGCGCAGGCCAACCTGGTCTTGGTGGCCCCTGTTAACTTTGGCGGCACGGGCTTGGGCAGCGTGAACACCATCTTGACGATTCAGAGTCCCGGCAACACGTAGTTTGAATCAGGCAGTGTCGGACGCGCTGCAGACGGTTTGAGCGACACGATCGTCGGCGATGCCAAAACGGGCGCTTCACAGACCCTCACTCGCACGCTCGGCTCACTTGGAATCACCTCGGCCACTGACTTGCGCGTGGTGTTCAACGCGGTCGAGCCGTCAGGCGATTCGATTTTGCTGAACACCCTGGCGCTGACCATCTTCAGCCCGACCGGCACCGCGTTGTTCAATTCCGGTGCGGTGACTTGCGCTGGCGGTTCGTGTAACTTTGCGGACACCTTCACGGGCACCGGCAATTCTGGCTTCGTGTTTGCACTTGACGCCACGCAGGCGGGCCTTGCGCAGACGCTCGCTTTCGGCTCCGGTTTTGGGAATAACTACATCGGGCTGTCGGCTTCGGCCAGCAACGCCACCGGCGGCAATGAAACTTTCTACGTCGCCAGCGCGGGCGGCACGACGGTCACCCCGGTTCCAGAGCCAGAAACCTACGCGCTGATGCTTGGTGGCTTGGGCGCGCTTTGCTTCGTTGCAAAACGCCGCAAGCAGGTCTGAACTCTATAGCTGAGTTTCGACATCAGAGCGCGGCAGCGGAGTGATCTGATGCCGCGCTTTTTCGTGTGCGCCCCTCGTGGGTAAAACACCATCGCAATGAACCCAAAGGTT
>JBBRGA010000231.1:0-2955 GCA_038241115.1 Burkholderiales bacterium | reverse complement strand
CGCGCCCGAACATTCGTGGTCGGCCGTGACGATGACGATGGTGTCGCCACGCTCGGCAGCGTAGGCTTGTGCCACGGCCACGGCGCGGTCGAATTCGATGGTGTCGAGCATCCACCTTTCGGTGTCCATCGCGTGGGCTTGTTTGTCGATGGAGGCCGCTTCCACCATCAACACGAAGCCTTCTTTTTTGCGGCCCAGCACCTGCAACGCCTTGGTGGTCATCTCGTCCAGCATCGGCTGATCGGGAAATCCGTAGTCGTCGACGACGCTGGTTTTCTCGTTCGCTTTGTTGGTCGATTTGTCGGCCGATGCAGCGCCAAGTTTCCTCGCGCGGCGGCCGTCAATTTTGTCGAGCGCCACGTTCATGTTGCTCAGTGCAAACAGGCCGAGCAAGCGCTCGGTTTGGCGTGCATCCAAGGCGTCCATCGCGGTTTTGTCGGCGACGTATTTGAAGCCGGCGCTGCCAAAGTCCTGGATCAAATCGCGCTCGGCGTCCAGGCGGCCGGGCGCAGCTCCCCAGCGTTTGACGATGTCGGCGGTGTGCGCGTCTTCGCGCGCGTTGCCGCTGGAATTGCCGTCTGAAAATGCGTAGTCGTTCTTGTCGTTGCGAGCCGAGCCGGGCACGCTTGCGGGCAAGAACCATTTGCGCCCACCGCCCATCAACACGCTCAAACCGGTGAGCTTGCGGTCGTCTAAAAACTGGTCGACGATGCCGGTGCCCGCCGCGCGGCTGCTGGTGTGCACGGCATTCCCGGCCGGTGTCGCGTCGAACACATCGGCGGTGGTGACCAGCCCCAAGGCCTTGCCCTGAGTGCGGTGCAAATACTCGCTGAGGTACTCGATGCGCGGGTTGTCAAACGTCGCCGTGGTGTCGTCGGGGAACACGCCTTCTTCGTTGTTGTTGTTCTTGTTGCCCGACACATAGGCCGTCATGCCGGGCGACGAATCGGTGACGATGGAGTTGAGCGACGAGGTGCGCACCAGGCCCGTCACGGGGAAGGTGTCCATGGCCAGCGGGGCCAGCGGCTTGCCTTGCGCATAGCCGTTTTGAACAATCCGCGCCGCCGTGCGCTGCGCCACGCCGAGGCCGTCGCCCAACATGATGATGATGTTTTTGACCTTGCCGCTGCTCAAGCTGTTGCGTTGCAAAGCCACCACTTCGAAGTTGCCGCGCGCGGTCACGGTCTGGCCGTCGCTTTGTGTGGCGGTGACGCTGAATTCATGCAGGCCGGGTTGCACCACCGACAGCGCGCGCAGCGTGGCGATGCTGGCGTTGGTCGGCACCTGCGCCAAACAGCCGGTGCTGCACCCGCGCAGCGCCACTGGCAATTTGAGCGCCACGTTGTCGATGGCAAAACGCGCATCGGTGATGGTTTTGCCGGGGTCGTCAGGCCGCAGCGTGGCCTGCATGTCAAAGCGCTGGCCGGGCAAAAAACGGGCAATCACTGGCGCCGGCTGTTGGTTGGTGAACAGTTCGCTGGGCGGCGTCAAACGGCTGACGGTGGGGGCTGCAGCGGCGTTGCCATGGGCCGCAGCCACACAGGCCCACAGGCACAGGGATGGGGAAAAAATTCGCATGGTGTTTCGATTCAAGGTCTGGTGGAGCGCATCAAAGAAATCAGGGATAAATCAACCGCCTGAACGTGGTGCAAGTGGTTCAAGCAGCAGCCGCACCCACACCACTCGGCCGTCGGGCATCTCGAACCTGCCCACTTGCAAGCGTCCGGTGAGTTGCAGCAAACCTCGGGTGGCCAGCACCGGCACGTTGCTGTCAAGGACGGGCAGTTGGACCAGCACCGTGGCAGGCGGCAAATCATCGGCCTCGCCGTCCGCATGCGAACTCATCGACACCGGCAACGGCGTCAAAAAGAAGTGGCCACGCAGCGCTGTTTCCTGAGCCACCATGTAGCCGGTCAAGCGCACGCGCTGGCCGTGGGCTTCGAGCAGTTGGCTGCTCATTTGCAAACCCGCCGCGCCGATGGGCGACTGGTAAAAATCGCGAAACCGCAGCACCTTGGCCTCTTCAACCGCCACGGCCTGAAGCGACGTTTGAGCGTTCGCGCTTGGGCTTGCAAACAGCAGTGCGACCGCCGTGCAGAAGACGCAAGTCAGAACTGACAGCGGTTGAAGAAGATGCGGGGTTCTGTTCATGCGCTCAGGCTTTGATGCGGCGAAGTGGTGACGGCGTGTCGCTGATCGAGCACGATACCCCCCGACTGTGACACTTGTACGCGCTGGAGACTGTTCACTGCGTGCCTCGGCGCCATGCTGCAGGTGGCGGGCGGCACGCGGCACGCGGCGGGCGGCAACACCGGTGGCTGAATCGCGCAGCGGCGTGAGTGTCTCGACACGCCCGCGTCAAGCTGCCCTCGCCGATCCGCCCGCGTCAAACGGCGTGAAGACGCGCGGGCTTGGCCTGCGGTGGCACTGGCGCCGGCAGCGACAGCGGCGACGGGTGCGCATCCCAATTCGCGAGCAGGCATTCGAACTCAAGCAAAGGCATCGGCCGCGCCACGAGATAACCCTGCAGGCTGTCGCAGCGGGCCTGATGCAGCAGCTCGAGTTGTGCCGGTTCCTCCACGCCTTCGGCCAGCGTGCGCATGCCCAGCGTGCGTGCCAGATCGACGATGGTGCCGACGATGGCGCGTGCGTCGTGGCGGGTCGTCAGTTCATTCACGAAGCTGCGGTCTATCTTCAGCGTGTCGCACGGAAAACGGCGCAGGTAGGCCAGTGACGAGTACCCGGTGCCGAAGTCGTCCAGCGCCACCCGCACGCCCAGTTCCCGCAGGGCGTGCAAGCTGTCCAGTGCCACCTGCGAGTCGCCGATGAACAGCGACTCGGTGACCTCGATCTCCAGCCGCGAGGGCTCCAGGCCGGTGCGCGCGAGGGTGGCGCCCACGACAGCCGGAAAGTCACCGCGCAAGAGCTGGACGGGCGAAGCATTGACCGACACCG
>JBBRGA010000230.1:0-2963 GCA_038241115.1 Burkholderiales bacterium | reverse complement strand
GGCGCGGCGATCAGAGCGAACGCTTGTCGCTCTGGGCGCGGTCGAGCCGGTGCGCGATGAGCCGCGCCACTACCTGAACCGGCTCAGCGACCTGTTGTTTGTGTTGGCACGCGTGTTGAACCGCGCCAATCTGGACGGTTTGGGCGGCGATGATGTTTATTGGAAAAGTGAGCGCTTGGCTCGCGACGCTGACTGACGCTGAAAAACATCCCTCCGGGGTCGTCGTCTGCGGGCGCGACGCTTTGCCAAATATCGGAAAAATCCCGCGTCAATCCCGAGCAAATTACTACTTGAATGGCGAAGTAAGAAAAGAGGACAGCAAATCATGGCAAGCTCACGGTCTTCGCAATTTTTGAACTTCTGAGGATCACCTCCATGACCACACCTTCACGCCGCGTCTTCATGATGCAAGTCGCCGCCGCCGGCGCAACCACCCTGATGGCTGCGCACGTTTCCGCACAAGCCGGTGCCATGGTGGCCGACACCGACCCACAAGCCGCAGCGCTGGGCTACAAAGGCGACACCACCAAAGTGGACGCCAAGAAGTACCCGAAGCACGTGGCCACACAGAACTGCGCAAATTGCGCGCTGTACCAAGGCAAGGCGACCGACAAGGCTGGTGGATGCCCACTGTTCGCGGGCAAGCAAGTTGCCGCCACGGGCTGGTGCAGCGCCTACGCCAAGAAGGCCGGTTGAGCCTTCAGACTTTCTTGAGCTGCTAGGTGTCGCCAGCCGCAAACGGCGACCCCGGCAGTATTGAAGTCGGCGCTGCCAATGTCGCAGTCTCCCGCCACGCCATTCCGCAAGGAGGCGTGGCGGTTGTCATTGGGGCGTCGGGTGGCATTGGGCGGGCGCTGTGCCAACAGCTTCGGTCAGACGCAAGGTTTGGCCGAACACTGGCTTTGAGCAGGGAGTCCGCCGACCCGCCCGGCGCTTCCATTGACATCACTTCAGAGGCCAGCGTGGAGGCGGCCGCCGACGCCGTGGCGCAGGACATGGCAGCGCACAACCTGCCGCTGCGTCTTGTTTTCGTCGCCACGGGTTTCCTGCACGGTCGCGGCCATCAGCCCGAAAAGGCGCTGCGCCAATTGAATGCCGCGCACCTGCAACACGCCTTTGCTGTGAACGTGATCGGCCCGGCCTTGGTGATGAAGCACTTTCTGCCGTTGTTGGCGCCCCAAGGCAAAAGCGCTTTCGCGGCCTTGTCGGCCCGCGTAGGCAGCATTGAAGACAACAATTTGGGCGGCTGGTACAGCTACCGCAGTTGCAAGGCAGCCTTGAACCAAATGCTGCACACCGCGGCCATCGAGCTCAAGCGCAGTCGGCCGCAGGCGGTGTGCGTGGCGCTGCACCCCGGCACAGTGGCCACCGGGCTGTCGTCACCGTTTGCGAAAACCGGTTTGGATGTGCAAACGTCGGCGCAATCAGCGCAGCGCTTGATCGCGGTTTTGGATGACTTGCCCGCGGAGGCTACGGGCGGGTTTTTTGATCACATGGGGCGCGTTGTCGCCTGGTGAAGCCATTTGTCTTTTGTGGTTCGCGACTTGCAACGCGCCAGACGCAGCACTGAGCTTGAAAAACGTTCAGTCGGTTTGCAGTTTGCTGGCTCGTTCGGCGCGCAAGGCCGCTGCCGCACGAAGTGCTTTGAGCTTGTCGCGAGGATCTTCTTTCACCGTGTTTTCGTCCAGCTTCATTTCAGAAATAAAGCGGCTTGGCACGCCCTGAACCGTGTCGCGGCCGCGCTTGCGGCGGCGCAGCATGTTGATGCTCAAAGTGCTGCGCGCCCGGGTGATGCCGACGTACATCAGGCGGCGTTCTTCTTCCAGGCGTTCTTCGGTCATGTCGTCGTCTTCACTGCGAAACGGCAGCAAGCCTTCGTTCACACCCGACAACATCACGTGCGGCCATTCCAGGCCTTTAGCGGCGTGCAGGGTGCTTAGCGTCACCACGTTTTGATCGTCGCCGCGTTCGGCCAAGCTGATGATGACTGAGATGGTTTGCGCCACGTCGAGCACGCTGAGTCGTTCTGCTTGCACGCTGGCACCGCCGTCGCTCTCAATCTGACCGCCGCAGCGCTTGGCGATCCAGTCGACAAAATCCAGCACATTGCCCCAACGGCTGGCGGCCAGCTTTTCGCTGTCTTCGCCGTCGAGCAAATGCGTCTGATAGTCCAAGTCTTTCAGCCAGCCCAGCAGCAACACTTTGGCGTCTTCCTCGCCTACCGTGTGGCGTGCCCGGTATTCCAGATCGTTCACATAGCGGCCAAATTCATGCAGGCCGCCGATGGCCCGCGCGCTCGTCGCGGTGCCCAAACTTTGCGCAAACAAAGCCTCGAACAAAGACACTTTCCATTTGGAAGCGAACTCTCCCAGCTGCGTGAGTGTTTGCGTGCCGATGCCGCGCTTGGGCGTGCTCACGGCGCGCAAAAACGCCGGGTCGTCGTCGGGGTTCACCAGAAGGCGCAACCAAGCGCACAGGTCCTTGATTTCGGCGCGGTCAAAAAAGCTTTGGCCGCCCGACACTTTGTAGGCGATGTTGGCTTTGCGCAGCGCTTTCTCGAACACGCGCGCCTGGTGGTTGGCGCGGTACAAAACGGCAAAGTCTTTCAATTCCACCTGCGCGCCGTCAGCCGTCGCCGATGAGCCTGCGCGCAAAGCCTTTATGCGCGCCACCGTGCGTTCGGCCTCGTGTTCTTCGCCGTCGCACTCCACAACGCGCACTGGCTCGCCGTCGCCGAAAGCGCTCCACAATTTTTTCTCGAACAGCTTGGGGTTGTTGCCGATCACGTTGTTTGCGGCACGAAGAATGTTGCCGGTGGAACGGTAGTTTTGCTCCAACGCAATCACCTTGAGCAGCGGATATTCCTGCGGCAAGCGCTTGAGGTTGTCGATGGTGGCGCCGCGCCAACCGTAGATGCTTTGGTCGTCGTCGCCCACGGCCGTGAACAACGCACGCTCACCGAC
>JBBRGA010000229.1:0-3022 GCA_038241115.1 Burkholderiales bacterium | reverse complement strand
CCGGTCATCAACGTGTCGGCTTCGCTGCCTGGCGCCAGCCCCGAAACCATGGCCACGTCGGTGGCGCTGCAACTTGAAAAGCAGTTTCAAACCATTCCGGGTTTGAGCATCATCAGTTCGACCAGTACGCTGGGCTCGACTTCGCTGACCTTGGAGTTTGAAGAAAGCCGCAACATCGATGCGGCGGCGGTGGATGTTCAAGCCGCCTTGTTGCGCGCACAACGCACGCTGCCCATCGAAATGACGGCGCTGCCCTCATACCGCAAGGTCAACCCGGCCGATTCGCCGGTGCTGTTTTTGGCCATGACCTCGCCGGCCTTGAATCCGTCCGAGCTGAACGACTACGCAGAGCAACTGATCCTGCCGACGCTGTCTACGCTGAACGGTGTGGCGCAAGTGAACATTTATGGCGCCAAGCGCTTTGCAGTGCGCGTGCGCGTCCAGCCCGATGCGCTGGCCGCCCGCAACATCAGTTTGGACGAACTCAGCGCGGCGCTCAAATCGGCCAACTCCAATTCACCTGTCGGCACGCTCGAAGGTCCCAAACAGGTCTTGACGTTGCAAGCCAACAAGCAACTCAGAAACGCGGCCGAGTTCAGCGAACTCATCGTCAGCAACAAGGGCGGCTCGCCGGTTCGACTGCGCGATGTGGCGGCGGTGGAAGACAGTTTTGAGAGCGTCAGGTCCGCTGCCAGCTTCAACGGTGAGAGTTCGATTTCTCTGGGCGTGCAGCGTCAGCCCAATGCCAACACGGTCGAGGTGGTCGATGCAGTGAAAGCCAAGCTGGCCGAGTTCAGAACGCAGTTGCCAGGATCGGTGAAGTTGACCTTGACCAACGACCGCTCGGTGTCGGTGCGCGACGCGTTGCACGATGTGACGCTCACCATGCTGGGCACCATCGTGCTGGTGGTGTTGGTGATCTTTTTGTTTTTGCGGCGCTTCGTCGCCACCGTGATTCCTACCTTGTCACTGCCGGTGTCGCTGGTGGGAGCCGTTGCCATGCTTTACGCGCTGGGCTACAGCTTGGACAACATTTCTTTGCTCGGTCTCACGCTGGCCGTGGGCTTGGTGGTGGACGACGCCATCGTGATGCTGGAAAACATCATTCGGCACGTGGAAGAGGGCGTGGAGCCTTTTCAAGCGGCGCTGCTCGGGTCGCGCGAGGTGGGATTCACCATCATCTCGATTTCGACATCGCTGGTGGCGGTGTTCATACCCATCTTCTTCATGCCTGGCGTGATTGGGCTGCTGTTTCATGAGTTCGCTGTGATCGTGTCGCTGGCCATCGTGGCGTCGGCTTTTGTGTCACTCACTTTGGTGCCGATGCTGGCCAGCCGGTTTCTCAGCGACGAGGCGCACAAAAAGCCGCCAGGCTTTCTGGTTCGTTCGTTCGAGCGCGCGTTCAATGCCGTCCTGCGCGGCTACACCCGCAGCCTAGACGGTGCGCTGAGATGGCGAATGTCAGTGCTGTTGGTGGCGCTGTTGACGTTCGCAGCCACCGCGTATTTGTTCGTCAATATTCCCAAGGGGTTTTTCCCCGAAGAAGATGTGGGTCAGATCAGCGTGTCCACCGAAGCGTCGGAAGACACTTCGTTTGAAGACATGGTGCGACTGCAACGACGCGCTGCAGAGATTTTCCGTGCCGATGTAAACGTGGCCACCGTCAATTCTTTTCACGGCGGAACCGGGGCGCAAAACACGGGGCGCATGTTCATCAACTTGAAGCCGCGCGGCGAGCGTCCGCCCATGAAACAGGTGGTGGAAGGACTGCGCAAGAAACTGCGCGAAGTGCCCGGCATTGCCATTTACATGCGACCGGTTCAAAACCTGCAGCTGGGCGGTAGGCCCAGCAAGGCGCAGTACCAATACATCCTGCAAAGTGTGCAGCCCGATGAAATCAACGCGTGGGCGCAGCGCTTGCAAGAAAAAATGCGCGCTGACGCGATGTACCGCGACGTCACCAGCGACTCGCAATTGCGTGGCCTGCAAGCCTCGCTGAAGATAGACCGCGACCGCGCCAACACCTTGGGCGTGTCCATCGACGGCATCCGCTCTGCCTTGTTCAGCGCTTTCGGCGAGCGGCAGGTGTCAACGATTTACACCAACGTCGACAGCTACCAAGTCATCATGGAGTTGGCCGCCGGGGCGCGTCAAGATGAAAGCGCGCTGGGCAATGTGTATGCGCGTTCCAGCACCGGCGCGCTGGTGCCGTTGTCGAGCTTCACGACTGTGGAGCGCACCGTCGGGCCCACGTCCATCAACCACGTGGGGCAATTGCAAGCGGTGACGGTGTCGTTCAATCTGGCGCCGGGAACTGCTTTGGGCGACGCCACGCGCAAGATCGACAGCATCCGCGAAGAGATACGCATGCCGTCTTCCATCATCACGACTTATGGCGGCGATGCAGCGGTGTTCAAAAACTCACAGGACAGCCAAGCCATTCTCATCATCTCGGCGCTGCTGGTGATTTATGTGCTGCTGGGTGTGCTGTACGAGAGCTTCATTCACCCCATCACCATCTTGGCCGGCTTGCCTTCGGCCGCCGTGGGTGCGCTGTTGATGCTGAAGTTTTTTGACCAAGACTTGACCATCATTGCCACCATCGGCATCTTGCTGCTCATCGGCATCGTCAAGAAGAACGCGATCATGATGATTGACTTCGCGCTCGACGCGCAACGCCACCGGGGCATGAGCCCTGAGGCCGCCATTCACGAAGCCTGCGTACTTCGCTTCCGCCCGATCATGATGACCACCTTGGCGGCCTTGATGGGTGCCTTGCCGATTGCGTTAGGTTTGGGCGCGGGCGCGGAGCTGCGTCAGCCTCTGGGTTTGGCGGTGGTCGGCGGGTTGCTTTTCTCGCAGGCCATCACGCTGTACATCACGCCGGTGATTTACCTCGCGCTTGATCGCTTCAGCGGACGTGGGCCCGTGCTAACCCCAGAGGTTGCAACCGAAGTCGCCACCGAAGCTGCAACCGAAGCTGCAACCGCGGTCAGCAGCGTCAAGACCGTTTGAGCTTGCT
>JBBRGA010000228.1:0-3170 GCA_038241115.1 Burkholderiales bacterium | reverse complement strand
GACAGCCAAACTTTGATAGAGCGCGCCGATGCCGCGATGTACCGGGTGAAGCGCACGCAGGCCGGCGGCTGCGCGGTGCACGGTCAACCCATCGCATCCGACGCCGCGCAGGCGTTCAAGTTGGCCAGCCGCGCCGAGTTGCGCATGCAACACGGCCAGCACCAGGTCGTGGTGGCTGACATGCAATTGCGCCAACTGGTATTGCAAGAGGCGAATGAGCGTTTGGTGTTGTCGGCATTGACGGCGCAAGAATTACAGGCCGCGGCCGAGTTGGCCCTGCAACGCCAAACTGAATTTCTGACAGCGGTGAAAAACGAACTGGACGACCCGGCGGCGCCCATTCGAATTGCCGCGCAGATGTTGGGCCGGCGTCGCACCGATGAACCATTGCTGCCCATGGCACAGGCCATGCTGGATCAACGCACCGAGGCCCTGGCCCGCCTGATCGGGGTGACGGTAAACGGCATTGCGCCAGAACCTGCAGCGTCGAAAAGCGAGCCAGCCGCTCGGCCTTTTACAAGGCTTTCCAAATCGCCTTCCGATGCGCCGTCCAACGCATCTTTTTCGGCGGTGGATTTGCGCGAGGTGGTCAACGCCGCGCGGGGCGATTTTGAAAGCGAGTTGACGCGGCGCGCGCAGCGCATGGAGGTGGTGTTGCCCGACGCCGACCTGACGGTGTTCGGCAATGCCGAAATGTTGGAACAAGCGCTCAGCAACCTGCTGAGCAATGCGTCTAAATACTCACGTGACAACGGGGTGATCAGGCTGCGCGTGAAGGTCACGCCGCATGTTTTTGTGCTGACCGTGTCGGACACCGGCATCGGCATCAGCGCAGCCGTTCTGCCGAATATCTTCGAGCCATTTGTGCAAGACACCCACGCCATCGGCTTCAACGGTGTGGGCTTGGGCATCGGCCTGACGGCAGTGCGCGAAGTGATCAAGGCGCACCGCGGCAGCGTGGAAGCATGCAGCGCCGGCGAAGGCCAAGGCAGCCAGTTCATCGTTACTTTGCCGCGGGGCTTTGCTTCTTCAAGTGCAAAGTGAGCGCGTCCACCCTGATGCCCACTGCCTGAACCGCACTGAATAACTCGTGCGGATCGCAGGCCAGCTCGGTGGTCCAAAACGTCAGGTCGGCGTTGTCAGTCAGATCGATGCGGTCGGCACCTATGGGCGCTTGCCAGGTGAGTTCATTGCTCAGCGGCATGTCGACTCCTCTTCATCAGCATTTCACAGCCACTTGGAAACCGCGCGCAGACACAGCTGCATCACAGCTTCATGTGCGCAAGAACGCGAGCAAATCGCTGCCCAACCGCGCCTTTTCGGTCGCGAACAGGCCATGCGGCGCGCCTTGGTATTCGATGAACGTCGACAGCGCAATCGCCTTGGCTGCGGCGCGGCCCGCCGCATCGATCGGCACCGTCTTGTCGTCGGTGCCGTGAATGATGAGCGTGGGTTTGGTGAACGCTTGCAGGTCGGGTCGGAAGTCGGTGCTGGCAAATGATTTTGCGCACTCCAGCGTGGCTTTCAAACTGGCTTGCATGGCGGTGCCGCGTGTCCACTCGATCAGCGCATCGCTGACCGGATGCGAGATCAAACCCACGCCGAAAAAGTCTTTGAAGAAGCCTGCAAAGAATTTTGCGCGGTCTTGCAACATGCCTTCGCGCATGCCGTCAAAAACGCTTTGCTCGGTGCCCAGCGGGTTGTCTTCAGTCTTCAGCATGAAAGGCACCACCGAAGAAATGAGCGCGGTTTTGATCACGTTGCGGCCGTCGTGCCTGGACATGTAGCGCGCCACTTCGCCGCCGCCCATCGAGAAGCCCACCAACGTGGCGTCGCGTGCGCCGGTTTGGTCGATCACGGCCGCCAGGTCATCGGCCAGGGTGTTGTAGTCATAGCCGTTGAAGGGCTGTGACGACCGGCCAAAGCCGCGGCGATCGTAAGAAATGACGCGGTGCCCAGCCTCTGCCAACACCAATGCCTGGTCGTCCCAACTGTCGGCGCTGAGCGGCCAACCACTCATCAAGATCACGGGTGAGCCTGCGCTGGCGCCGTTGTTGGCGCTCCAGTCTTTGACGTAGAGCTTGGTTTTATCGGCGGTGGTGATGAAGTTCATGAAGTGAATCCTGCAAGATTGTTGGCTGGAACGCAGGATCTAAACCGTGCCTGAGTTCGTGTGCACGCAAGTGTCAAAGCGGCCTGCTGCGCAGTCTGTCGGTTGAATTCATCGCTTCATGTGAGCAGTGGCCTACAAGCCCGCCTCTGACCACCGCAGCCGCATGCAGAGCAAGGCGGTTTCAAGGCTGGCGCTGAGAAGATGACTCTCGCGCTCGCTTGGCAAAGCTGGCGCAACCTGCGCCGCTGCCGGCGCCAAATTGTTCGGCTGCCTTGGTGTCGCCGGTGTCGATCAACGGAATCAGCGCGGCCAGGGGGTTCAGCAAACCGAGCAGCACGCTCGCCCCCAGCTTGCGAACCAACGGCGCTTTTTCGACGCTCACTTCGGGTTGGGCGAAGCTGCCTTTGACCAGCAGCGGCGTGCGCAGCGCCAGCGGGCTGAAATCTTTGGGAAACACCACCACCCGCAAGTCGAGCGCCTCGCTGGCCAGCGACAAGCTGCCGTCCACCCACACCGACGAATCGGTGGTGTCGAGCACCATCACGCGCGGCTTGAAGCTGCCGGCGTCTACCGCCAGATCGGCCACGCCGCATTGCACGGGCAAGGCGTCGTCGCCTTTGAAAAGCATGCCCAGTCCCTGCGCCAGGTCCAGCCCCGCCGCCTCGACCGCCAAATGCGAAATTGCGCCGCCTTTCAGCTCGGTGCGAACTTTGCCTTTCAGCGTGGCCAGAATTTCAGCGGTTGACCTGCCCTGACCTTGCAGCTGGGCCGTGCCGTTGAGCCGCCCTGACACCCACGGCGGCGCACCGTCGGCGCGCGCTTGTTTGATCCACTGCTCCAGACGAACACCGCTCCAGCGCAAATTGGCGTTCCACAGCGCCGGTGTGTTGCGCCCGTCCAGGCGCACCAATCCGGCCAATTCGCCCTGCGCCGTGCGCGCCTGCAAATCGCTCAAGGTCAGCACGCCTCCGACCAGCTGCAAATGCGTTCGCAGCGGGCGCAAAGGCTCCAGCAAGCGGGTGTTCAGGTCGACGTCGCTGATGTCGATCAAAACGTT
>JBBRGA010000227.1:0-3266 GCA_038241115.1 Burkholderiales bacterium | reverse complement strand
AAAAGCACTTCGTCGGCGGCTGGCTTGCACAACACAAAACTGGCCAGCAAGCGGCCCTTGGGAGAGCAGTAGCCCGACAGCGCAGCGTGGGCGGCGTCCAGATTCACCACGTCCTGCGTCAGCTGGCCTTGAAGAAAGGCGACCGCATCGGCACCATGGGCTCGAATGACGCCCCAATGTGTGAGCGCTGCAGTGCCTGAGAGTGAGTTTGTTTTGTTCATGCGCCGATTATCATCAGCGCCCCCATGTTTCGGTGCATAGCGCCTGTGTGCGCTGCAAGGCCCGTTTGTTTTCATGAAGTTCTTGCGTCGACTCGTGTTGTTGATCGTGGCATTTGCCGCTGTGGGGCTGGGCTCAAGTTACTGGTGGATCAACCAGCCTTTCTATTTGGCAGCCGACGCGGTGGAATTGTCTGTAGAGCAGGGAAGTTCGCCGCGTGAGGTGGCCCAGAGCTGGGTTCAAGCGGGCGTGCAAACGTCACCGTTTCTGCTTTACGAGTGGTTTCGCTGGTCGGGCGAAGCACGAAAAATCAAAGCCGGCAGTTATGAAATTTCACGCGGTGCGACGCCTCGAGAACTGCTCAGAAAAATGGTGCGCGGCGATGAATCGCTGGCGATAGTGCGTTTGATAGAAGGCTGGACCTTCAAACAATTTCGCGCCGAACTGGCCAAAGCCGACGGCCTGAAACCCACTACTGCGGCCATGAGCGACGCCGACATCATGACCGCCTTGGGTGAGCCCGGCGTGGCGCCCGAGGGCCGCTTTTATCCGGACACCTACGCCTACAGCAAGGGCGCCAGCGACTTGGCGGTGCTCAAGCGTGCACACCACGCCATGCAGGTCAGGCTGGCGGCTGTCTGGACAGAAAAATCACCCGACTCACCGCTGCGCAGTGCGAGCGATGCTTTGATCCTGGCGTCCATCGTCGAGAAAGAAACCGGCGCCGCGGCCGACCGCGGCAAGGTCGCAGGTGTGTTTTCAAATCGCCTTCGCATCGGCATGCCGCTGCAAACAGACCCGACTGTGATTTACGGGCTGGGCGCGGCCTTTGACGGAAATTTGCGCAAGCGCGATCTGCAAACCGATACGCCGTTTAACACCTACACGCGGGGCGGCTTGCCGCCCACCCCGATAGCCATGCCGGGCAAGGCAGCGTTGCTGGCATCGGTCAAGCCCGACCCCACCAAGGCGCTGTACTTCGTTTCGCGAGGCGATGGCACCAGTGAGTTCAGCAACGACCTGGCAGCGCACAACCGTGCGGTGAATCAGTTCATCCGCGGCCGCGCCGCGTCCAACTAGCTTTTTTCCACACCACCATGGCAGCCCGATTCATCACCTTCGAAGGCATAGACGGCGCAGGCAAGTCCAGCCATATTGAGTCGGTGGCCGCGCATTTGCGAGAGCGCGGTGCGCGTGTCGTGTTGACCCGCGAGCCCGGCGGCACGCCGCTGGCCGAGCGCCTGCGCGAGCTGTTGCTGCATCAGGCCATGGACCACCTGACCGAATCACTTTTGGTTTTTGCGGCACGCCGCGACCATGTGCAAAACGTGATTTCTCCTGCTTTGACGCGTGGCGATGTGGTGCTTTGCGATCGCTACACCGACGCCACTTTTGCCTACCAGGGAGGAGGGCGGGGCTTCGACGCGCAAGTTCTCGGCACGCTGGAAGCCTGGGTCCACGCGGCGGTGCAGCCCGACCTGACTTTGTGGTTTGACTTGCCTGCGGAACTGGCCAGCCAGCGCCGCGCCGCAGCGCGCACGCCCGATCGTTTCGAGCAGCAAGACACGCACTTTTTCGACCGCGTCCGCAGCGCCTATGCGCGGCGCGCCGCGGCCGCACCAACGCGCATGGTGCGTGTTGACGCTTCGTTGAGCCGCGATGAAGTGGCCCAACAAGTGTCCAAAATTTTGCAGGCCCACGGGTGGTGAGCGCAGAAGGGCAGTTGAGCCTGCCGTGGCTGGCGAAGCCGCTGCAAAGCGCACTGGTCACGCAGCGCTCGCACGCTTTGTTGATTCAAGGCCCACGCGGCGTCGGTCAGTTTGAGTTGGCCATTTCCATGGCGCAGGCTTGGCTGTGCGAATTGCCAGACGAGCCTTCGCGCATGCCGTGTGGTGTTTGCGCCGCGTGCAAATTGGTGCAAGCCCACGCCCACCCTGACATGTTGGTGCTGTTGCCCGAAGCGCTGCGCGAACCGCTGGGTTGGGCGGGAGGTGGCGCTGACGAAGAAGGCGACGGAGTCACGAGTGCGTCGGCATCCAACACAGACAAAGCTGGCAAGCGCAAACCCAGCAAAGACATTCGCATCGACGAAGTGCGCTTGGCCATCGCCTTTGCGCAGACCACATCGGCACGCGGTCGCGGCAAGGTGGTGGTGCTGCATCCGGTAGAGCGCATGAATCTGGCTTCAAGCAACGCGTTACTGAAAACACTGGAGGAGCCCGCAGGCAACTCGCGTTTGCTACTCAGCACCTCCGCCCCTGAAATGCTGCTGCCCACGATACGCAGCCGCTGTCAGACAGTGCCTCTGGGTTTGCCCGATGCACAGGTCGCTGTGAACTGGTTGACGTCGCAAGGGGTAGACCAAGCAGAAGTGCTTTTGGCGGCCACTGGCGGTCAGCCGCAAGAGGCTTTGCTGTGGTCGGGCGAGGGCATCAGTGGCGCGACATGGGCCGGCTTGCCCAAACAGTTGGCGCGCGGTGATGTAGGTGCGCTGGCCGCGTGGCCGCTGCCGCGTGTCATCGACATGATGCAAAAGCTGTGTCACGACTTGCAGCGCTTGGCCGTGGGCACCGCGCCGCGTTACTTTGCCGAGTCGGCTTTGGCCGCGCCAGCCTCTTTGAGCGTGCTGAATGCGTGGGCAGTTGAACTGCAAGCCCAGGTTCGCCATGCCGAGCACCCGTGGAACGTGGGCTTGATGGTTGAGGCTTTGGTGGCCCGAGCGCGAGTGGCTTTGGAAGGTGGTTCGGCCCGTTTGTCAAGTGCGGTGTCTGTAAACTAACCG
Organism: Burkholderiales bacterium; assembly: GCA_038241115.1. Classification (GTDB taxonomy): domain Bacteria; phylum Pseudomonadota; class Gammaproteobacteria; order Burkholderiales; family Burkholderiaceae_C; genus JANYJJ01. Next base: position 265 of record JBBRGA010000227.1, on the reverse strand, counting down.
CATGAGTGACGACACCATCCGCGCAAATTTAGACAGCCCACTTTCACTGATCCCGCTGACCGGTGGACAGTCAGGGTTGACTGCCAAGCCTTCAGCGTCTGGCGCGGTGGTTCCGGCGTCCGCAGGTCCGCGTCCCAGCGTCATTCAGTTGGTGTTCCGAGAGAAGGGCGCTTTGTACGCCGCCTTCATTCCCTTGTTCACCGAGGGCGGCCTATTTGTACCCACCACGCGTGCTTACCGTCTGGGCGAAGACATCTACTTGCTG
>JBBRGA010000226.1:0-3288 GCA_038241115.1 Burkholderiales bacterium | reverse complement strand
CATGGCTGACGACCGCGCCAAGCGCATGGTCGAGCGCGAGTTCAACCTGAGCCACGCGGCGCAGCTGCCGGCCCACAACATCGTCAGCGGCGGCGTGTGGACACCCGACGAAGCCGGCGGCCTCAGCGTCGAAGAAGGCTTGGCCAAAACCCTGGGCCTGAAGCTGGGCGACACCATGAAGTTCGACCTTGCCGGCCAGAGCGCCGAGGGCCGCATCACCAGTTTTCGCAAGGTCGACTGGGGCTCGATGCGCGTTAACTTCTTTGTGATGTTCCCCACCGCACAAATGCAAGACGCACCGCTCACCTACATCGCTGCTTTCAAGGCTCCGGCTGTGGCGGCTCCCGGGGCAAACGCGGCAAATCCTGCAAACGCGGCCGTAGACGCGCCCAGCAGCAGCTTTGACAACGCCCTGAGCCGGGAGTTTCCCAACATCACCAACGTCGACATCTCGGCGTCCATCGGACAAATTCAGCGCGTTCTCGACCAAGTGGTGCGAGCGGTGGAGTTTTTGTTCGGCTTTACTTTGGCGGCCGGGCTGGTGGTGCTGTTTGCGGCAATCACGGCCACGCGCGAGGCGCGCTCACGCGAGTTTGCGGTGATGCGCGCGCTTGGTGCCAGCGGCAAGCTGTTGGCGCAAGTGCAACGCGCCGAACTGTTGGGCGTCGGCGCGCTGGCCGGGGTGCTGGCATCGCTGGCGGCCATGGCCATAGGCTGGGCCTTGGCGCGTTATGTGTTCGAGTTCAGCTGGAATCCCGCGCTGTGGGTGCCCTTGGCAGGCGGCGCGGCGGGTGCGCTGCTGGCCTTGGCAGCGGGCTGGTGGGGCCTGCGCGAAGTGCTGCGCAGGCCGGTGATGCAAACCTTGCGTCAGGCGGCCGAGGTTTGAGCCTGCGCACCTCCGACCGCCGCTCGGTGGTGGAAGCCTAGAAGGATTCCCACTCGTCGGTTCCTGTCTTTGCCGCCGGCGCACTCGTCGGCGCTGAGTTTTTGGCGGTGAAGTCGGGACGCGTCACATTCTTGGCGCGGTTGGGGCTGCGGCGTTCCAGGGTTGACGGTGACACCTCGCTCACCAGCACGGGCGGCTCTGACTTGATTTGTTTGCCTTTGGCCGCCGGCGGGCCAGGGCGGGTGAAGCTGGAACTTGAATTGGAACTGGAGCCGGGCTGATGCGTCTGCACACGGTTCAGGCTCGCAGCCTCGGCGCTGGCATTCAGCTTGAACACCGACACCGCTTGCACCATTTGCTGGGCCTGTGCGCGCAGGCCTTCGGCCGCGGCGGCGCTTTGCTCCACCAGTGCGGCGTTTTGCTGCGTGGCTCTGTCCATTTGGGTGATGGCTTCGCCCACTTGGGCCACACCGGCGCTTTGCTCGGTGCTCGCTGCACTGATCTCGCCCATGATGTCGGTCACGCGTTTGATGGCGCTGACGATCTCGGTCATCGTCACACCGGCCTGGTCGACCAAGGCCGTGCCTTCTCCCACCCGCTCGACGCTGGTGCTGATCAGGCCCTTGATTTCTTTGGCGGCCTCGGCGCTGCGCTGCGCCAAGCTGCGCACTTCGCTGGCCACCACCGCAAAGCCGCGGCCTTGCTCACCGGCACGGGCAGCTTCAACGGCAGCATTCAGCGCAAGGATGTTGGTCTGGAAGGCAATGCCGTCGATCACGCTGATGATGTCGGCAATCTTTTTCGATGAATCGTTGATGCCCTTCATGGTGGTCACCACCTGGTTCACCACCTCGCCGCCTTTGACGGCCACGGTGCTGGCGCCCATCGCCAATTGATTGGCCTGGCGGGCGTTGTCGGCGTTTTGCCGAACGGTGCTGCCGAGTTGTTCCATCGACGCAGCGGTTTGTTCCAGCGCGCTGGCTTGCTGCTCTGTGCGTTGGCTCAGGTCCAGATTGCCGCTAGCGATTTCCGCGCTGGAGTTAGAAATGGATTCGGCTGAAAAGCGAACCTTGCCGATCAAATTCACCAAGTTGCCTTGCATCTGGCCGATGGACTCCAACACGCTGCCGGGTGGAGCGTGGTCGGCGCTGGCGATGTGGCTCAGGTCGCCGTCAGCCACTTGCTTGACAGTGGCACCCAGGCTGGCAGGTTCAGCGCCCAAGGCGTTGCGCAAATTCCGGGTGATGAGAAAACCCATGCCGAGTGCCGTCAACAGTCCCAGTGCGCTGGATGCCAGCAGGGCCCATCGTGCGGTCTCGAAAGTGGCCCGCTCAGAGGCCAGACTGGTGGTGGTCAGGTCGGTTGTGTATTTGATGTATGAATCTGACGCGGTCTTCAACGCCGCCAACAACGGCTTGCATTCGCGGTTCATCTTGTCGGTGGCTTCGGCGGTTTTGCCGTCGAGGCTGAGCTTGACGATGGCCAACGCCACTGGGCTGTAGGCCGCTTCGACGCGGTCGATTTCGGCCACCAATTTGGCGAACACCTCGGACTTCTCTTGCGACGTTTTGACACTGTCTTTCAGGGCGGCGAGTCGGGTTTGCGCCTCTTCGTGCGCCTCCGTCACCGCCGCCTTTTCTGCTTCGCGATCGGCTGGCGCCGTTGCCAAGATCAGGTTGCGCGCCGCAATGGCACGGCGAAAAACCGCACTGCGAAAACTGGTGGCCAGGTTCTCGCGCTTGGCGATGTCTTTGGCGTACAGATCAAACTTGGCGTCTGCGTTGTGAAGCGCTCTCAGCGAAATCAAAGAAATCGCCAGCATGCCAACGCTGAGCAGGCCAAAGCCCCAAGCCAACTGCGCTTTGATCGATAAGTTTTTGAGGTTCATAGGTCGCGGAATGTTTGGTTGCTGAAGCACGGCTTGTGCGCGTGCAGCAGTGGTTACTCAATGCTGTTGATGAGGCCCATCTCCTCGCTGCTCATCAGCGCTTCGATGTCCATCAAGATCAACATGCGTTGTTCTTCGCCGTTTTTCACGCAGCCAATGCCGGTGATGAAACTGGAGTCCACCGCCGACGACAAATCGGGCGCCGGCTTGATGGCGTCGTCGGTAAGCTGCAACACGTCCGACACCGAATCGACGACTGTGCCGACCACGCGGCCTTTGACGTTGAGCACGATCACCACGGTCAGGTCGGTGTACTGAACCGATTCACAGTTCAGCTTGATGCGCAGGTCGACGATGGGCACGATCACGCCGCGCAAATTGACCACGCCTTTGATGAAGGCAGGCGCATTGGCGATGCGCGTGGGCAACTCATACGACCGGATTTCCTGCACCTTCAGGATGTCGATCCCGTACTCCTCCGCGCCCAGGCGGAAGGTCAGGAATTCACCATGAA
>JBBRGA010000225.1:0-3326 GCA_038241115.1 Burkholderiales bacterium | reverse complement strand
CGCGATCGACACGCGCTGCTGCATGCCGCCCGACAACTGCCACGGGTACTTGCCCTCAAAGCCTTTCAAGCCGACATTGGCCAGCTGCGCCATCGCCACCTCAAAGGCCTTGGTTTTGTCGAGCCCGTTGATCTCCAGTGGCAAGCACACGTTGGCCAACACCGTGCGCCAAGGGAACAGCGCAGGCGCTTGAAACACATAGCCGTAGGCGCGTTTCAAGCGTGCTTCTTCAGAGCGCATCCCATTGACACGAACGCTGCCCGAAGTGGCCTGCTCCAAGTCGGCGATCACCCGCAGCAAAGTGGTTTTGCCGCAGCCTGACGGACCGATGAGCGAAATGAATTCACCCTCGGCAATGTCAAGGCTGACGCGGTTTAGTGCGGTGACGGTGTTTTCTTTGGACGGGTAGACGACCGAGACGTCTTGAACTTGGACGGTGGCTGGTAGGGAAGAATTCACAGTCAGACGGTAAGCGAAGTTCGTGCCGGATTATTTACGTGCGTTGTCCAGTTCGCGTACTTGGCGCTGACCAACTGGCCGGTGCGCTCATCGGTTTGGCCCGGCTTCAAGGCATGCAAGCTGATGCACTGCGGCACCGGGCACACCGCCACGCACAAGTTGCAGCCGACGCATTCGGCGTCGATCACTTCAAAGTGACGCTTGCCGTCTTTCATGGCGGTGATGGCCTGGTGCGAGGTGTCTTCGCAGACCACGTGGCAGCGGCCGCATTGAATGCACAGGTCTTGGTTGATGGCGGCCTTGGTGATGTGGTTCAGGTTGAGCTGATTCCAGTTGACGATGGAAGGCACCGCGCGGCCTTTGAAGGAATCAATGCTTTCAAACCCTTTTTCGTCCATGTATTCGCTCAGGCCGCTGCACATGTCTTGCACGATCTTGAAGCCGTAGGTCATGGCGGCGGTGCACACCTGCACATTGCCGCAACCCAGCGCGATGTACTCGGCCGCGTCGCGCCAGGTGGCCACGCCGCCGATGCCGGAGATCGGCAGGCCCGCCATTTCCGGCGTGCGCGCAATTTCGGCCACCATGTTTTGCGCAATCGGCTTGACGGCCGGGCCGCAGTAGCCGCCGTGCGAGCCGGTGCCGCCGGTGTTGGGGTAGATCAGCAGCGAATCCAGATCAACGCCCATCACCGAGTTGATGGTGTTGATAAGCGACACCGCATCGGCCCCGCCGCGATGCGCCGCCAATGCGGGCGGTTTGATGTCGGCAATGTTGGGCGTCAGCTTCACGATCACCGGCAGATGCGTGTAGTGCTTGCACCAGCGCGTGACCATTTCGATGTACTCCGGCACCTGGCCCACGGCCGAGCCCATGCCGCGCTCGCTCATGCCGTGCGGGCAACCAAAGTTGAGTTCGATGCCGTCGCAACCGGTGTCTTCCACCATCGGCAAAATGGCTTTCCACGCCTGTTCTTCGCACGGCACCATGATGGACACGACCATGGCGCGGTCGGGCCAATTGCGTTTCACACGCTTGATCTCAGCCAGGTTCACTTCCAGCGGACGGTCGGTGATGAGCTCGATGTTGTTGAAACCAATCAGGCGTCGGTCTTGCGAATACATCGCCGCATAGCGCGGGCCGTTCACATTCACCACAGGCGGCCCCGCTTCGCCCAAAGTCTTCCACACCACCCCACCCCAGCCTGCCTCAAAGGCGCGCACGACGTTGATTTCCTTGTCAGTGGGCGGGGCTGACGCGAGCCAGAACGGGTTGGGACTCTTGATCCCTGCGAAGGTGGTGCTGAGGTTGGCCATGGTGTTTGCCTGTGTAATTTTTTCGTTGGATTTGAATTCGCACTTCTTGCCCCTGCCCCGTTCGGCATGAGGTGTCGAAGGCTTTCGCAGCGTGCGGCTTACGCCTCTTGTCGAGATCAGGCGATCACGCGTTCGCGGGTGAAGGAAGGCGCGCCCATCAAACTGCTGTGCATCGCTTGCGCGGCAATTTTTCCGTGCTCGACGGCTTCTACCGTCAGGTCTTTTCCGCCGTGTGTGCAGTCGCCGCCCGCCCACACCAATGGCAGCGAAGTGCGGCCTTGCGTGTCCACCGCGATGCGGCCTTTGGTGAGCTTCAAGGTGGCAGCGCCGAAGTCGGCTTCAACCAAGGTTTGACCTATCGCTTTGAGCACCATGTCGGCGGCCAGCGTGAAACTGGCGCCGGTTTCAGTCAGCTTGCCGTTCACCTCAGCCACGCTGGCAAAGGTGGCAGCCGCGACTTGCCCGCCTTCTGATTGCAGCGACTTCAAAACGCCGTGGGTTCGAATCGTCACGCCGTTGGTTTGTGACCATTGCTGCTCATGCTGCGACGCCGGCATTTGCGCTTGCTCGCGTCGGTAAACAATGGTGACTTGTTCTGCGCCGAGTTTTTTGGACTGCACCGCGGCGTCGATGGCCGTCATGCCGCCGCCAAGCACCACCACGTGTTTGCCCACTGGCACGTCGGCAGGTGACGCGGCCTGACGCAGGCCCGCGATGAACTCGACCGCGTTGCCCACGCCGTCTAGCGATTCTTCAGCCATGCCCAGCGCATTCACGCCGCCCAAGCCCATGGCCAAAAACACCGCGTCAAATTCGGCACTCAAACCGGCCAAGGTAATTTGCTCGCCCAGCTTCACGGCGTGCTCGATGGTGATGCCGCCGATCGACAACAACCACTCAATTTCGCGCTGCGCAAAGTCCTCCACCGTTTTGTAAGTCGCCAAGCCGTATTCATTCAAGCCGCCCGACTTCGGCAGTGCTTCAAACACCACGACCTCATGACCCAGCAGCGCGGCGCGGTGTGCAAACGACAAGCCCGCAGGGCCCGAGCCGACCACCGCGACGCGCTTGCCAGTGGAGGCGGCGCGGCTGAACAGCGGCGCGCCGGGTTTGGCAAAGTAAGCGTCGGTGGCGTGGCGTTGCAGCAGGCCAATTTCCACCGGCTTGTCTTCATTGGTGTTGCGCACGCAGGCCTGTTCGCACAGCACTTCAGTGGGGCACACGCGGGCGCACATGCCGCCAAACACATTGGCCTCCAAGATAGACCGCGCCGCGCCGCGAAGGTTGTCTTCGCTGATGCGGCGGATGAACGACGGAATGTCGATGCCTGTGGGGCACGCGGTGATGCAAGGCGCATCAAAACAGTAGTAACAGCGCTCGGCTTCAATTTGCGCTTGGCCGGGGGTGAGTGGCGGGTGCGCGTCAGCGAAGTTGGCGGTGTATTGGCAGGCGCTGAGGCGCGCGTGTTGAAGGGATGAGGGCATTTGAAAAATTCCTGCTGACAAACGAATTTTTGTTGTTCCCTCCTGCTGGAGGGGGAAAAATTAGCGC
>JBBRGA010000224.1:0-3356 GCA_038241115.1 Burkholderiales bacterium | reverse complement strand
CCGCAGCCGGAAAAGCCGAAGGCGACCACCACTGCAAGCAGAAATTTTCGAGCGGCGGGTGCAAGGGCATTCATCTGGCGCCCTGCATCGAGGCAACACTGGCGTGCCGTGCAACACGGGTCGCCGCGACCGATGCGTGGGTTTGGAAAACAGCGACGGTTGACTGCTTGTGGGTCATGCAAGTTTCCTTCGATGAAGTCGGGCGTTCAGGCCGTGCGCAGGCGCGGTCGTGGCGAAATCGGGAACAGTACGGTCTGGCAGCAGAAGCGTCTGTGCGGTGGCGTACCCCAAGCACCACGAACGTGGTGATTCATCACATGCACCACGAACGTGGTGATTCATTACATGCACCACGCACGTTGTGACTCAATACATGCCCCACGAATGTGGTGACGCAACACCTGCAGCACAAACGTGCCGCGCGGCGATGAACGTCATCACCCGCCGCCGGCTCAGTCGTTCAAACTACCCGCATGGACATCGTTGCGCACACCGTGTGGGCCGGCGTCGGCGTGGCGTTGTTGAGCCGCCGCAGGCCGATTCCGCGTCAAGCGGCCGTGGCAACGCTGGTGTGGGCGGCGCTGCCCGATGTCGCGCACTTGCTGCCCATCGTGGCTTGGTGGGTCTTCGGAAAAGGTGGGTGGGACGCTGTGCTGTCTTATGCCGTCGCGCTTCCGGGCCAAGAGCCTGAACTCCCGGCCATGGTGAATTTCCTGTCGCACCACTTGCACTGCGTCATGCACAGCGCTGTCGTGGCGGGCGTGGTCACGTTGTTGCTTTGGGCGGTCAGGCGCTCGCTTTGGATTCCACTGCTGGGCTGGTGGTCGCACATCATCATCGACGTGTTCACGCACTCGGCCGACTACTACGCCGTGCCGGTGCTGTACCCAATCACCCAGCAAGGCTTCGACGGCATAGCTTGGAACACACCCTGGATGCTGGCCCTCAACTACGCCGCTCTTGGCGCGGCCATCTGGTGGGTCTATCGAACCCGGAAAAAGCCCCGAGTTACTTGAAGCGTTGCCGCCGGTGCATGTGCGTTGGCGCACAGACCGCAGCGCTCGATCAGCGTAGCTTTTAGCTGTGGTCCGTTGATGTACGAACAGGACAAATTCACACTTGGACCGTAAACAACCCTTCAGGAGTTCAACATGAATGCAATTCGCACGACTTTTGCTTTGTCTGTTGTCAGCCTTGCCACCGCATGTGCAAACCCCGACGGTATGAGCGCTGCCCCGACTTCGTCCAGCATGCCGGGCATGGCAGCAATGGCACCCATGGCCGCGATGCAGCCCCGCATGAAAGCCATGCAGGACATGCACCAAAAAATGATGGACGCCAAGACGCCCGCAGAACGTCAGGCTCTGATGGCCGACCACATGAAGGCGATGCAAGACGGCATGGCGATGATGAAAGAGATGCCGGGCATGCAAGGCATGGGCGCTGCGGGTGGCATGACTGGCATGACTGGCATGGGCGGCATGGGCGATGGCAAGGCCATGTCGGCCGACATGGCCAAACGCCATCAAATGATGGCCGACCACATGACAGCGATGCAAATGATGATGGACATGATGGCCGACCGCATGCCCAACGCGCCTGCCGTGAAGTAAGAGGGCTGTCATGAGCACTGCCCCCAGCACCGCCTTTGCGCCCACCACTTCCGCTTACGGATTCCACTGCGTTCTGCTCAAGCAGGACTTCGCCTCGACGGTCGCCAAAGTGACCGAGGCCCTGAAGTCCGAAGGCTTCGGAATCCTGTCTGAAATTGACGTGCAGGCCACGATGAATGCCAAGCTTGGCATTGAAGGGCGACCCTATCGGATTCTGGGTGCCTGCAATCCGCCACTGGCCCATCGCGCTCTGAGCGCGGAGCTTGATATTGGCTTGTTGCTGCCTTGCAATGTTGTTGTTCGCCAATAGACAGACGGTCAACTGGTGGTTGCCTTCATGGACCCAGTGGCGGTGCTGCGGACGACCACGAATCCGGAGGTCGCGCGTGTTGTTGCCCATGAAGTTCGCGCGCGGCTGGAAAAAGTGAAGGCCGCCTTGGTCAGGGGCGTCGCACAGTTGACTCAGCACTGAAGGAGATGAATATGTTTTACGACAATGGTTACTTCTGGGCGGCATGCACGGCCTGTGGTGGTTCTTTTGGGTGGCGTTGATTGGCGTCCTGGTGTTTTACGGTTGGGGCAGCCCGAGCGCTAAACGCCAGCGCCCGCGCGAGACACCACTTGAAGTGTTGAAGCGGCGCCTCGCCAGCGGTGAAATTGCGCCTTAGCAATACGAACAACGCAAAGCGCTGCTTGACCGCGATGCCACGGCTTTGAGCTGACAGCGGCGCGTTTCAGAGTCGTTAGAAAAGGGCGTCACCTTCGACCCAGCCCTGAAAGTGCCGGGCTCGATCCAGAAGGTGAAGCATTTGGGTCGCCGCACCGAGGGTTCTGGGATGGTGGGTGAAACCAGGCGTCGGGGAAATGAAAGCGGCCATCTCGATGCACAGTCCGAGTTCCTCGTGGGGTGCTCGCGCGAGCATCGAGATCAGTAGGTTCTCCAGCGCGATCACGCGAACGCGCAAGTGCTCGAATTCGGTGCTCACCGATTGAGATGCTTCGGCTGGCGCAGCGGGTTGCGACAACCTCGCTTGCATCCCTTGCGCCAACGCGCCTCCATCGTTTTCCCATCGAGAGATCGCGGCTTCAAGCCGTCGCCGGTTACTCATTCCCACTGTCTCAATGCGGCTCGCATTTATTGTGATCGTGGTCGGTGGTGATAGCACCGAGGCATCGATGCGGTGAGGGGCTGCGAGTGTCTTCACGCAGTCACGCGGTAATTGATCATCATGCCGCCGTCCTCGTGCTCCAGGTTGTGGCAGTGAAAGACGTAGGCCTGGTCACCCGCAAAGTCGTGCGCAAAATCGATTGCAATCCTGACGGTTTCTCCCGGCCACACCAGCACCGTGTCTTTCCAGCCCAGGTCACTCACCAGCCGCCCGCGACCGAAGCGTGCGCCCGTCGACACCTGGCTCGGGCTGTTCAGGCGCTCGACCACCTGGAAGGAAAAGCCGTGTATGTGCATGGGGTGCGGCATGCCGAGCGCGGGGTTGTCGATGCGCCAAATTTCAACCGCACCGCGCTTCACGTCGAACGCGATTTCGTTCAGGGCAAAGGTCCGCCCGTTGATCAAAAAGCGCATGCCGTTCATCGACAGTTCGATCTTGCGCTCGGACGCGCCCTGCGTGCGAATCGGGCGCACCTCGGAGAGTTTGGCGGGCAATGTTGCGGGCAACATCGCTGCACTGCGCTCGCCCGCGACAACCGACAGTTTCATGATGTTGAACGCCGCGCCTTGTGGCA
>JBBRGA010000223.1:0-3421 GCA_038241115.1 Burkholderiales bacterium | reverse complement strand
TCAGGCCCACCTGACGCTGGCCCGCATTGCCGAGCACCAAGACCAAACCGAGACCGCTTCGCAGCACTATCAAAAAGCTGCTCGCATCGTGTGACGGATCAGCCCCGTAAACGCAGTTTTCAAATGTTATAGTGCAGGGCTCAGCGGCTGTAGCTCAGTTGGATAGAGTACTTGGCTACGAACCAAGGGGTCGTGGGTTCAATTCCTGCCAGCCGCACCAGTAAAGACGAGGGTTAGCACGCTACGGCGCGCTAACCCTTTTGTCTGTCTGAGGCTTGGGTTGTTTGATTTTGGTGGTAGGGCTTATACCGGTGCGCTGAGACCCCGTGATCTTCCGACCTGACGACCAGCGACGGACCAAAGGTCGCGCCCTTGTCCGAACATTTCATCAGTCGCCGTTTCTCGCCGCCAGCCCACCAGGGCCCTGAGGGATTGTTCCCGGCGGCCAAGGTGGAACGCATGGTGCAAGTGATGGATGAAATCAGGCAGCGGGCGATGTCGGCGTGATCTTTGAGTCGCCTGATGGGTTTGCCGGGTGTCATTGCCCTCGCAGGCCAACGCCGGTTCCGCGAAGCGTGCATTATCAAGCCCCCTCAACTTGTCCATAACGCCATGATCAATTTTTCCCAAACCCTGCGAATCGCACTTTTAGCCGCCACCGTGTCGCTTGCTGGCTGCGGCAGCATGACCGCTTCCAACACTGTGGCCTTCGCCGCCACGCTCACCGGCGCCGCGGAAGTTCCCGCTGTTACCACCGCTGGCAGCGGCGCAATGACGGCAACGCTGAACAAAGACACCAGCGAGCTGACCTGGAAAATCACCTACACCGCGTTGACGGGACCGGCCACTGCGGCCCACTTCCACGGTCCGGCGGCTGCTGGTGCAAACGCCGGTGTGGTGCTGGGTTTTGCCAGCGCCGCAAGCCCGATCGAAGGCAAGGCCACGCTCACCGCCGCGCAGGTCGCTGACGTCATGGCCGGCAAGTGGTACGTCAACGTTCACACCGCTGCCAACAAAGGCGGAGAAATTCGCGGTCAGGTGGCCGCGAAGTAATCAACCAGCCGCGCCGCTGCGCAGCGCGTCTGCTGCGCGGGCGGCGCACGGCGCCGGTGCCGCTGCGTGTGCCGATGCCGATGCTGGTACCGATGGCCGCGGAATGCGCCGAACGACCGAAAAGCTCAGGACCCGCATGCAAGTCAGTTTGCCCACCCGCATCGCCGCCTCCGTCGTGCGTCGCCGCATCAAACCGCAACTCGGTGACATGAGCGATGTGGCGCGTGTGCGGCGCGTGTTCAGCCAAGCGCTTCCCGCGCCGCGCGGCGTTCGCTACACCGACGCTGTTGTCGGCGGCATCGCCGGCGAGTGGGTGGAAGCGCTGAACCCCGCCGTGGCCCCTACGGCGACTCTGCTTTACCTGCACGGCGGCGGCTTCATCGGCTGCTCGGCGCGAACACACCGGCCCATCACCGCGGCATTGGCGCTTCGAGGATTGCGCGTGTTCGTGCCCAACTACCGCCTGGCACCGGAGCATGCTTTCCCGGCAGCACCTGACGATGTGCAGGCGGCATACCGCGCGCTGCGCGCCGATCCCGCCACCGGCCGCTTGGTAGTGGCGGGCGACAGCGCTGGCGGCAATCTCGCACTCGGCCTGATGTTGACTCTGCGTGACGCTGGCGAGCGACTGCCCGATGCTGCCGCGCTGTTCTCGCCCAGCACCGACCTCAGCGGCGGCAGCCCGTCTGTCACGCTGAATGCCGACCGCGACGCGATGTTTCAAGGCGCACACCTGCACAACTTAGCCGATGCCTATCTGCAAGGTGCCGACCCGACCCAGCCGCTGGCCTCGCCACTGTTGGGCGACCTGGCGGGCCTGCCGCCGCTGTTGCTGCATGTGGGCGAATCTGAATGCCTGCGCGACGACTCGCTGCGGCTGGCGCAAAAAGCTCGCGAGGCTGGTGTCAGCGTTGAGTTGCAGGTGTTTCCCGGCGTGCCGCATGTGTGGCAAAACCTGCACCTCCTGCCGGAGGCGCGGCGTTCGATCGCCGCTGCCGCGCGCTTTTTGCGCGAAGCCCAGCGCCGCACGCAGCCCGAAATGCTGGACGTGGTGATCATCGGTGCGGGCCTGTCGGGTGTCGGCGCGGCGGTGCACTTGCAACGCGCTTGCCCCGGCAAAAGCTTCACGCTGCTGGAGGCGCGCGCCGCGATGGGCGGAACCTGGGACCTTTTTCGCTACCCCGGTGTGCGCTCGGACTCTGACATGTACACGCTGGGCTATGAGTTCAAGCCGTGGCGCGACGCCAAGGCCATTGCCGATGGCCCGGCCATCCTGCGCTATGTGCAAGAAACTGCCGCCGAAGAAGGCATCGCGCCGCACATCCGCTACGGCCACCGTGTGGTGGCAGCCGACTGGTCGGCCGAGCACGGCCACTGGTTGTTGAGCATCGATCGCAGCGACGGACGCACCCCGCTGTCGATCCGTGCGCGTTTTGTGCTGTTCTGCGCCGGCTACTACAACTATGCGCAGGGCTACCAGCCACATTTCCCGGGCCAGGAACGCTTCCAGGGCAGGCTGGTTCATCCGCAGTTCTGGCCGGCCGGGCTGGACCACGCGGGCAAGCGGGTGGTGGTGATCGGCAGCGGTGCCACTGCCGTCACCTTGGTGCCCGAACTGGCCAAGACCGCCGCCCACGTGACGATGCTGCAACGCTCGCCCACCTACGTGGTGGCGCGACCGGCGGTCGACCCGATTGCGCAGGCCCTGAAGCGCTGGTTGCCGGCGCGTCTTGCCTACGCAGCAGTGCGCGCCAAGAACGTGTTCATCGGCATGTACTTTTACCGGCTGGCGCGCAAATACCCGCAGCAGGCCCAGCAACGCATCACCGAGATGGTGCGCGCGGCGGTGGGCCCGAACATCGACGTCGAGCGCCATTTCAAACCCAGCTACAAGCCCTGGGATCAGCGTCTGTGCCTGGTGCCTGATGGCGACCTGTTTACCAGTCTGCGTGCCGGCAGCGCGGCGGTGGTCACCGATCAGATCGAGTGCTTCACCGAACACGGCATCCGTCTGGCGTCGGGCCAGGAACTGCCGGCCGACCTGATCGTCAGCGCCACCGGCTTGCAGATGAATGTGCTGGGCGACGTCAAGATCAGCCTGGACGGGCACACGGCAGATTTGACGCAGGGCATGGTCTACAAAGGCCTGATGCAAGGCGGCCTGCCCAATCTCGCCAACACCATGGGCTACACCAACGCCAGTTGGACGCTGAAGGCCGACCTCACGGCGCGTTACGTGTGCCGCTTGCTGAAGTACATGGACCGCCACGGCGTGACGGTGTGCACGCCGGTGCCAGACGCCTCGGTGCAGCCCGAGCCCATGCTCAGCTTCACCAGCGGCTATGTGCAGCGCGGCTTGGCGGTGCTG
>JBBRGA010000222.1:0-3421 GCA_038241115.1 Burkholderiales bacterium | reverse complement strand
GGCAGTCTCTGCCTTTGCCTCAAGGCCCAGCATTTCGCGCCAGCGCGGCGAGTAATACACCGAGCTGCGCAGCACATCCCAGTCCCACGGCGCGTCGTTCGAGCCGCGCAGCATCAGGCGAAAGCGCTCCTCGGAATTTTGAAGTTCAGTCTCGGCCTGCTTGATGTGGCTGATGTCGTTGAAGCTGACGACGACCTCCGCCACCTGGCCATCGACCGTGAGCCGCGGATACGCATTGCACAGCACCCACACAACGTCGGCTTGCGCCGGCTGACACACCCCCAGCACGAAGTTGTGCAGTTCGGTGCGGCTGGCCATTACCTGATTGACCGGGTAGTCCGACAGCGGCATGGTGCTGCCATCTTCGTAGACAAAATGCCAGCGCGGATCCACCGCGTCGCGCCCCTGCAGTTGCTCGATGCTCAGGCCCAGCAAGCGCGAGGCTTCCGGGTTGGCCAGCAAAATTTCTGACGCCGCCCCGTGCACCACCACACCCGCCGGGATGATCTCGATGAGGTCACGGTAGCGGCGGTCGCTGATGTTTCGGGCCTCTTCGGCGGCTTTCGACTGCGAATGGTCTTGCAGCGTGAGCATGCACACACCGGGCTCCACCACCGTGACAGTCACCGACAGGTGATACGTGGCGCCGTCCAGGCCCAAGCGAACCACGGGCAGCTGAGACGCGATCGTGTCGGGCGTTTGGATGTGTTGCGCCACTTGGGCGGCGAGCTTGGCGTCAAGCGCGTGCAGCAAGTTCAAGCCGTCGTCAGCCCGAAACGGCAACCCCAAAACGGCAAGCAAGCTCGCCGCACGCGGGTTGACCAAGTCGATGCAACCCTGCGCGTCCATGCGCAGCACCGCCACCGGAATTTGGTACAGAAAGCTCAGCAACGAGTCGCTGGCGTCCACACGTGTGGTGTCTGTGGTCATCGGCTGGCCTAGTTCGTCATGTTTGCGGCGTCATGTTTGCGGCGTCACATCTGGGCTCAGCGCTGCACGAGCAAGTACATCGACGCAGCCCGAGCCGCTTTCAGCATGCGCAGGCGCACGGGCGTGTGCTTCATGCGCAGGGTGAACACGTAATCAAACTGGGCGTCGAGTTCAATCGCATCGCGAAACCGGCCGGCGACCAGCGCGTTGTCGGTGCACGGCCCAACTTGCGTGAAAAAATTGCGGGTCAGCACGCGTTCGCGGCTGAGCCCTGCGGCGTCGGACTCATAACGGTTGTAGCCCACCACACGGCCGTCCGCGCTCATCTTGATCACACCGAAGTCCAGCGCATCGAGTTCGGCCTCAGTCAGAAGCTCCAACGTATCAATGAGGTCTGGTTCAGAAAAAGTTTTGTTCATGGCATCTGTCGGACGGGTTCATGTCGGGTGATGGATACGGGCTGGTTTCAAAAAGCAACCGTGGCTGCGACCCATCGCGAGTATGCGTGGGGTGTGCGGCCGCCGTTGACCAAAGTTGCGGCACATTCGCGGCCTTGTTCGATCACAGCAGATTGCCAGTCCAGTGCCTTCATTTTTTCGCCAATCTGCCGAAAGCAAAAAGACCACATTCTTTATTGATGCCCCCCAACCTGCCGCGCAGAAAGCACCACCATGACCACCACAAACCTCACAGAGAACAATGCGAAGGGGCTTGACCTGACCCAGATCGCGCGCACCGGCGACCTGATCCTCGTCATCACCCTGCTCGCATCGGCCGCGGCGGCGTTGGCCATCGGCCAGTTCCACGGCAGCATGGGCACGGCCTTGGTCGGGGGTGCGTCCATCCTCGGCCTGGGGCTGGCGGCGTTCGGGCTGGGGCGCGGCACGGCGCTGGGTTGGGTTGGGCTGACAGCCTGCAACGTGGCGATGGTGGCGCTGCACATCCAATTGGGCCGCGGCACCATCGACTACCACTTCGGCGTGTTTGTGTTGCTCGGCTTGTTGCTGATCTACCGCGATTGGCGACCCATCGTTCTGGCGGCCGGCCTGTTCGCAGTGCACCACATTGCCTTTGACCGGCTGCAGGCGGCAGGCTTCGGCGTGTACTGCACGCCAGAGGCCAATTTCTTGAAGACACTGATGCATGCGGTGTATGTGGTGGCGCAGACCGGCGTCGAGATTTTTCTGGCCATGGCCCTGCGCTCGGCCGCGATTGAATCGTCAGAGCTGACCGAGCTGGTTCGCAACCTCGACCAGGGCGAAGTCATCAGCCTGAACACCGACGGCATTGAAGTCAGCACACCCACCGGCGTGTCGCTGAAGCGCGCCATCGACAAAATGTCCAAGGCCATGGAAGAGGTCACGCAGGCCGCAAATTCAATTGAAACAGCCAGCGCCGAAATCGCCGCCGGCAACCTCGACCTGAGCCAGCGCACCGAGCAGCAGGCCAGCAACCTGGAGCAAACCGCCGCGTCGATGGAGCAACTGTCGGGCACCGTCAAAGCCAACGCCACCACAGCAGGACAGGCCAACCAACTGGCCGCCGGTGCGTCGGCGTCGGCCGTCAAGGGCGGCGAAATGGTGGGCACCGTGGTCGAGACCATGCAGGGCATCGCGGCGTCGTCGCGCAAGATCTCCGACATCATCGGCGTCATCGACGGCATCGCCTTCCAGACCAACATCCTGGCGCTGAACGCGGCCGTGGAAGCGGCACGCGCCGGTGAACAAGGCCGCGGCTTCGCGGTGGTGGCCAGCGAAGTGCGCAGCCTGGCCGGACGCTCGGCCGAAGCAGCGCGCCAGATCAAGTCACTGATCGGCGCCAGCGTCGAGCAGGTCGAAGTCGGCGCGCGGCAAGTCAACGCCACCGGCACGTCGATGACCGAAATCGTCGCGCAGGCCAAAAAAGTCAGCGAGCTGGTGGGCGGCATTTCCAGCGCCACTTCCGAGCAGGCGCTCGGCATCGGCCAGGTCGGCGAAGCGGTGGCTCAGCTGGACCGGGCGACGCAGCAGAACGCGGCCTTGGTAGAACAGAGCGCGGCCGCGGCCGAGAGCCTGAAGCAGCAGGCAGCGCGCTTGACCGAAATCGTCGGCGTGTTCACCGTCACAGCGGTTGGCCGACGCGGAGCGGTGGACCGCTCAACCGCCGCCAACGAACCGGTGATTGCCAAGCCCAAGGCCGTTGCGCGCGCCACTGCGCAGCGCACTTCTTTGGTGGCCGCACATTCCAGCGCACAGTCCAGCGCACACGCCGCCACGCCGGCCACCGCCCCAACCCGCGTGGCGCGTGCGCCAGCTGCGGCACCAGCTCCCGCGGCAAAGTCAGGCACCGACGACTGGGAAACCTTCTGACCCCGTCGGCGGACCCGAAGATGTGTGGGAAGCGAGCGTCGGTACATCCTTCGATACCTCAGGACGAACGGGGTTCAGAGGGTCAGGGCGAACGGATGGAAGGGCCCATCCTTCGATACCTCAGGACGAACGGAGTTCAGAGG
>JBBRGA010000221.1:0-3451 GCA_038241115.1 Burkholderiales bacterium | reverse complement strand
CCCGCATCCAACTCAAGAACATCGTCAAACGCTGGGGCACCACCGTGGCGGTACAGCCCATGTCGCTGGACATTGCCGACGGCGAATTTTTGGTTCTTCTCGGACCTTCGGGCTGCGGCAAAACCACCACCATGCGCATGGTGGCGGGTTTGGAAGAACCCAGCGAGGGCGAAGTGTGGATAGGCGAGCGCTGCGTCAACGACCTCGAACCCAAGGACCGCGACGTGGCCATGGTCTTCCAAAGCTACGGCCTGTACCCGAACATGACGGTGGCTGAAAACATCAGCTTTCCGCTGCGCATACGCGGCATGAGCGCAGCGCAAATCGCACTCGCTGTGCAGCAAGCCGCCGAGCGTGTTGAGCTCACCGACTACTTGCAGCGCAAGCCCAAAGAGTTGTCGGGCGGGCAGCGCCAACGCGTGGCCTTGGCGCGCGCCATCGTGCGCAAGCCGTCGGTTTTTTTGATGGACGAGCCGCTCAGCAACTTGGATGCGAAGTTGCGGGTCAGCATGCGGGCGCACTTGAAAAACTTGCACCACAGCCTGGGCGTGACGACCATTTACGTGACGCACGATCAGATCGAAGCCATGACCTTGGCCGACCGCGTGGTGGTGATGAGCCGTGCTGAAATTCAGCAAATCGGCACGCCCGAATCCATCTACAACGACCCCGCTAATTTGTTTGTGGCCGGCTTCATTGGCTCACCTCCGATGAACTTGCTGACCGGAGATTTGGAGGACGGGGTGTTCACCGCGCCCGGCGTGCGACTGGGCGGTTTTGCGCGGCTGACACAGCGCGGCGTGGTGTTGGGGGCGCGCGCCGAAGACTTGACCGCGGCGGCCACAGAACACGCGCACCTGCAAGGCGAGGTTTTTGCGTTCGAGCTGACCGGCGACGCCACATTGGTCACTTTGCAAGTGGGCTCGGCCGCCACCAAAGTCACCGCCAAAGCTGGCAAAGACTACCGCGCCCGCGCCGGCCAGCGCATGGGTTTGCAAGCAGACGCGGCACGTTGCTTTTTGTTTGACGCAACAACGCAATTGCGCGTCCGAATACCGAGCCGGGCCGCCACGTGAGCATCAACCGACGCCAACTCTTGGGCAGCGGCTTGGGACTGCTGGCAGCCACTCAAGCGAATGCAGAGTTGGCTTGCAAAGCATTGCCCGCAGGCGGCGACATCAACTTCGTGGGCAACTCATTTCCTGCCATTCAACATTTGGCGCGCATTGCCGAATCGTGCGGCCGGCCGGGATTGAAAGTGGCATTCAAGCTCACTCCGCAAGCGCGGGTTGAAACCGAGCAAGCTTTTGCCTCGCAAACTCCGTCGCCGTTCGATGCCGCAGTGGTGTCGATGGGTTTGTTCAGCAATTTGTACAGCCGGCGTCAGCTTCAACCACTGACCGATCTGGTGGCCAGGTTTGGAGCGCGCTATGCGCTGGAAGAACGCATGCTGGTGCGGGTGGACGGCGAAGTGATGGCCATCGCTTTCATGCAAAACACGCAAAACCTCTATCTGCGCCAAGACCTGTTTGATCGCCACCGTTTGGCCGTGCCCAGCACCTATGCCGACATGCTGGGGGCGGCCACCGTGATCAAAGCTCGCGAGCCCAGCATCAGCTTTGCGGTGGCCCAAGGCTTCGGCAAAGGCTTTGACAGCGCTACCGAATTCACCAACATTTTTGCCAGCCTGGGCGGGCGATTTTTCGAGCCGCAATCTGCACGGCCCAGCTTTCAAAACGAGGCAGGCGTCAATGCCATCGAGTTGATGCGTTCGGTGTTGCCGCATATGACGCCCAACGCCTTGGCCAGCAACTCTGACGACGTGATGAATCAGTTGCAACAAGGCAGCGCCGCGATGGGTGTGCTGTGGGCCAGCCGCGCATCGCGCATGGACGACGCGGCAGTGTCCAAGGTGGTGGGCAAGATGAGCTTTGCAGCGGCCCCGTCGGCCTTGCCTGGCGGACGCAGCGCGGCGCATTTGTGGTGGGACGGCGTTGTCATGCCGCAGAACCATTTGACAAACAGCAGACGTGATCCTGCCAAACGCGAAACCGCCTTCTTGGTGATGATGGACATGCTCAGCGAAGCCAGCGTTCGCGAGGGCAACGACCTGACCATTTGGGTTCGCTCTGTCTACCGTCCGGGACGCTTTGGAACAGGCGTGGCGGTGGCGCAAAAAGCCGGTGCACCGGTGTGGCCAGGTGAGCCATTCTTTAGCCTCGCGCACGCCGAGGTGGGCAAAGTTTTGCCCGACGCGCTGAAAGGCGAACGCACGCCGCGCGATGCTTTGGTCGCAGCTGCCGCCGCTTACGCCAGTGCCGCTGCAGACAAGGGTTATCTTGGAAAGCAGCAAAAGGCGGCAACGTGAAGTTGAAAAGCTTCCTGCAATTCAGCGCGCCGTCGGTGCTGCTGATGTTGGCGCTGCTGGCCTTGCCTTTGGCCATGACGTTTTGGTTGTCGGTGCGCAACTGCGCTGCAGACTTGGAACTGGTGACCGTTCAACAGACCGGCCCGTTTGGCGCGCAAGAAGTGGTCACACAACGAGCGCGTTTGAACGCCGGCGGTCAGGTGGCAGAGAGCTGTCGCTTCGTCGGTACTGAGTATTACCGCAAGATTTTGGGCATCGAAGAAAAGTTGCCTGCAGTTCCCGCATCAAGCTCGAAACCCGCCGAGTCTGCAATCAAAACCACCAACGAATTTTGGGACGCGCTGAGCTTCACCTTGACCTATGTAGCGGTCACCACGCCCCTCATTTTGATGGGCGGTTTGCTGTTGGCCATGGCCATGAGCGCTGTGACGCAGCGACTCAAAGGTGCCTTCATTGCGGCTTCGCTGTTGCCCTTCATCATCACCCCGGTGGTGGGCGCCCTGGCCATCAAGTGGCTTTTCCGTGACCACGGCCTGGTGCCACATGTGCTGTCGCAATTTGGGGTGCAAATTTTCTGGATGGCGCAGGCATGGTCTGCGCGCTTGCTGATCATTTTGTATGGCGTGTGGCACGTGCTGCCTTTCGCATTCATTGTGTTTTACGCGGGCTTGCAGTCGGTGTCGCAGGACACTTTGGAAGCGGCCACGCTCGACGGTGCCAGCCAATGGCAAAAGCTGCGCTACGTGACCTTGCCGCACCTGATGCCGCTGGTGGTGTTTGTGATGTTGATCCACATCATGGACGCCTACCGCGTTTTTGAGCCGGTGCTGGTGTTGACCCAAGGCGCGTTTACCACCAGCGTGCAGTTCCTTACCTACGACATCTTGATGCAACAAAACAACCCGTTCAAAGCCAGTGCGGCGGCGGTGCTCACCGTGCTGGGCATCGCCGTTTTGTTGATACCGCTGCTGCGTAAGACGTGGCGCGAGCAGCGCAGCCATCATTGACAAAAAACGCAATGAGAAAGCACACCGCCTTCGCCCAGACCGCCCTCTACTGCGGCCTTGCCGTGTGGTTGCTGAT
>JBBRGA010000220.1:0-3453 GCA_038241115.1 Burkholderiales bacterium | reverse complement strand
CCGTCACGCTGACCATCACGGTCTTCGTCATCGCCTGCCCTGATGCGCTGGGCCTGGCCACGCCGATGGCGGTGATGGTGAGCACCGGCTTGGGCGCCGCCAACGGCATCCTGTTCAAGAACGCGTCGGCGCTGGAAGACGCCACCAAACTCAACGTCATCGTCTTCGACAAGACCGGCACGCTGACCGTCGGCAAGCCCGAAGTGGTGGACATGGTGATGGCCGAAGGCATCACCGAAGACACGCTGCTGCTCGCCGCGGCGGCCGTCGAGCAAGGGTCGGCCCACCCGTTGGCGCAAGCGGTGTTGCGGCGCGCATCGAAGCTGAAGGTCGTCGCCCCGACGGGCTTCAAGAGCATCGACGGCCAGGGTGCCCAGGCGCAAACCGCTGCGGGCACCGTCTTCCTCGGCAACCGCCTGTTGATGGACACCCAGAAGCTGGCGCTCGGGCCGCTGGAAGCCGACGCCGCGCGGCTGCAAGGCGAAGGCCGAACGGTGGTGCATGTGGCGGAGGGCGGCAAGGTGATCGGCCTGATCGCCATCGCCGACGCCATTCGGCCCACCGCCAAGGCCGCAGTCGCCAAGTTGCGCGAGCGCGGCATCGAGGTGGTGATGCTGACCGGCGACAACGCCGGTACCGCGAAGCGCATCGCCGCCGACCTGGGCATCACCAGCGTGCTGTCCGATGTATTGCCCGGCCAGAAGGCCGCCAAGATCAAGGAGTTGCAGGCGACAGGCAAGAAGGTCGGCATGGTCGGCGACGGCGTCAACGACGCGCCTGCGCTGACCCAGGCGAATGTGGGCTTCGCCATCGGCGCCGGCACCGATGTGGCGATGGACAGTGCCGATGTGGTGCTGATGAAGAGCGACCCCTACGACATCGTCGGCGCCATCGAGCTGTCGCGCGCCACCTTGCGCAAGATGCACCAGAACCTGGGGTGGGCGGTGGGCTACAACTTGATCGCCTTCCCGCTGGCCGCAGGCGTGCTGTACCCCTTCACGCTGTCGCCCGAGATCGCCGCGCTGTCGATGTCGGGCAGCTCGGCGGTGGTGGCCATCAACGCGCTGCTGCTCAAACGCACCAAGCTGGCGGGCATCAAGAGTGTCCAGAAGAGTGCCAAGCCCAATGCCGCCGCGGAGGCAGCGCCCGCTGCTGGTGAGACGACGGCATGAACACGCAAGTCCAGGGCGCCGATCTTCGACCCCTGCAACTGTCGTTTCTGGCAGCCGCCGTGTTCGTTGTGTCGGCCGGCTATGGCGCGCTGTTGCCGCTGCTGCCGTCGTGGCTGGCGCAGCAGATGCCCGGATCGACTCCGAGCGAGGTCGCCCGGCATGTGGGCTTTCTGAGCGGCGCGTACACGGCGGGCATGCTGGTCGGTGCGCCGATCTGGGGAATGATCTCCGACCGCCCACACCGGTCACACCGCCCACACCGGTCACACCGGTCACACCGGTCACACCGGTCGCCCCGGTCGCCCCGGTCGCCCCGGTCGCGCGCATCCGGAACCGACAAGCGCAGGTTTGCAACTCAAGGAGAAAGACATGGACTGGCTCGCACAAAACTGGATTTGGGTACTTGTCGCTGTGGCCTTCGTGGCGATGCACCTGTTCGGTCACGGCGGCCATGGAGGCCACGGCTCAGGCTCCGTCAGCCGCAGCGACGCGAGCGATCTCACGACGCCGGGGCCTGCCCGCGCGCGTCCCGAAGTACCGCCCGCTGACAGCAATTCACAGCGCCACTAGGAGCACCTCATGCTGAATATCAAGATCGTTTCCTGGGCGCTGGCCACCGCGACATTGATCTCGTTCGTTGTCTGCGTGGGCTACGGCCTCGTCACGCCGGAATCCCTGCACATGCACGCCTTCCTCGAACAAGTGCTGCCGGGTTTCAAGTGGCTCACGCCGCAGAGTTTCCTGATGGGACTGGTCGAGAGTTTTCTCTATGGGGCCTACGCGGGCCTGGTGTACGTGCCGGTCTACAACTTCTTCGTACGCCGCTTCCAACCCGCCGCTTCATGAGGAAGACAGCGTGAACGCAGGGCCCGTGAACCGCCTGCGGTCTGCCGCGCTGGCCACTTTGCGTGCCCACCGCGTCCCTCGCCTTGATCGCAGCGCGCCGCGACGGAAATCCACAGCGGTCGCCACAGCAAGTCATCGCACATTTTTAGACATCCACTCCAAAGGCACATACACATGATCACCAAACGAAAACTTTTAGCAGCCTCTGGCGTGGCCGTTTTGGCTGGCGTCGGCGGTGCCAGCTGGTTGTATGCCGACAGGTACCGCCCGAAGCCCACCGGCGCGGGCACCGCACCGGTCAAGCCTTACCCGTTCGATCCCATCAGGGCAGAAAATTTTCAGCAAAAGCTGTTCATCCCCGGTGCCAGCGGTCCGTTTGGTGTGCTGGATGTCGCCGGCCCGCTGCAAATTCTCGCCGCGGCGGCGAGTTTTTCCATCCTCCAAGGGCAGGCCTCGCCCTTTCTGCTCTACCAAACCGAGCAGGCAGGCAAGGACTTTCAAAATCCGATCCTGCGCATCGAAAGCGGCGCCCGTTTTCAGGCCACGCTGAGCAACGAACTGCCACAGCCGACCATCATTCACTGGCACGGATTGCACACACCGGCCGCCATGGACGGGAACCCCGCCAGCACCATCGGTTCGGGAGGCCGCTACAACTACGACTTCACCGTTCGCAACCGGGGCGGCACCTATTGGTATCACACCCATGCGCACGAACTGACCGCCGCGCAGGCTTACGGCGGTCTCGCCAGCTTTTTCCTGGTCGACGACGACGACCAGCGCAAGTTGGCCAAGGCACTCGACCTGCGCCTGGGGGAAACCGATCTGCCGCTGGTGATCCAGGACAAGCAGTTCGACGGGTCGGGAAAGCTGCGCTACAAGCCCAACATGAACGAGTCGATGATGGGTTGGTTGGGCGACATCATTCTGGCCAATCTGACGCCCAATGCCTTCCTGACCGTCACGCCCCGCCGCTACCGTCTGCGCCTGCTCAACGGCTCCAACTCGCGCATTTACCGACTCGCCTTCGCCGCGGCAGGCAAGCCACTGGACTTCGTGGTCATCGGCACCGACGGCGGTTTGATCGAGCAACCCGAAACCGTCACCGAGGCCTACCTCGCACCTGGCGAGCGACTGGACGTGCTGTTCGACGCAGGCCAAGCGCAACCCGGTGACGACGTGTTTCTCAAGAGCCTGGCGTTCGATGCCATGGAAAACGAGGGCGCGGGGGGCATGCAGGGAATGCAAGGCATGAAAGACATGAAAGGCATGGGCGGCATGGGCTCGTCGCGTCTGCCACAAGGCGCGGCGTTCAACATCATGAAACTGTCGGTTGTCGCGGGCGAGCGCAGTGCAGCGATGTTGCCCGCAACATTGCCCGCCAAACTCTCCGAGGTGCGCCCGATTCGCACGCAGGGCGCGTCCGAGCGCAAGA
>JBBRGA010000219.1:0-3557 GCA_038241115.1 Burkholderiales bacterium | reverse complement strand
TGCACGTGAACCCCGGCGGCTTCAGCGGCGCTTAAAAATTGTCCGCGCGCCTGCTCGTACGTTTGGGAAAAATGGCTCGGAGCTGACATCGCGCGCATCAAAAAAGGTTTCAGGTGGGTGGGCGTTTCGCAGCGTGGGCGCTTTACTGGGCCGGGCGCGGCGCAGCCAACCAGGCTTCAGCCATGCGCACCCACAACGTGGCACCCAGCGGAATCAGCTCGTCGTTGAAGTCGTAGCTCGGGTTGTGCAGCATGCACGGGCCCATGCCGTGTCCACCTTCTCGGTGGCTGCCGTCGCCGTTGCCAATCAAAAAGTAGCAGCCCGGTATTTTTTGCAAGAAGAAACTGAAGTCTTCGGCTCCCATCGTGGGCTCGAACTCTTGCACGTTGGGCGCGCCCACCATGTCCGTCATCACGCTGCGGGCGAATTCGGTCTCGTCCGGGTGGTTGATGGTGGGCGGGTAGTTGCGCTTGAATTCGAATTCGCAGGTGGCGTCAAACGCGGCGCAGGTGTGGACGGCGATGTCTTGCATGCGCTTCTCAATCAGGTCCAGCACTTCCAGCGTGAAGGTGCGCACCGTGCCGCGAATCTCGCAGCTGTCAGGCACCACGTTGGTGGCTTCACCGGTGTGAATCATCGTCACCGAAATCACCCCCGCATCGATGGGACGTTTGTTGCGCGTGATGATGGTCTGGAAGGCCTGCACCATCTGGCACGCCACCGGCACAGGGTCGATGCCGTTGTGCGGCATGGCGGCGTGTGCGCCTTTGCCGCGGATGGTGATCTTGAATTCATTGCTGCTGGCAAAGCAGGGGCCGTTCTTCAACGCAAACTGGCCAACCGCCATGCCGGGCCAGTTGTGCGCCCCAAAAATGGCTTCCATCGGGAACTTCTCGAACAGCCCGTCATTGATCATTTCCCGGGCGCCGCCGCCGCCTTCTTCGGCGGGCTGGAACACCAGATACACCGTGCCGTCGTAATTGCGGTGCTTGCTGAGGTGCTTGGCCGCGGCCAGCAGCATGGCGGTGTGACCATCGTGGCCGCAGGCGTGCATTTTTCCGGCGTGCGTGCTCGCGTGGGCGAAGGTGTTGTGCTCGCTCATGGGCAGCGCATCGATGTCGGCACGCAGGCCCACGGCGCGATCGGAGGTGCCGTTTTTCAGAATGGCCACCACACCGGTGGTGCCCATGCCGCGGTGGATGGGAATGCCCCAGTCGGTGAGCGCCTTGGCAATCACGTCGGCCGTGCGCTCTTCTTTGAAACAGAGCTCGGGGTGAGCGTGGATATCACGTCGCAAGGCGGTGATGCTGGCCGCGTCGGCCAGGATGGATTCGATCATTTGCATGGTGGTCTCCGGGGCGCAGAGCAAGCTCGCTGCGGTGCTTTAAACCGTGCGCTGCTGCGCTGTGAGCCGCGTCGACTGGACACGGCAATCACGCTTCGAGTTTACCCGGCAGGCATGCTGCGGGCTGTCGCACCCAAGGCTGTCAGCGCCCCTCCGCAGAACGTTCGTCGAACGCTTGCGGAGCGCTCACGAAAAGGCCTGTGCAATAGTTCAGCATGACGATTCTTGACACCGCCGCCATCACCACCAGCGCAGTCACCACGGTACGCGCAGCCTGCCCGCACGACTGCCCCGACACCTGTGCGATTCGCGTCACGGTGCAAAACGGCGTTGCCATCAAAGTGGCCGGTGATCCCGACCATCCGCCCACCCATGGCGCGCTGTGCACCAAGGTGTCACGCTACCCTGAGCGCACTTATCACGCCGAGCGCGTGCTGCGCCCAATGAAACGTGTGGGGCCCAAAAACGCAAACCCTGGCAGCGCTCCATTTGAAGCAGTGAGCTGGGATGAAGCGCTGAGCGACATCGCCGCGCGCCTCAAAACCATCGCCGCCGTCAACCCTGAAGCCGTGCTGCCCTACAGCTACGCCGGCACCATGGGACTGGTGCAAGGCGAGAGCATGGACAGGCGCTTTTTTCACAAAATGGGTGCCTCGCTGCTCGACCGCACCATTTGCTCGTCGGCGGGTGCCGAAGCATTGGCCGCGACCTACGGCAGCAGGGTTGGCATGCATCTAGACCAATACGCAAACGCACAGCTCATCGTCATTTGGGGCAGCAACTCCATCGCCTCCAACCTGCACTTTTGGACTTTTGCGCAAGCCGCCAAACGAAACGGCGCCAAGCTGATTTGCATCGACCCGCGAAAAACCGAGACCGCTGACAAATGCCAGCAGCACATCGCGCTGCTGCCCGGCACCGACGGCGCGCTGGCCTTGGGTTTGATGCATGAGCTGATCGTCAACGACTGGCTGGACCACGACTACATCGCCCAGCACACCGAAGGTTGGCCTGCCCTGCGCGAGCGTGCGATGCAGTGGCCCCCCGAGCGCGCGGCACAGGTCTGCGGCATTGCTGCATCCGAAGTGCGCGGCTTGGCCCACGATTACGCCAAAACAGCCCCGGCGGCCATTCGACTGAACTACGGCATGCAGCGCGTGCGCGGAGGCGGCAATGCGGTGCGACTCATCGCCATATTGCCCTGCCTGATTGGCGCGTGGCGCCATGCAGCAGGCGGCATGTTGTTGTCGTCATCGGGCTGGTTCCCGAAAGACGCTGCCGCCTTGCAACGCCCCGATTTGTTGGGCTCAAAACGTCCCCGCACCCTGAATATGAGCACCATCGGCGATGACTTGTTGAACCCCGGCTCGGCCGAGTTTGGTCCGGCCGTTCAAGCCCTCATCGTCTACAACAGCAACCCGGTGGCGGTGGCACCCGAATCAGCCAAAGTGGTGCGCGGCTTCCAACGCACTGACCTCTTCACCGTGGTGCTGGAACACTTCATGACCGACACCGCCGACCAGGCCGATTACGTGTTGCCCGCCACCACACAGCTCGAACATCTGGACGTTCACCTGAGCTACGGCCACACCTACGCCCTGATCAACGAAGCCGCCGTGGCGCCTGTCGGTGAGGCCAAAACCAACACCCAAATTTTTCGCGAACTGGCAGCGCGCATGGGCTATGCGGACGAATGCTTTGCCGACAGCGACGAAGCCATTGCGCGCGTGGCCTTCAAGCCGCCCATCAGCTTTGACGAACTGCGCGCGCATGGCTGGGTCAAGCTGCCGATCCCCGAGGCGCCATTTGCCAAAGGCGGCTTCCCGACGGCCAGCGGCAAATGCCTGATCGACTCGCCAATTCACGGCGTGCCCGACCATGTGCCCAACTACGAAAGCGCCCACAGCACACCCGAATTGGCCCAGCGTTTCCCGTTGGCCATGATCTCGCCGCCAGCGCGCAATTTTTTGAACAGCAGCTTCGTGAATGTCAAAAGCCTGCGCGACATTGAAGGCGAACCGTTGCTGGAAATTCATGCGCTCGATGCCGAGCCGCGCGGCCTCAGCAACGGTCAAACTGTGCGCGTTTTCAACGACCGCGGCAGCTATGTGTGCAAACTCAAACTCAGCGTGCGGGCCAGGCCCGGCGTGGTCAACGGCTTGGGAATCTGGTGGCGCAAGCTCGGCATGAACGGCACCAATGTGAACGAGGT
>JBBRGA010000218.1:0-3716 GCA_038241115.1 Burkholderiales bacterium | reverse complement strand
CTACTTTGTCGAGCCCGACAACCAGCACTTTCGTTTGGTCAGTTGCTCAGACACGCGCGCAGACACGCTTGAAAATACGCCTTTGGTCGTTCCCGCAGACTTGACTCCCAACCTGGCCGACTCACTGCCGGGTTATGTATTTGCGCACGGGCAGTCCGTGGTGGTGACCGACTGCACAACCGAGTCGCGCTTCAAGTGGCCTGCCAACGAGCAAGGCGCAGGCTGGGCCAGTGCGATGGCAGTGCCGCTCACCGACCGCGGCAAGGTCATTGGCGCGCTGACGGTGCTGTCCAAAGAGGACCACCGCTTTGGTGATGATGAGCTGCAGTTTTTAGAGTCGCTTTGCAACCTGCTGGCCACCAGCTTGCAGCGCGCGCAGTCTGAAGAGGCGCTCAGCCATGCGCAGCGGCTCGAAAGCGTCGGCCAGTTGACTGGCGGCATCGCGCATGACTTCAACAACCTGTTGACGGTCATACAAGGCAATCTGCAAGTGCTCGAAGAGCTGCCCGAGATGGGCGGCCATGAGTGGGGCCAGCACCTGATCACGTCGGCCTTGCGCGCGACCCAGCGCGGAGCCGAGTTGACGCGCAAGCTGCTGGCGTTTTCGCGCCGCCAGATGCTGCAACCTCGTCAAGTCAACGTCGCCAACTTGCTGGAGTCGCTGGCCGACATGCTCCGCCGCACCGTCGATCAGCGCATCCGCATTTCGGTCGAAGTGGCCGCCGATTGCCCGAATGTGCTGGTTGACCCCGGCCAGCTTGAATCGGCCTTGCTCAACTTGGCGATCAACGCGCGCGATGCCATGCCCGAGGGCGGCACGCTGCGTTTTGTGGCGCAGGCCTGTGCCCAATTGCCTGCCCCGGTGAAGCAGGAATTGACCGGCGCTTTGAACGCGTCAATCGCGGTCAAGGCGGCCGCCGCCACGCAGCCTGCCCACGCGGCTCAGCACCGTTATGTGTCGGTGTTGGTGATCGACAGCGGCAACGGCATGCCCGATGTGGTGAAGGAGCGCGCCTTCGAGCCTTTCTTCACCACCAAAGAGTTGGGCCGCGGCACGGGCCTGGGTTTGAGCACTGTTTACGGCTTCGTCAAGCAGTCGCAGGGTGCCATCACCTTGGACAGCACGCTGGGCGTTGGGACCACGCTCAGCCTGTACTTGCCGCTGTACTTGCCGCAGGTTGATGCAGCAGCGGCCGGCGGCGTTGTCCGCACAAGCGCCGACCAGACCGTGTCTGCAAGTCTGCAAGTGCTGCTGGTGGAGGACGACTCCGAGGTGGCAGCAGTGGCGCAAACGTTTTTAGCCGCCATGGACTGCACCGTGAGCTTCGCCACCACGGGCGAAGACGCTTGGCGCACGCTGCAAACACCGGCTCACTTTGACTTGCTGCTGACCGACATTGCTTTGGGTTCGGGCATGCGCGGCACCGATCTGGCCGCACAGGCCGTGCGCATGCGGCCCGATTTGGCGGTACTTTTAATGTCGGGATTCCCGAGTGAATTGATCGACGCCGACCGCGATGCGCCGTTGAGCTGGGCCTTGCTGCCCAAGCCGTACACCCGCCAGGAATTGGCCAGCGCCGTGGCCACCGCGGTGGCCCAGGTTCCTTCGAAGAATTGAGCTGTTCTGAGATTTCGATAATCCGCGTTGACCCACTTAGCGCGGATTTGATCCGCGTCAAAGATGCGCAGCGCAGTCTGCCTAGACTTACCAGACCACGCAAGACTTCAACTTGCGCACCCCATGGTGACTCTCACGACGCTCAGCACCGACCCCCGCAAATTCGGCCAGCCTGGCGATGACGCCGATCAGATCGCGGCAGCTGACGCCGCGGCGATCCTGGTCAGCGCCCGCGATTTGATGGCCGCATCCGCGCTCGGTCTCAGTAACGCAGGGCTCAAGGGCAAGCAGCTGGCTTTGATGTGCGCGAGCGAGTTTTTGGCCGACACCGGCGCTGCTGACTTCCGCCCGCAAGAAATCAAGCAGTTGGAGCTCGAAAGGCTGGATGTCGAAAAGTTTGAAGTCCACAAGCCTGAGGTCGACAAGACCGATACCGAAAGCAGCGACGCGGCCTTCTTTCGCTTGGCCGCAACCCGCCTTGGGGCCCACGTGGCGCGCATACGCCCGCGCTTGTCAGCGAGCAGCTCGGGTCTCGAGTTGCGGCGTCTGGCGCTGATTTTGGGCCGCTTGTACGACGCGGTGGAGTGCCAGGGTTTGTCGCTTGATCTGGTGCAGAAAATGAGGGTTCAGGCCAACGTGCCGATTTACTTTGGCCTGGCCAGCGCAGACCATCCTGTGGCGCTGCTCGCTGCGCAGTTGACGGGTGCCGCATCGCCGCGCGACAAGCGCTTGTTCGTTTTGCAGGCGGCCCTGCTGCGCAGCTTCGCGTAGTTCAAATCGGGCCAAAAACAGACTTGCTGCCAGTGCGCATTTCAAGCGATTTTTTTGTTCAACCCACGCGCCCGCCGCGCCGCGAAGCGGGCCGGGTCTACGGCGTCGAGCAAGCTGGCTTCAATGGGCGACGGGCTGCCCGTGACCCATGCCGCCAAGGTTTGTCCGCCCAGGGCGCTCCAGGTGATGCCGCGCGAGCCCAGCGCGCTGTAGACGAAAAGGCCGGGCCAGCGCGCAATGAGCCGCGGTTGGTCGATGCGAAGGTCGAGCGCCTGGGGCGCGCCGCCGATGACCGGCAAGCGGTCGGGTGCGACGCAGCGCCACGCAGTGCGACCTTGAAATACAGGGTGGCCAGCGCAGTTTGCGATGTCCAGAACAGCGGGCTGCTGTGTCAACCTGGCGAGCTGCGCCAGGTTCTCGATGTGGTCACGCTCACGCACGCCCGGATCAACGTCGCCCACTATCGATGTAGCGCCAAACAAGGTGTGTCCTTGCCAGCTTGGCAGCAAATAGCCAGCGCCCGTCAGTGGCATGCGGGTGCTGGGCAGGCCGGCGGTGTCCGAGGGCAACTGGCTGATCTGGCCGCGCACCTTTTGCAACGACGCCAGCGTGTCGGGCGAAAATGGGTCGAGTAACCGGGCCGCATCCGCAGCGTTGGCGAGCACCACCACCTCAGCCTCTTCGATGAGGACGCCTTGCGCGTCCAGCAACTGCCAACCATGCGCGCTGCGCTGCAAGGCTTCAACCGCAATCTGAGTGCGCAACCGGCTGCGGCTGCCAGCGCGGGCCAGGTAACTGCGCACCAAACCGGCAGGTTGCACCCAACCGCCTTCAGCGTAGTGCCACGCGGCTTGGGTCAGATGCAATCCGCTGAGCTCGCTGGCGGTGGCGGCGTCGACGGCGCGTGCGTAGCTGGTCGGCAAGCCGCAAGCGTCCAGCACGGCTTGCATGGCCGAGGGGCTCAAGGACGTTTCAAGTCTCAACAGGCCGTTTGCCGAGCCGGCCACGCCGTGGCAGGCCACGGCCTCGCGCACCGCTTTGGCCACTTCCATCGAGGCAGCGCGATTGAAGCGCGCATGAATGCCGTCCTGCGCGTGGATGACGCCGTGGAACAGTCCGCCGGCGTTGCCCGATGCGCCTTCTGCAGCGCCGCCGTGGCGCTCAAGTACCGTGCTGGTCCAACCCTGCTGGGCCAAGGCCCAGGCCGCGGAAGAACCCGCCAGACCTGCGCCAACGATGACCGCGTGGCGCGTTGTCGAGGGTTTTTGGTGAACGCGGGCGGCGGCGCGCTTGGGACTGAAGCGCGGGGCAAAGCGTGCGGTGAAGG
>JBBRGA010000217.1:0-3719 GCA_038241115.1 Burkholderiales bacterium | reverse complement strand
TTACGCGCTGAACCCCAACACCACGTTGAAGGCCGAGTACCGACTTGACCGTGCATCGCAGCCCGTGTTTTTAGACAACAGCGACGGCAGTTACCGCAAGTCAAACCAGTTGTTTGGCACGTCGGTGGTGGTGTCGTTCTGACCATGTCCACGAGCACATCCAAAGCGGCGATGGATTGGCACGCGCGCGCGGCAGCCGTGCAGTTTGACGGCCGCGCGGTGATCGGCGGCCAGCGAGTTGCGGCGCTGGGCGAACAAACTTTCACCTGCGCATCACCGATCGACGGCCGCGTTTTGACGCAAGTTGCGCGTGGTCAAGCGGCCGACATCGACGCGGCAGTTGCGAGCAGCCGCCAAGCCTTCAACGATGGCCGCTGGGCGCACAAAGCCCCTGCGGTGCGCAAAAAAATCTTGCTGCGCTTCGCTGAAAAAATCTTGGACGCGAAAGAAGAACTGGCGCTGCTCGAAACCCTGGACATGGGCAAACCGGTGCAACACAGCTTGGGTGTCGACGTTCAAGCCGCGGCGCGCTGTATTGCTTGGTACGCCGAGGCGGTCGACAAAATTTACGACGAGATTGCTCCGACCGCGCGCAGCGCATTGGCGCTGATCACGCGCGAACCGATGGGCGTGATCGGTGCAGTGGTGCCGTGGAACTACCCAATGATCATGGCCGCCTGGAAGCTCGGCCCGGCGTTGGCGGCAGGCAATTCGGTGGTGCTCAAACCCAGCGAAAAGTCGCCACTTACCGCCTTGCGCTTGGCCGAATTGGCCATCGAAGCGGGCCTGCCTGAAGGCGTGTTCAACGTGGTGCCGGGTTTCGGCCACGAGGCTGGCGAAGCACTGGCATTGCACATGGATGTGGACGCCATTGGCTTTACAGGCAGCACCCGGGTGGGACGCAAGATGCTGGAATACGCGGGACGCAGCAATTTGAAACGCGTCTACAACGAATTGGGCGGCAAGTCGGCGTTCATCGTGTTCCCAGACTTTGACGACATCAGCCGCGCCGCCAAAACGGTGGCGGGCAGCATGTTCTTCAACCAGGGCGAGAGCTGCAACGCACCGTCGCGCGTGTTCGTGCACGAAAGCGTGGCCGATGAGTTTGTCAGCATCGTGGCCAGCGAAGCGCCCAAATACGCGCCGGGTGATCCGCTCAGCGGCACCGCACAAATGGGCGCGATCGTGGACGAGGTTCAACTGCGCACCGTGCTGGGCTACATCGCCGCCGGCTCGGAAGACGGCGCACGTGTGGCGGCGGGCGGCAAGCAGGTGCGTTTGGAAAGTGGGGGCCACTATGTTCAGCCCACCGTATTCGACGGCGTGACCAACCAAATGCGCATTGCACGTGAAGAAATTTTTGGCCCCGTGATGTCGGTCATCCGCTTCAAAACCGAAGAGGAAGCCGTGGCCATGGCCAACGACAGCAGCTACGGTTTGCAGGCCAGCGTGTGGAGCCACAACATCAACCGCGCGCATCGCGTGGCTCGCGCACTGCGGGCAGGCACGGTGCATGTGAACCAATACGATGAAGACGACATCACAGTGCCCTTCGGCGGCTTCAAACAAAGCGGCAATGGCCGAGATAAGTCGCTGCATGCGTTTGACAAGTACACCGAGCTGAAAACGACCTGGCTGCGGATCGATTGAGCCCACGTCGTTGCGCTCATGCCCCGCAGGTGCCGACTCAACGCACCTGACACCGGCGCTCGAGCTGTGGCCCGACGGGCCTTGCTTACTTAGACTTTTGTCAAGGAGAACCTCATGAATCACTCACTCAACGAACAACTCATGGCCCGCAAAGCCTCCGCCACACCGCGTGGCGTGGGCGTGATGGGCAGCTTCTTTGCCAACCGTGCAGAAAACGCCGAGCTGTGGGACGTAGAAGGCCGCCGTTTCATCGATTTTGCCGGCGGCATCGCGGTGATGAACACCGGCCATCGCCATCCAAAAATCATTGCTGCGATGCAGGAGCAGTTGCAACGCTTCACCCACACCTGCTACCAGGTGGTGCCCTACGAGAGCTATATCGCGCTGGCTGAAAAACTCAACGCCATGACGCCGGGCTTGCACGCCAAAAAAACCGCCCTCTTCAGCACCGGTGCCGAGGCGGTTGAAAACGCGATCAAGATTGCCCGTGCCTACACCGGTCGGTCAGGCGTGCTCGCATTCAGCGGCGCATTCCACGGCCGCAGCATGTTTGCGGTGGCAATGACAGGCAAGGTGCAACCCTACAAGGCCGGTTTCGGGCCCTTTCCGCCCGAGATTTATCACGCGCCCTTCCCTTGCCACTGCGCCAATCTGGAGGAGGTGAAAAAAGCAGTGCACCACCTCTTCAAAGCCGACATCGAGCCCAGCCGCGTGGCGGCCATCATCTTCGAGCCGGTGCAAGGCGAAGGCGGCTTCAACGTGATTCAGGCGGCCGCAGTCACCTGGCTGCGCGAGCTGTGCAACGAGCACGGCATCGTTCTGATTGCCGACGAGGTGCAAAGTGGTTTTGGTCGCACCGGGAAGATGTTTGCGATGGAGCACTTCGACGGCGTGCTGCCCGACCTGCTGGTCAGCGCCAAGTCTTTGGCGGCCGGCATGCCGCTGTCGGCCGTGACCGGCCGTGCCGAGATCATGGACGCGCCGGCACCCGGCGGCTTGGGCGGCACCTATGCCGGCAACCCGATGGCCATTGCGGCGGCGCACGCGGTGATTGATGTGATGACGGAAGAACGCCTGCCGCAGCGCGGCCAGATGCTGGGTGATCAGCTGAAAGCTGTTTTGCAAACGCTGCGCGAAGGCGTGCCGCAAATTTTCGACATCCGCGGCCTGGGTGCGATGGTGGCGGTTGAACTCAACGAGCCCCACAGCGACATTCCCGACGCCAATTTCACCAAACGCGTGCAAGCCGAAGCGCTCAAGCGCAACCTCATCTTGCTGACCTGCGGCGTCAATGCCAACGTGATTCGATTCCTCTTTCCGCTGACGATTGCGCAGCCCCACTTTGACGAAGCCATGCTGATTTTGAAAGACGCCTTTCACGCTGCCGTCGCGCCCAAAGCGGTTGCTGTTTGAGCGCCCCGTGACTTCATGACGGCCCTTCAAGACAGCCTGAGCGCGCAAGGTGTTCATACCCTCATCGCGCAATTCACCGACTTGCACGGCGTCGCACGCGGCAAGTTTGTACCGCTGAATCAACTCGATTTGCTGCTGCGCGAAGGTGTTGGTTTTGCCGGACCGTCTATTTGGGGAACTGGCTTGCCGCGCACCGGCCCGCGCTCGGAGTACTACGGGCGCGGCAATGCGCACAGCGCCCGGGCCCTGCCGTGGATGCCTGGTTATGCGCGCATCGTGTGCGACGGTTTTGTGGCCTCTGAGCCGTTTGACGCGTGCCCGCGCCAAGTGCTGCGCCGCCAGACCGCGCGCTTGGCCGAACGCGGTTGGCTGCTGCGCACCGGCATCGAACCTGAGTTTTTTCTGCTGCAAAAGACGGCAGATGGCTACGTACCGTTTGATGCGAATGACCAACTCCACAAACCGTCTTACGACCTGAAAAGCCTGCCGCGGCAACGCGAGTTTTTACAGCAACTGGCCGCGGGCCTGATGGGCTGCGGCCTGGACGTTTTTCAAATCGACCACGAGGACGCGCACGGTCAGTTTGAGCTCAATTTTCACTATGCCGACGCGCTGACCAGCGCCGACCATTTGATGCTTTTCAAGATGGCCGCGCA
>JBBRGA010000216.1:0-3799 GCA_038241115.1 Burkholderiales bacterium | reverse complement strand
AGGCAAGGCCAACCTGCGCGACAAAGTGGTGGGGGTGTATGAACAGGCCGGCTTCCCGCGCTACCAAATTGCCGCCGACGGCTACCCCGCCACCACCGACATCGACTTCCGTTTGCTGGTGGGCTACGGTGGCAACGCAGATCGCTACGAGGACTGGCGCACCAATGCCGCGCCGCTGGCCGGCACCGCTGACGCCGTCGACAAAAAGGGCCCGGTGTCGACCTACCCCAACACGCCGATGAGCCGCGATGTGGCAGGCGGCTTCATGCTCACCGGCCATGTGCCAGGCAACTCTGCGGT
Organism: Burkholderiales bacterium; assembly: GCA_038241115.1. Classification (GTDB taxonomy): domain Bacteria; phylum Pseudomonadota; class Gammaproteobacteria; order Burkholderiales; family Burkholderiaceae_C; genus JANYJJ01. Next base: position 3,499 of record JBBRGA010000216.1, on the reverse strand, counting down.
GCACACCGCCAGTGACGTTCCGCTGTCCGCCTACGGTCCCGGCGCATGGGCCTTCACCGGCGTGCAAGACAACACCGACGTGTTCTTCAAGCTGGTCCAGGTGGCGCAGTTTGGCGTGCCGAAGCTGGATGTGATCCGAGGTCTGGCGCGCGCCTCAAGCAAGAAAAAGCTATGAAGCGCTGCTATGTCGAGCGCGCAGCCGATTGAAGTTCCAGGCGGTTGCGATCACCCCCAGCGCGCCTGCCACCATCAACCAGGCGGTGCCCGCGCTTTCCACCAGCAAACCGTCGATTCCCACGCCCACCGACTGACCCAAAAAGAAACACGAGGCGAATGACGCCACGGCCGCGCCGCGGCGCTCCGGGGCCATTTGAGTGGCCTGGGTTTGCAGCGTGTTGTGCATCATGTAAAAGCCAAGGCCCATCAAGGCGCAGGAAGGCACGGCCCACCACCAGGCGCCTGCGAAGGCGACGGCCGTCATTGACGCGGCCATCAGCCATGCGCCAGCCCGCACCATCACCACTTCCAACAAGCGCTTGACAACGAATTTGGCGAACAGTGCAAAGCACACGACGCCCAGCGCAAAAAGCATCACAACCGCGCCCACGGTGGACAGTGGCAAGCCAAAGCGCAAATGCAGATGGGTGGCAATGAAGGCAAATGGCCCGTACAAGCTGGCACCTTCGCAAAACACGGTGAACAGCACCACGCGGGCCCACGGCTTGGCCAGGACGGCGCCGAATTCGCGCACCATGCGCGGCACCGCGGCTTCGCTCGATGGCGCGCGCAGCGGCTCGGCAGGCAATCGTCCGCGCACCGCCTGCAGCGCGAAAGCCACCAACAAAAAGAAGCCCGCAATCACGAAGAACGGCGTGCGCCACGGCAGGTGCTCCGCCGCGTAGCCACCCAACCACACGCCGATGGCAAAACCGGCAATCTGGCCGATCAAGAACCGCGCCAAAACGGGCTGGCGGCGCTCGTAAGGCACGGCGTCACCGATCCACGCCATTGACAAAGGAATGATGGCCGCGGCCGTGGCGCCGGCCAGCAAACGCGCGCCCATCAGCGCCAGGTGATTGGGTGCCAGCGCGCACAAAACCGAGGTCACGAAAGACGCCGTGCAGGCCCAGGCAATGACGCGGTATTTGCCGTAGCGGTCGCCCAGCGGGCCAAAGATGAGTTGCGACAAACCGTAGGCCACTGCGAAGGCGGTGATGACCTGCGAAGCCTGGCCCACCGAAATGGAAAATTCAGTGGCCAGACGCGGCAGCAAGGCATCGGCCACGCGCAATGAAATGCCACTGGCCAGGGCCGCCAACGCCAGCCCGGTGATGGCCAGCACCGGCGTTTGATACGGAACGGGAATTGGCGAGGAAATCGGCGCTTTGGCTGCAGGCGCGCTTGGCAGTGGTGTCATGCGTTGATTGTCGGCCGCTCTGCCATGATCGGCATCCGCCTTGCGCACAACGTGCACGACAGCCCAGCACAACGCCAGCACAACGGCAACACAACCAAATTTCAACCTGATCAAAGGACAAATCCATGAGCACCACCGCAAATTCACCCCCATCCACACCTGGCTCTACAAATTTGACCGGCCTGCAACTTCAATCCAAAGTTCACGGCAGCGGCGAGCTGGTGCTGTCGTTGGTCGGCGTGGACACGCCGGCGCCGAAAGAAGACGAAGTGGTGGTGCGGGTGCAGGCCACGCCCATCAACCCGTCTGACATCGGTTTGCTGTTCGGAGCGGCCGACATGAGCACCGCCACCTACAGCGGCACCGCCACGCATCCGGTGGTGACGGCGCGCATTCCGGCGGCTGCCATGAAGGCCATGGCCGGGCGCATGAACGAGGCCATGACTGTGGGCAACGAAGGTGCGGGCGTGGTGGTGGCGGCCGGCAGTTCGGCTGCGGCGCAGGCTCTGTTGGGCAAAACGGTGGCGCTGCTGGGCGGCGCGATGTATGCGCAGCTGCGCTGCGTCAAGGCGGCGCAATGTTTGCCGCTGGCAGAGGGCACCACTGCCGCTGAAGGCGCGTCGTGTTTTGTGAACCCGCTGACGGCGCTGGGCATGGTCGAAACCATGAAGCTCGAAGGCCACACCGCCTTGGTTCACACCGCGGCTGCCAGCAACCTGGGCCAGATGCTGAACAAGATTTGCCGCGCCGACGGCATCAAACTGGTGAACATCGTGCGCCATGCCGAAGCGGCCGCTGTGCTGCGCGCCCTGGGCGCAGAGTACGTCTGCGACTCCAGCTTGCCCAGCTTCACCGATGACCTGACCGAAGCCTTGGTGGCCACCGGTGCGACGCTGGCCTTCGACGCCTTGGGTGGCGGTGCGTTGGCGGGGCAGATCCTGACCTGCATGGAAACGGCGATCAACCGCAGCGCGAAGGAATACAGCCGCTACGGCAGCAACACCCTGAAGCAGGTCTACATCTACGGCGGTCTGGACCTGCGGCCCACCGAGATCGTGCGCAACTTCGGCATGACCTGGGCAGTGGGCGGCTGGCTGCTGTTTCCGTTTTTGAACCGTGCCGGCGCGGCCACAGCGGCAGCCATGAAAGCACGCGTGGCCGCAGAACTGAAAACCACATTCGCCAGCCACTACGCCAAAGAAATTTCGTTGGCTCAGGCGCTGAGTTCGGACGCCATCAAGGCCTACGGGCAGCGCACGACGGGGGCAAAGTATCTGATCAACCCAAGCTTGGGTTGAATATTTGATCAACCCAAGCTTGGGTTGAAGGCCTGAGAACCCAAGCCTGGCTTGATCCAGCTTCTGGGATGCGCGAAGGCAGTCAAGACCCGCGCTTGGCCACCAAGGTGAGGATGTCGTAGCTGGCCACCACCTCGCCCAATTGATTGGTCACTTCCACATCCCAAGCCACCACGCCTTGGCCCACGCCCAAGGCGTCTTTTTTGTTGCGATCAGTTTTGCGTTTGGCGGTCAGGCGCGCGCGGATGGTGTCGCCGATGCCCACCGGTTTGACGAAGCGCAGCGTGTCCAGACCGTAGTTGGCCAGCACCGGGCCGGGGGCGGGTGAAACAAACAAACCCGCTGCTGCCGACAGCACAAAGTAGCCGTGCGCAATGCGCTTGCCGAAGGCCGATTCCTTGGCCGCGATGTCGTCGAAGTGCATGTAGAAATAATCGCCCGAAATGCCGCCAAAGGCGACGATGTCGGCCTCGGTCACGGTGCGTCGGTGTGTCAGCAAAGAGTCGCCAATTTGCAGGTCTTCGAAGTGACTGCGAAACGGATGCGCGGGTGTGTCGCGCACTGCAGCGCCGCGCACATGCTCGCCGGTGACGGCCGCCAGCATGCTCGGTGAGCCTTGAATGGCGGCGCGCTGCAAATAGTGTTTGACGGCGCGCAGGCCGCCCAGCTCTTCGCCGCCACCGGCGCGGCCCGGGCCGCCGTGTTTCAAAAACGGCAAGGGCGAGCCGTGGCCGGTTGACTCGACAGAGGCGTCGCGGTCCAGGATGTGCACGCGGCCGTGCCA
>JBBRGA010000215.1:0-3829 GCA_038241115.1 Burkholderiales bacterium | reverse complement strand
TCGTGTCAACCATGCGCGATGCTGCTCTCAAACTCACCAAAAGCGACACCTGGGGCGCAGTGACTGCCAGTTCCAGCGACCCCAGCGTGGTTGCGGCAACCGCCGGCACCACCGCCACGGCGGGCAGCTACAGCCTGACCGTGCAGCAGCTGGCGGCCTCGCAGTCCATTGCTTCAGCCGCGTGGCCGGCCACTGCTTCAGTCGTGGGCGCGGGCATGTTGCGCATCGAGCTGGGCAGCTGGGGCGCGGGCCAAGCCGCATTCACCGCCAACGCCGACAAGACCGCAGTGACTGTCTCCATCGCGTCCACCGACACGCTGGCGCAGGTGCGCGACAAGGTCAACGCCGCCAAGGCCGGCGTCATGGTCTCCATCGTGAACGATGCGTCGGGTTCGAGGCTGGTGCTGAGCGCGACCGACAGCGGAGACAAGAACGCCTTCCGAGTCACTGCCACCGATGACGATGGCAACAACAGTGACGCCGCAGGCCTGTCGGCGCTGGCTTTCGACCCGTCAACCGGCGTCAACAGCATGGTGCAGACGCAAGCGGCAGCCAACGCCCTGGCCACGGTCAACGGTTTGTCGGTGACCTCGGCAAGCAATACCTTGAGCACGGTGCTTGAAGGAATCACACTCAACCTGACCAAAGTCAGCGCCACGCCAATCAGCGTGAACATCACGTCGGACAGCACCTCGATCCAAAAAACGATCACTGACTTTGCGACCGCCTACAACGGCTTGAACAGCTACTTGGCTGAGCAGACCAAGTACGACGCCGCCACCAAGACCTCGGGCTTGCTGCAGGGCGACGCAGGCACCAATTCCTTGCGCAACACCATGCGTCAGATCATCGGCAACACAGGCGCTGCCGTGAGCGCCTTCACCCGATTGGCGCAGGTGGGCTTGCAGCCGCAGGCCGACGGATCTTTGCTGGTCGACAGCGCCAAGCTGACCGCGGCCACGGCCAACCTCAGCGATCTGAAAACCCTGTTCGCCAGCAAGGATCTGATCGACCCCAAAAACAACGGCTTCGCCACCAGCTTGCAGACCTGGGGTGACAACGTCTTGAAGTTCGACGGATCGCTGACCACCCGCAGCGACAGCTTCAAGCGCCAGATCGACACCAACACCAAAGCCCAGAATGACTTCAACAACCGGCTCACCACCATCGAGGCGAGGTTGCGCAAGCAGTACACGGCGCTCGACACGAAGATGGCCTCTTTGACGGCGCTGTCGAGCTACGTTGCGCAGCAGTTCTCGTACAACAAGAACTAGGGCGCCTCCGCAAGATCGGCATGCCGACGGCCGGGTGGAGACATCCGGCCGCGCTGCTTTTTACGTGGCATCTCGGCCTTCGGGGCGCACGCAAAGGCTGGGAAGCCCAAGCGGTTGAAAAGGCGTATTGAAACCTTCGCTCGACCCTAAAGGCAGTGCTCCAGGGACCGATAAACATCACAAGCAGACCGTCCCGCGTCTCACAGGAAGCTCACCATGTTCAGCCAAGCCTCTCCCTTCAGTCGAACCCAGGCCTCCAACAACCCGTACCACGTCGTGGGTCTGGAAATCAGCGTGTTGAGCGCCTCGCCACACGGTTTGACTTTGATGCTGTTTGATGGTTTCCTGTCGGCCGTGCTGCGTGCCGAAAACGCAATGACCACGCGCGACACCGACGAAAAATGCCGACAAATCGGTCGCGCCAGCACCATCATCGATGAAGGCTTGAAGTCAGCACTGAACTACGAAGGCGGCGGCGAGATTGCCAAAACCCTCAGCGAGCTCTACACCTACATCTTGAAGCGCTTGCTGCAAGCCAATTTGCGCAACGATCCGGCTGCGTTGCACGAGGTCACGCGCCTGATCACGCCGCTTCGCGATGCCTGGGTGAGCATTGGCCCGGCCGTGAACATGCAGCGCGCAGCAGCCTGACGAACCGAGCAGATTCGTCAAGCCCGGCTCACTAAAAGCAACGCCTTTCGCCGTTTCCTCATCGCATCATCCCGGCCCGGCACCGATACCGTCAACGCATCAAAACCTGTGACTAATTCGTCACCGTGAGGACGCCATGAACGCAGTGATGTTGGCCAGTGACTTGGGCACGCGGCTGTTGGATGACACCTCGGAGCTGACTGAGGCACGGCACGCGATCCACGCGCCTCGGAGGGTTTGCGCGTGAAACGCGATGCTTTCTCGTTCAGTGATTTCAACGAACCCGTTCACGCCGACACGCTGGCTGCGCTGTTCGGCGGCACCTACGCCGGCAAGCGCGTGCTGGTCACTGGTCACACCGGTTTCAAGGGCTCGTGGTTGGTGTTGTGGCTTCAGGCCATGGGTGCGCAGGTGTTTGGTTTGTCGCTGCCAGCCGCACCCGCTGACGACTTGACTCCCAACCACAGCACGCTGCTGAAGCTGCCTGTCACCGAGGCCTTGATTGACCTGCGCGACGCCGCCGCCGTGCGCGCCGCCGTCATGACATTCCAGCCCGAGTTTGTGTTTCATCTGGCGGCGCAAGCCCTGGTGCGGCGCAGCTACGTCGCACCGGCCGAGACCTTTGATGTGAACGTGATGGGCTTGGTGAACCTGCTGGAAGCCGTGCGCGCCACGCCCAGCGTGCGCGTCGTGGTCAACGCCACCACCGACAAGTGCTACGTCAATGTGAACACCACGCGCGGCTATGTGGAGGGCGATGCCTTGGGCGGGCACGACCCCTACAGCGCCTCGAAAGCCTGCGCTGAAATCGTCTCGGCCAGCTACCGCGCCAGCTTTTTGGGGCACGACGACGGGCGCGGACACTGCGTTGCACTGGCTACGGCGCGGGCCGGCAATGTGATCGGCGGGGGCGACTGGAGTGCCGACCGCTTGATCCCAGATTTGGTGCGCTCAGCCGTCAGCGGCAAGCCGGTGCAGATTCGCTATCCGCAGGCCACGCGACCTTGGCAACATGTGCTGGAGCCATTGGCCGGTTACTTGCTGCTCGGCCAGCGCTTGGCGGCCGATCCCGTCGACTGCGCGGAGGCGTGGAACTTCGGGCCCGATGAGTCAGGTCAGCTCAGCGTGGGCCAAGTTATTTCCGACTTCTCCAAGCACTGGAGCGCGGTGAAGTTTGAGTTAGACACTGCCTTGCACTGGCACGAAGCGGGCTTGTTGAGCCTGAACTGCGACAAGGCTCTGGAGCGCTTGGGCTGGTGGCCGGTGTGGAACGCCGCCACCATGTTGAAGCGCACCGCGCATTGGTACCAGCGCCAGAACACAGACGGCCACCTCAACAGCCTGGCCGACATCCACGCCTACGTGCGCAGCGCCCGCAAGGCCAATGTGGCGTGGTGTTGGGCTGAAGCGCCCGCTGCGGTGTCCGCAGGCGCAACACACAGCGCGGCGGTTTTTGCATGAGCTTTCAGCCGACGCCGAACCGGCAGAACCTCGGCCTCAGCCCAAGGCAGGTGCGGTAGATCAACCTGAGCGGGTGACTGACTTTCGAATCAAAGGGCCAGCTCGACCACCACCGGCGCATGGTCGCTGGGCCGCTCGTTTTTGCGCGGCAGTTTGTCGATAACGCAGGAGGTGACGTTGGCTTTGAGCGCGTCGCTCACCAAAATGTGGTCAATGCGCAGGCCCTGGTTTTTGCGAAACGCCAGCATCCGGTAGTCCCACCAGCTCCAGCTTTTTGGAGCTTGGTCAAACAGGCGAAACGCGTCATGCAGGCCGAGTGAAATCAAGCCTTGAAAGTGGCCGCGTTCCTGAGGTGTGCACAGCACTTGGCCGGCCCACAAAACCGGGTCGTGCACGTCGCGGTCTTCGGGCGCGATGTTGTAGTCGCCCACCAGCACCAACTG
>JBBRGA010000214.1:0-3858 GCA_038241115.1 Burkholderiales bacterium | reverse complement strand
AAAGCTGTGGGGTCTTTTGCACACCGAGCCTTTCGTCAACACCTTGGGCGCGCTCACCGGCAATCAAGCCATGCAGCAGGTCAAGGCCGGCCTGAAGGCGATCTACCTCAGCGGTTGGCAAGTCGCAGGTGACGCCAACCTAGCAGGCGAGATGTACCCCGATCAGTCGCTGTACCCCGCCAATTCGGTGCCTATGGTGGTCAAACGCATCAACAACACTTTCACACGCGCCGACCAGATTCAGTGGTCGGAAGGAAAAAACGACACCGACTTTTTCGCGCCCATCATTGCCGACGCCGAGGCTGGATTTGGCGGTGTGCTGAACGCATTCGAGCTGATGAAATCGATGATCGATGCGGGTGCCGCAGGCGTCCACTTCGAAGATCAATTGGCATCTGTCAAAAAATGCGGCCACATGGGCGGCAAAGTGTTGGTTCCCACGCGTGAAGCGGTGGCAAAGTTGCAAGCCGCACGCTTGGCAGCCGACGTCATGGGCACACCCACCTTGGTGATCGCACGCACCGACGCCGAAGCGGCCGATTTGGTCACCAGCGACGTCGACGACAACGACAAGCCCTACCTCACCGGCGAGCGCACCGTGGAAGGCTTCTACCGAACACGTCCTGGCCTCGAACAGGCCATCTCGCGTGGTTTGGCCTACGCGGCCGTGGCCGACATGGTGTGGTGCGAAACCGGCAAGCCCGACCTGGCTTCCGCGAAGCGCTTTTCAGACGCCATTCACGCCAAGTTCCCGGGAAAATTGTTGGCCTACAACTGCTCGCCGTCGTTCAACTGGAAGAAGAACCTTGACGACGCCACCATCGCCAAATTCCAGCATGAGTTGGGCAAGATGGGCTACAAATTCCAGTTCATCACCCTGGCTGGTTTCCACAGCCTGAACTACAGCATGTTCAACCTGGCCCACGGCTATGCGCGCAACAACATGAGCGCGTTTGTCGAGTTGCAAGAAGCTGAATTTGCCGCCGCAGCCAAGGGCTTCACGGCGGTGAAACACCAGCGCGAAGTCGGCACGGGTTACTTTGACGCCGTCACCACCACCATTGAGGCGCAGGCATCCACGGGCGCGTTGAAAGGCTCGACGGAAGACGAACAATTCTTCGACGCCAAGCACTGATGAATCAACGCTGATTTTTGGGCGACCAGCAATGGCCCGAAGACGTGAGTCTTCGGGCCATTTCACGTCTTTGATTCAACTCACCGAGCGCCGCTATCCTTTCCCGTTTCTGCATAAAACGTTTCCCGTGAACCCACCCGCGCTGACCCCAAAAATGGCCGATTTGCTTGACAGCATCAAGCGCGCAAACCGGCCCCCGTTCTACGCGCTGAGCGTGCCCGAAGCGCGTGCTGCGTATGTGGCGGCGTCTGAAATTCTGGAACTGCCGCGTGCGCCTTTGACCCGAGTGCAGGACATTGAAATTCCGGCAGCAGACGGTTTCCCGATGCCCGCGAGGCTGTACGCGCCGTCCAATGACGTCCTTCCTGTGATGCTGTACTTGCACGGCGGCGGTTTCACCATTGGCAACTTGGAGACTCATGACAGCTTGTGCCGTCAACTCGCACTGCGAAGCGGCGCGGCTGTTGTCGCGCTGAACTACCGTTTGGCACCAGAACACCGTTTTCCGACGGCTGTGGACGACGCTTGGGCAGCCATGATGTGGCTGGCGGCGGGCTCGGCCTCCATCGGCTTGGACGGCTCACGTTTGGCAGTGGGTGGCGACAGCGCCGGCGGCACTTTGGCCGCGGTAAGTGCCTTGCACGCCCGCGACGTGGGACTGACATTGGCGGGCCAACTGCTCATCACACCCGGCGCAGCGGCGAACGCCGACACGCCGTCACACACAACCTTTGCCGCGGGTTACTTGCTTGAAAAACAGGGCATTGCCTGGTTCTTCGATCACTACATCGACGCAGGCCAGCGCACCGATTGGCGCTTTGCCCCGCTGCGCGCCAGCAACTTTGAGGGCGCGGCACCGGCATGCGTCGTCCTTGCCGAATGCGACCCGCTGGTGGACGAAGGCCTTGCCTATGCCGACCGACTGCGCGCCGCTGGCGTGAGCGTGACACTGGAGCTTTACCGCGGAGTCACGCACGACTTCATCAAATTGGGCCGCGTGATCCCTGAAGCGATTGCTGCACAAGTGGCCGCGGCGGATTTCCTCAAAAAACGCCTCACCGGTATCGACTCATGACCACAGCCAGTGCGCAATATCCCACCCGTTCTGACTTCCGATTTCTAGACCGAATGCGCGTGCGCTGGGCGGAAATTGATTCACAAAAAATCGTCTTCAATGGCCACTACCTGATGTACGTGGACACCGCCGTGGCGGGCTACTGGCGCGCTTTGGCCATTCCGTACGCGCAGACCATGGAGGCGCTCCAAGGCGACATGTATGTGCGCAAGGCCAGCCTGGAATATTTGGCATCGGCGCGCTACGACGATGTGTTGGATGTGGGCGTGAAGTGCAGCCGTGTAGGGACGTCGTCGATGGTTTTCACGGCGGCCGTTTTTCGCAAACGCGAGCTCCTGGTCACCGCCGAGTTGATCTACGTTTTTGCCAACCCGCACACACAAAAGTCAAAACCTGTGCCGCAGAGCTTGCGTGATTTGTTTGCGGCTTTTGAATCGGGCGAGCCGATGGTGGAAGTGCGCTTGGGCAGCTGGTCAGAACTGAACGCAGATGCGCAGCCACTGCGCACCGCCGTGTTCGTACATGAACAGAAAGTGCCTGCCGAATTGGAGTACGACGAGGCGGATTCCACCGCGTTGCATGCGGTGGCCTACAACCGATTGAATCAAGCGCTGGCCACTGGACGCCTGCTGTCTCATTCGCCCGGAGTGGCTTCCGCGGTGGGCAGGATAGGCCGCATGGCGGTAGACGCCAGCATCCGCAGCAGCGGCGTGGGCCGACAAGTGCTTGACCGATTGGTGAGCGCGGCCGACGCAAGCTATGACAGCGTGTTGCTGCACGCTCAAGTGTCAGCCGCTGACTTCTACCGGCGGGCAGGATTCGTGGAACATGGATCCGTGTTTGAAGAGGCGGGGATTGCGCACATTGAAATGGTCAAGCACCTGCGGCCGTGAACGATACGGTGGAGTTCAGCAGATCAAATTTCCAGCGTCATCGCGTAGGGCAATTCGCACAGGGCTAACGTCGCACCCAGCCCGGCGCCTTCGCTGCCAGCATTGGCACCAGCGCCGGCACCAGCGCCTGCGTCAACACCCACGCCGCCCAAATGCAAGGTGCCGCTTTCCACTGCGGCCATCTTCACTTCAACCAATGCACTGAAACCCTGGTGGCTCGGGTTGCGTGCCACGTTGACCACCAAACCCGCGGGCTGGGTCGCGTCGCTGCTGTGAAAAACCTCTTGACCCACAGCGACGGGCCCCTCGGTTTCGACCAAGTAAGCGCGCCGTTTGATGGTTCCGCGGAACTGGCTGCGCGCTACGATTTCCTGGCCGGGGTAGCAACCCTTTTGAAAGTTCACGCCACCGAGTTGTTCGTAGTTCAGCATTTGAGGAACGAACTGATCGGCGGTAACGGCCTCGATGGTGGCAATGGCACTGCGCACCTCAAGCCACTTCCAATCGTCAAGGCGCAGGGAATCAAGCGGCACGGGGCCCGGCGCGATCAGTACCAGCCGCTTCAACCCCTGGGAGTCTGGCAAGCGTATGCAGTTTTGGGCGTATCCCCAAACCGGCAGATCACCAAGCTGCGCACCCAAGCGCGCCACAGCAGCATCGCCCACCGCGCCAAACAAGGGCAGCGCATCGCTTACATCCAGCAGCGTGCACTTGGCGCGCATCACAAACATTTGCAAGCGCTTCAAGGTGGCGGC
>JBBRGA010000213.1:0-3897 GCA_038241115.1 Burkholderiales bacterium | reverse complement strand
TTGCGGCTCACCCGGGCGCCGACGCCAAATTCGACCGGAAGGGAACCGACGCGGCCGACCAAGCTTTCCTGACCGCAGTACGCGGGCAGGTCATGGGGGAGAAGCCGGTCGGAGACCCAGCCACCTTCTTGACGCTGGGCACGGCTTCAGTGGACAAGCAGTTGGCGTTCAACATCAAGCTGCTTGAAACCCTTGACAGCCTGCTGCAGGAGCGCATTGACGGGCTGCAAAAGACGATGGTGATGCAGCTGGCGATATCGGGCTTTTTCATCGTCCTTGCGGTGTACCTGTTGATGGCCTTTTACAAGGTGATGCTGGGGGGGCTGCACGAGGTGTCTAACCACCTCGAGCAAATTACCAAAGGCAACCTCACCACCAGCCCCACGCCTTGGGGCAAGGACGAGGCAGCGCAGTTGATGGTCACCATGGGTGCGATGCAAATCAGCTTGCGCCGCATCGTGGGCACCGTGCTGTCTGCTGCCGGCGAGGTGCGAACCTCGAGCAACGAGATCGCCTCGGCATCGCTGGACTTGTCCAGCCGCACCGAGCAGACGGCGGCCAGCCTGGAAGAAACCTCAGCCAGCATGGAAGAAATTGCCTCCACGGTGAAGCACACGGCCGACACGGTGGCCGGCGCTTTGGCGATCGTCAAGGACAACGCCGCGGCCGCAACCCGTGGCGGCGAAGTGATCAGCCAAGTGGTCGGCACGATGGAAGGCATTCATGCGTCGTCGAAGAAGATCGGCGACATCGTCTCGGTCATCGACGGCATTGCTTTTCAGACCAACATCCTGGCGCTGAACGCCGCTGTTGAAGCGGCCAGGGCGGGCGAGCAGGGCCGCGGTTTTGCGGTGGTGGCCACCGAAGTGCGGGCATTGGCAGGGCGCTCGGCCGCCGCCGCCAAAGAGATCAAAACGCTTATCTCGGCGAGCATCGAACAAGTGGCACAGGGCAACCGCGTGGCCGCGGAGGCGGGCGTCACGATTGGCGACATCGTCACCAACGCGGGTCGCATCGAAGTGCTGATGAACGAGATTTCAATGGCCACCCGCGAGCAGAGCGCCGGCGTGACCCAGGTCGGCTCGGCAGTGCATGAACTCGACCGCTCGACACAGCAGAACGCCGCGCTGGTAGAGCAAACCTCTGCAGCCGCCCGAATGCTGGCCGACAACGCCGGCAAGCTGTCCGAAGACGTGTCGTACTTCCGCATCGCTTGAGCGGGGAACGATCAGCGCCGCTTGGCGCTTTGTTTGAAAACTGACGGGCACAGCTTGCAGATCGGCGTATAACGAGTTGAGGTGCCCACAGCACCTTCGAGCGCGCGACACGCGAAATGCAAGCGCACTGTGCAAGGCTCGTCATGCCCAAACAACCTCCGGAAACCCCCGTCAATTCACCAGCGGGTGACTACATTGCCGAGGCTCGGCGCCAGGCCGAATTGCTGAGAACCGGGGCGCTGCAAAGCGCCATCATCAACAGCGCCAACTTTTCCAGCATTGCCACCGACGCGCACGGCATCATCCAGATTTTCAACGTCGGTGCGGCGCGCATGCTCGGCTACAGCGCCGCCGACGTGTTGAACAAGATCACGCCGGCCGATATTTCCGATCCGAACGAGTTGATCGAGCGCGCCAGAGAACTGAGCGCCGAGCACGACATCCCGATCGCGCCGGGCTTCGAGGCACTTGTGTTCCGGGCGTCGCGCGGCATCGAAGACATCTACGAACTCACCTACATCCGCAAGGACGGCAGCCGCTTCCCGGCAGTGGTGTCCGTCACGGCGCTGCGCGACTCGCACGACGGCATCATTGGCTACCTGCTGATCGGCACCGACAACACCGCGCGCAAACAAGCCGAAGAAGATTTGCTGAAGGCCGGGGCGCTTCAGCGGGCCATCTTCAACAGCGCCAACTTCTCCAGCATTGCCACCGATGCGCACGGCGTGATCCAGATTTTCAACGTCGGTGCCGAGCGCATGCTGGGCTACGCGGCGGTGGATGTGATGAACAAGATCACACCGGCCGATATTTCCGATCCACAGGAACTGCTGGCGCGCGCCAAGGTGTTGAGCGACGCTTACGCCACGCACATTGCGCCTGGCTTCGAGGCGCTGGTGTTCAAGGCCTCGCGCGGCATCGAGGACATTTACGAGCTAACTTACGTGCGCAAGGACGGCAGCCGCTTTCCGGCGGTGGTGTCGGTGACGGCGCTGCGCGACGCCAGGGAAGCGATCATTGGCTACTTGCTGATTGGCACCGACAACACCGCACGCAAGCTGCTGGCCGACGAGCTGGAGCAACACCGCCACCACCTGGAAGAACTGGTGTTTTCGCGCACCGCCGAGCTGGCCGAGTCGCGCGACGCGGCGCAGGCTGCCAGCCGCGCCAAGAGCATGTTTTTGGCCAACATGAGCCACGAGCTGCGCACACCCATGAACGGCATCATGGGCATGACCGATCTGGCACTGCGGCGCGCCTCCGACCCGACACAGATTGACTGGCTGACCAAGGGCGCGCAGGCGGCGCGCCACCTGCTGACCATCCTCAACGATATTTTGGACATTTCGCGCATCGAGGCCGATCAATTGACGCTGGACGAAAACACGTTTTCGCTGGCGCAAACGGTGGACGAAAGCATCCGAATCGTGGAGGCGCAGGCGCTGGGCAAGGGGCTGCGAATTTCGCGAGAAATCTCGGAGTCGGCGCCCGATCTGCTCAGCGGCGACGCGTTGCGGCTGAAGCAGATCCTGCTGAACTTTGTTGGCAACGCGATCAAGTTTGCCGAGCGCGGCCAGATCACTGTGAAGGCATCGGCCACGCAGGACGACGGCCACAGCCTGCAGCTTCGCATCGAAGTGACCGACGAGGGCATCGGCCTGAGTGCGGAGCAACAAACGCGGCTGTTTCAGGTGTTCTCGCAGGTCGATGATTCGTCCACCCGCAAGTACGGCGGCAGCGGCCTGGGGCTGGTAATTTCAAGGCGGCTGGCGCGGCTGATGGGCGGCGACGTGGGCGTCATCAGCGAGCCCGGCGTCGGCAGCACGTTCTGGCTCACAGCGCAGCTCAAACGCGCCACCGCGCCGCCGCAGCGAAGCGGGTTCGATGCGCTGCCGCTGCGCGAGATTCTGGCCGATCAGTTCGGCGGCCGGCGCATTCTGGTGGCCGAAGACGACGCCACCGGCCAAGCCGTGGCCCGCGGCCTGCTGGAAGACGCCGCCTTGGTGGTGGACATCGTGGGCAACGGCCAGGACGCGGTGGACAAGGCCGCCACCACCGACTACGCGCTGATCCTGATGGACATGAAGATGCCGGTGCTCGACGGCATAGAAGCCACCCGCGCCATCCGCGGCCTGCCCGGCAAGGGCAGCGTGCCCATCCTGGCGATGACCGCCAACGCCTTCGCCGAAGACCGCAAGCGCTGCCTGGCCGCCGGCATGAACGGCCACATCGGCAAGCCGGTCGAGCCGAATGTTTTGTATGCAACGCTGATTCAGTGGCTGTCGAAAAACAAACACGCCGAGAAGGTTTCAGCCGCGCCGCAGTGAGGTGGTTGGCGCGCTGGACGTCAACAGATCACGGCCAAAGCGATAGAAGTGATTTGACGCTTGGTTTTGACATCACCCCAAGGTGTCGACGCAAGGGTCAGCTCCGCAGCAAGAGTGCTTCGATACCTCAGCACGAACGGTGAACCATTCATCGGGCCCGAGCCATAAGTGCGCGCCCTAGGTTCGCAAACCATGAACACCACCCAAACCCGTTCGGAATGAGGTGTCGAAGTCCATGAACACAACCAAAAACCCGTTCGGGCTGAGGTATCGAAGTCCCTGCGCGCGCACCGCAGTGATTCGGTTCGGCGAGGTGTCGACGCGGGGGGCAGCTATGCAGCAAGAGTGCTTCA
>JBBRGA010000212.1:0-3912 GCA_038241115.1 Burkholderiales bacterium | reverse complement strand
GGCCTGCATCGTGGGGTTGCTGTGGCGCACAGCAGCCGGTCGCGTCGTCTCGGCCAGCTTGATTTTTTTGCTGGCGCTCTCAGGCGTTGCAGCCGCGGCATGGCAGCACTTTGTGGCGGCCAAATCGGCGTCCTGCAACTTGACGCTGGCCGACAAAATCATCAGCGCCCTGAAACTTGACACCTTGCTGCCCGCGGTGTTTTCGGCCACCGCCAATTGCGCCGACGCCGCCGTCAATTTGCTCGGCGTGCCCTATGCCTTCTGGGCGATGGGCTTGTTTGTGGTGCTGGCATTGATGGGGCTGCGGCAAATGATCAAGGCCTGAGATTGCAGCCTGACTCGTCCGCGGCTGCAATTCAAATTCAACCCGCCACCACGCGCTGCGGCTTCTGAAACCCGTCTATCGCTTTGCCTTTGCGCGCCCGCTTGCCCATGTGGGCGGCCAGTCCGGCCCAGCGCAGCAGTTCTTCTTTGGGCTTGCCACCGCGTCCTGAGCCTTGCACCAAAAGTGCGGTGCCGAACACCGCCACGCTGACCAAGGCGTCTTTAGGTTCCAGGTCCATCAACGTCAAACCTCTGCCGCCTTTAGGCTGTAGTTTGAGTTCGGCCAAAGGGAAAACCAACAAGCGTCCGGTGAGCGACAAGCAGGCAACTTGCGCGGCCACATCCGGGATTGTTGGGGTGGGCGGCAACATTTTTTCATCACCCTCCAACGCCAAAAAGCTCTTGCCGCCTTTTTGGCGCGACAGCAAATCGCCCGTGTTCGCCAGCAAACCGAAGCCGCCGGTGCCTGCCAGCAACAAGGTTTGTGAGGCGGCGCCAGCAAAGTAATGCGCCGGTTGCGTGCCGCCTTCCAGTTCGATCAACGAGGTTATGGGTTGACCGTCGCCACGCCCGCCGGGCAGCGCGCCCACGGCCGTCGAATAGACGCGGCCGTTGCTGCCAAACACCAGCAGCGCATCGACCGTGCGGCACGCAAAGGTGCCATACAGCGCATCGCCCGATTTGAATTGCAGCGTTGCGGCGTCAAGCTCGTGGCCCTTCAGCGCGCGCACCCAGCCCTTCATGCTCACCACCACCGTGACGGCTTCATCCACCACTTTCAATTCGACCACAGCACGCTTTTCGGCCTGAATCAAAGTGCGGCGGTCGTCACCAAATTGCTTGGCATCTGCCTCAATTTCTTTGATCACGGTGCGCTTCAAGCTGCCGGGGTTCGCCAGCACGTCTTCCAACTTGCCTTCTTCGGTGCGCAGCTCTTTCAGCTCTTGCTCGATCTTGATGGCCTCCAGCCGCGCGAGTTGGCGCAGGCGTATCTCGAGGATGTCTTCGGCTTGACGGTCGCTGAGTTTGAAGCGCTCTATCAGTGCCAGTTTGGGCTCGTCGGCCGCGCGAATGATGCGTATCACTTCGTCGATGTTGAGCAGCACCAGGGCACGGCCTTCGAGCACATGAATGCGCGCCAGCACTTTGTCCAAACGGTGCTGGGTACGCCGCTGCACAGTGAGCATGCGAAACGAAATCCACTCGGTCAAGATTTGCCGCAGGCTCTTCAGCGACGGTCGGCCGTCGGCACCAATCATGGTCAGGTTCACCGACACCGAAGTTTCCAAACTCGTGTGCGCCAGCAGGCAAGTGATGAGCTCGGCTTGCTCGATGCGGCTGGTCTTGGGCTCAAACACCAAGCGCACCGCCGCGTCTTTGCTCGACTCGTCACGCACCGCGTCCAGCACGCCGAGCACGCTGGTTTTCATCAGCACTTGCTCGCTGCTCAGCGCCTTTTTGCCAGCCTTCACTTTGGGGTTGGTGAGCTCTTCGATTTCTTCCAGCACTTTTTGCGAGCTGGTGCCGTGCGGCAGTTCAGTCACCACCAAATTCCACTGCCCGCGCGCCAGTTCTTCAATCTTCCAGCGCGCCCGCAACTTCAAACTGCCCCGACCGCTGGCGTAAGCGCTGCGAATGTCTTCCGCGCTGCTGATGATCTGGCCGCCACCCGGAAAGTCGGGGCCGGGAATCAGCGCAGCAAATTCGTCGTCGTGTAGTTTTTCGTTGCGTATCAACGCCACCGCCGCCGCTGCCACCTCGCGCAAATTGTGCGAAGGCACCTCGGTGGCCAAGCCCACCGCGATGCCGCTGGCGCCGTTGAGCAACACAAAGGGCAGCCGGCCCGGCAAGCGCTGCGGCTCTTCGGTAGAGCCGTCGTAGTTGGGCGCAAAGTCCACCGTGCCCTCGTCAATTTCGTCCAACAGCAGCCGCGTGATCGGAGCCAAACGCGCCTCGGTGTAACGCATCGCCGCAGCGCCATCGCCGTCGCGTGAGCCGAAGTTGCCTTGCCCGTCGATCAGCGGATAGCGCTGCGAAAAATCTTGCGCCATGCGCACCAACGCGTCGTACACCGACTGGTCGCCGTGCGGATGAAACCGGCCCAGCACATCGCCCACCACCCGCGCGCCCTTCACCGGCTTGGGCCCGGCGCTGTTGGCCGCCCCCGAGAAGCTCAACCCCATCCGCTCCATGCTGTACAAAATCCGCCGCTGCACCGGCTTTTGGCCATCGCACACATCAGGCAGCGCGCGGCCCTTCACCACGCTCAGCGCATATTCAAGGTAAGCGCGTTCGGCATATTGGGCGAGAGAGACCGCGTCGCCGTTGGTGTTTCCAGAAGAGTCAGAAGGTGGCGTGTCGAACAGATCGGGTTCGGAGGTCATGCGAGAAAAGGGGCGAATTCGGGGAAGGCCAGATTGTGAACGGCGTGGGTGGGTCGCCTTTCGCCAAGCCAATTAAAATGTTGTCTGTCATGTGCATTCATGACAACATGGCAGTCCCTGATCAACACTCCATCCCTGGTCAAACCATGAAATTGCCAACCACCCCAGCGCCCCGGAAAGCCACTAACGTCACGATCAATGCCAGTCTGCTTGATCACGCCAAGACCTTGGGAATCAATGTTTCCAAGGCATCTGAGGAAGGGCTTTCCAGAGCCGTCGCCGCCAAACAAGAGGCCATTTGGATGCTGGCCAATCAGTCTGCTTTAGAAAGTTCGAACGCCTACGTTGAGCGGCACGGTCTTCCCTTGGCAAAGCATCGAAACTTCTGATGGCCCGCTTCGATGTCTACGCCAACCGCAGCGGCACAGGTTTCCTTCTTGATGTCCAAGCAGACCTGATCACCAAGCTGAACACCAGAGTTGTTGTGCCCCTGATTCCTCTGGACATCGCGCCGGTGCCGGTGGATCGGTTAAATCCAATTTTTGAAGTTCAAGGCTCCAAAGTTTGCATGGCCACGCAGTTCATGGCCTCAGTTCCGAACTCTGAATTGCTCACGCATGTTGCGAGTCTCGACCGAAAAAGTGATGTGATCTTTTTCGCGATTGATTTCTTCCATCACGGTTGGTAGCAGCTTGATTCCCGAGTCGATGTGACACTGAATTCATGTCGAATCCCGTTTGAGATTGAAGCCCTCCAAGACCAAGTGCGCCGGCCCCGCGGCGCACGCTCAGCGAGGTGTCGAGCCCGGCTCAGTCGGCGGGCGCCGCAAGCTGCCAGGCGAAACGCCGGTCCAGGTTTTGAACGCGCGCTGGAATGCCGCGCTATCGGCAAACCCCAACTCGTCGGCCAATTTGGCCAGCGGCACGCGACCGCTGTTGAGCCGTGCAATGGCCGTGGCACGCCGCAGGCTGTCCCTGATGGCACGAAAGGATGTGTTTTCGGAAGCCAGGCGCCGCTGCAGCGTGGACGCAGCCATGCTCAGCGCGCTGGCGCACTCCTCCAACTCGGGCCAGCGGGGTTGCGCGTGCACCAGCAGGACGCGCGTGCGCGTCGCCTGCGTATCTTCGCTGCGGTGCGGGGGCACGATGTGGATTTGTGCATCGGCAAGGAAGCTGCGCAGGGCGGTCTCATCGCGCCGAACGGG
>JBBRGA010000211.1:0-3974 GCA_038241115.1 Burkholderiales bacterium | reverse complement strand
CTCGCGCAGCTCGGCATCGAGGTCGTCGTAAACGCCCATCATCCCGGCGTTGACGATGCCCATGTCCATGCCCGCCTGGATGGCGTGGTACAGAAAAACGGTGTGGATGGCTTCGCGCACCGGGTCGTTGCCGCGGAAGCTGAAGCTCACGTTGGACACGCCGCCGCTGACTTTGGCACCGGGCAGGTTTTGCTTGATCCAGCGCGTGGCGTTGATGAAGTCGACGGCGTAGTTGTCGTGCTCTTCAATGCCGGTGGCGATGGCAAAAATGTTGGGGTCAAAAATGATGTCTTCCGGCGGGAAGTCCACTTCGTCTACCAAGATTCGGTAGGCGCGTTCGCAGATTTCGGTCTTGCGCTGGTACGTGTCGGCCTGGCCTTTTTCGTCAAACGCCATGACCACGGCGGCTGCGCCGTAGCGACGCACCAGCTTGGCCTGATGCTTGAATTGCTCGACGCCTTCCTTGAGCGAAATCGAGTTGACGATGCCCTTGCCTTGGATGCACTTCAAGCCCGCTTCAATGACGCTCCACTTCGAGCTGTCGATCATGATGGGCACGCGCGCAATTTCCGGTTCGCTGGCAATCAGGTGCAAGAACCTGACCATTGCGGCTTGGCTGTCGAGCATGGCTTCGTCCATGTTCACGTCCACGATTTGCGCGCCGTTTTCCACTTGCTGGCGCGCCACGCTGAGTGCTTTTTCAAACTCGCCGTTGAGGATGAGCTTTGCGAAAGCTTTCGAGCCCGTCACGTTGGTGCGCTCGCCGATGTTGACGAACAGCGAACCCTGGCCGATGTGCACCGGCTCCAGGCCGGCCAGCTTCATCGGTTCAACAGCGAGAGATTTTTGAGTGGTCATGACATCAGCCGGTGGCTGACCGCGAACTACCGCGGCCAGTGGTCGAGGTAAGCGCGGTTGACGGGTCAAGATGACGCGTGTGATGCCCAAGCCTGGCAGCCCTGTTATCGGGATGTCGCAGCGCTTCTTGAGCACCCTAAATTGTATTCGGCCGAGCTTGTGTCCTCGAAAAGAGAAGGGACAGTCAGGCCTCGGCCAATTCGGTAAACAAATTCGCGTGCTGGCACCTTGGCTTGTAGCGCCCGACCCTTTGCGCGATTTGTGCAATGTGCTCTGGCGTGGTGCCGCAGCAGCCACCGGCGATGTTCAGGAAGCCGGCTTTGGCAAACTCTTCCAGCAAGCTGCCGGTGATGTCGGGCGTTTCGTCGAAGCCGGTATCGCTCATCGGGTTCGGCAAGCCTGCGTTCGGGTAGCAACTGATGAAGGTGTCGCCTGCCACCTTGGCCAATTCCTCGATGTAGGGGCGCATCAACGTCGCGCCCAGTGCGCAGTTCAAGCCGATGGCAAGCGGCCGTGCATGACGCACGCTGTGCCAGAAAGCGCTGACGGTTTGGCCCGACAAGATTCGGCCCGAAGCATCGGTCACCGTGCCCGAAATGATGACGGGCAGGCGCTCACCGGTGGCTTCCATCAACTCGTCGAGCGCAAAGATGGCGGCCTTGGCGTTGAGGGTGTCGAAAATCGTTTCGACCAGGAACAGATCGCAGCCGCCCTCCAGCAGCGCAGAGGCTTGCTCCAGGTACGCGTCTTTCAATTCGTCGAAGCTCACGTTGCGCGCCGCCGGGTCGTTCACGTCAGGGCTGATGCTGGCGGTGCGCGGGGTGGGGCCCAAGGCACCGGCGGCAAAGCGCGGTTTGTCCACGGTGCTGTATTTGTCGCAGGCCGCGCGCGCCAACTGCGCTGCCACCACATTCATCTCGCGCGCCACATGGGCCAGCTTGTAGTCTTCCTGCGCGACCGTGGTGGCACCGAAGGTGTTGGTCTCGATGATGTCGGCACCGGCCGCGAGGTATTGCTCGTGTATTTGCGAAATCACATCGGGGCGTGTGAATTGCAGCAACTCGTTGTTGCCTTTCACATCGCTGGTGTGGTCTTTGAAACGCTCACCGCGGTAATCGGCCTCGCTCAACTTGTAGCGCTGGATCATGGTGCCCATGGCGCCGTCCAGAATCGCAATGCGCTGCTTCAGGATGGCGGGCAACTGCTGGCCGCGCGTGTAGTTGTTGTGCAGATTTTTGCTCATGGCCGCATTGTAAGAAACGCACATCGACAGGCTCTTTGCTCAGAAGACAACGCGCTTCGTTTGCAGCCGCTCGCACTGAAGCGGCGCTGGGGGCACCGCTGAATTCGGTTGAAGGACTTTTAGCGCCAGCGCTTCAATGCAAAACCAAGGGCTGCTGCATGAGAGACGAAAAGCGGTCGATGTACTCGTCCATCTCTTCTTCCGAGGGCTCGGTGAGTATCAAAGCGTCAACGCCTTGCTTGAAGCTCTCGGCCATTGCGCCTTCGATGAAAATTTCTTTGCGAGCGAATTTGTCAACGATCTCGTAACCGCCGCGCATCAGCGCGCTGTCGCCGCTGAGCAAAACTTGCTTGGTGGGCACCTCAAACTGAACCACCGCAAAACTGTCCGAGTTGTAAAGCATGTGCATGAAAAGCTCCTGTGCAACTTATATAAGTTCATTGGCGCAGATTTCAAGTTGCTCTGGTGGCTGAGGGTTACTGCAATGCGGGGTTGAGCTCATGGCCTCGTCCACTGCAAACCAAAGTTCTTCTCACAAAGCTTGCAAACTGGTCAACAGCAACTCGAGCGCCTCGCCGTCAGGCGTCGTTCCCCAGCGCGCTTTCACAGGCAGGTGATGGCGAGCAGGATCGAGCCACGCGTCGACCTGGGTGTCGTAGAGCCGACGCGCATCACGGCTGAATTTGGCGGCTCGCACCGTGCCCTCCTGGGTAACCAGGGTCTCAAAGTCGACAAAGCGAAACACCCAGACATCGGCGTCGCCGCGCGCCCCCACCACATACAAAACCACTTTGCCGCCGAGGGCCAAACGTTCGGGTTCGGCGGCGGCCACCGCGGCGAGTTGCAGCATCCAGCTCAGCCGGTCTTGCGCGCCGGGCAGCAACGGATATTCGGTGGCCGGACCCGAGAACGTGATCGTGGCCTTGTCACGCTGGAAGTTCGCGGCGCGCAGACCACCACGCGGGCGCTGATCCGTGAACCGCAACGGCGCCAAACCGGCGGCGTCAATGCGGCCTTGGCTGATCTGCGTGAGCAGCGCCAATCCCGCCAAGCGAGCCTCCAAGCTCAGGTTGTAGGCGTCGTCGCCAAGACGCCACTGCAATTCCGCGTTGCCCGACAACGCGCCGCGCCGCAGCGCATATTGCAAACGTGCGGAGGGTGGCAGTTGCGTGCGGTAAACCGGCACGTCACCCTCCAGAAGCGGCGCGGGCGGGGTGTCTTGTGAAGTGATGGGCGGCAACCGAGAACCGGTTGTCGCGCCAGGTGCTTCGGGGTCCTTGAATGCAGCCGCCAACGGGCCCACTGGCGCAGAGACTTGGTCCTTTGGCACTGGCTCTGGCACTGGCACTGGCACTGGGGGCTGCAGCTGAGACTGAGACTGAAGCTGGCCGGATTGCAACTTCGCTGACGGCGGCACCATGGCGCGGTTCTGCGCGTCGAGCGTCGCTTCGACGGCCGACACAGTCGGTGCAGGCGTCGGTAACAGCGCAGGCGCAGGTGCAAAGACAGAGCGCACCTCCAGCACTGGGGCCAGCACCGCCCGGTCGCGCTGCGCGCTGTGCCCCAGGCTGTCTAAAAAAAACCAGTGAAGGGCCAGCGCCGCAGCAATCAAACCCCACAAACTTCGGCGCGGTGGACTGCCTTGCAACGGCTGAGAAAGTGAATCTGGCAAGCCCGTCACCAACATCGACAATGATGGCTCGTTGCCAGCGGCTGGTGCCTGCACCGCCTGGTTCACTTCTCTCATTTCGTTCGGGTCACCCATGAAACTTGCAAGCTACAAAGACGGATCGCGAGACGGTCAGCTGGTGGTGGTGTCGCGCGATTTGAGCACGGCCCACTACGCGGTGGGCACCGCCACAAGGCTGCAGCA
>JBBRGA010000210.1:0-4016 GCA_038241115.1 Burkholderiales bacterium | reverse complement strand
GTGGGCATCCTGGGCGGCATGTTCAACGGTTTGCTGATTGCCAAGTTGGGTCTCACACCGATTCTCTGCACGTTAGGAACGCAGCTGCTCTTCACGGGTTTGGCGGTGGTGGTGTCGGGCGGGCCGTCGGTGCGTGTGGGCAGCGCAGAACCGCTCATGGCCCTCGGCGGCGGCTTGCTGTTTGGTGTGCCTATTTCGTTTTTGATCTTCTGCGTCACAGTGTTGCTGGTGGGCATGCTCTTGAAGTTCAGCCCTTTCGGCATCCGGCTTTTCCTGATGGGCACCAACCCGAGAGCGGCGCTGTACGCTGGTTTTTCGCAGACGCGGCTGCTGCTGACAACTTACGGACTGTCAGGATTTCTGGCAGCGATGGCAGGTGTCTTGATTGCTTCGCGCAACGTCAACGTGAAGTGGGACTACGGCCAGTCTTACCTGCTGATAGCGATCCTGATCACCGTCATGGCGGGCGTCAAGCCCGAGGGTGGATACGGCCGAATGATTTGCCTTTTCCTGTCAGCGACGGCCTTGCAGTTGCTGTCGAGCATGCTGAACTTTGCCGACTTTTCCAACTTTTTCCGCGATTGCGCTTGGGGCCTCTTGCTGCTGATTTTTTTGGCCATCAGCCGCTTTGATGTGCGCGGCTTTTTCCAGCCGTCAGCGCGCCCAGCTTGATTTTTTAACTCGTCGGTGTTGCCCCCTCCTGCACCGAAGAACGCTTCCCGAGGGTTTAACCATTGGAGACAACATGAAAAGCAAATCATTTCAGCTCAGCTTGCTGGGCGCTGCACTCGTGGCCACCATCGGCACGGTCGTGGCTCAAGACAAACCCGTCATCGCCACCGTTGTGAAAATCAGCGGCATACCTTGGTTCAACCGGATGGAGGTCGGCGTCAAAGAATTTGCCAGCACGACGCCAACCGTGTCTGCAAGCCAAAGCGGCCCGGCCACAGCCGACGCCGCCCAACAGCTCAAGATCATCGACGACCTGGTGGCTAAAAAAGTTAGCGCCTTGGCGGTCGTGCCGATGGACCCGGCAGTGATTGAGGGCGTGCTGAAGCGCGCCATGGACCGCGGCATCGTGGTAGTCACCCACGAGGCTGACAACCAAAAAAATACCAACGCCAACATCGAAGCCTTCGACAACGCGGCCTACGGCACGGCGCTGAACGAAAGGCTCGCGACCTGCATGGGCAAGACAGGCAAGTGGACGTCGTTCGTGGGCTCGCTGGGCAGCCGCACGCACTTGCAGTGGGTCGATGCGGGCGCAGCCAACGCCAAAAAATATCCCGGCATGACTTTGGTGGACGCAAAGAATGAATCCTTTGACGATGCCAACAAAACTTACGAAAAAGCCAAGGAAGTGTTGCGCAAGCACCCAGATTTGAAAGGCTTCCAAAGCTCAGCCGGCAACGACGTGATCGGCATCGGACGCGCCATTGAAGAAGCCGGCTTGGTTGGCAAGGTTTGCCTGGTGGGCACTGGACTGCCCACACCATCAGCCAAGCTGTTGGAGTCTGGAGCCATCACCGCCATCGGTTTTTGGGATCCGAAGGACGCAGGTTTGGCCATGAACAAGGCTGCCAAGATGCTGCTGGAAAAGAAGCCGCTCACAGACGGAATCAATTTGGGTGTGAAGGGCTACGAGAAAGTCAAAGTGACCAAGGGCCCGGGCGGCGGCTTGCTGCTGGTGGGCAACGCGATGGTGATTGCAGACAAGTCAACCTACAAGAACTTCCTGTTCTGAGTTGAGCTCGATTCTTTTCGCACTCCTTTGATTGCAGGCCACTCTGACATGACACCGGCGACACCCGGGCAGGTTGGAGTGGCCCCTTTCAATTCGACAAATTCTGCTTTGACTGACTCAGATTTGACCGCTTCACATTCAGCGGCGCCGCTCACGGGCACGCCTTTTTTGGAAGTCGTCGATATCCACAAACGCTTCGGCGGCGTGCACGCGCTGCGCGGCGTGAATGTGTCCATTCAGCGAGGACAGATCTACCACCTGCTCGGCGAAAACGGCTGCGGCAAAAGCACACTCATCAAAATCATCTCTGGCGCACAGCCGCCTGACGAAGGCCGTATATTTTTAGAAGGCAAGGCGCATATTTCCCTCAGCCCGATCGAGTCCCTCAAAGCAGGAATCGAAACGGTTTACCAAGACCTTTCGCTCATTCCCAATTTAAGCGTGGCGGAAAACGTCGCGCTGTCAGAACAGTTGGTGCTTGGAGGCGGGGCCCTGAGTCGCCGACTTGACCGCAGCTTGATGCGCAGCACAGCCCAACGGGCTTTGAAGTCGGTGGATCTACCGAGCACTGATGAATTTCTGGACACCGTGGTGGGCTCCTTGCCACTGGCGGTGCGTCAACTGGTGGCCATCGCGCGCGCCATTGCCACCCGCGCCAAGCTGGTCATCATGGACGAGCCGACAACCTCGCTGACGCGCCGGGAAGTCGACAACCTCATACGCGTCGTGGCTGATCTGCAGCGCGACCAGGTGGCGGTGCTGTTCGTGACCCACAAGCTTGACGAATGCTTTCGCATCGGCGGCGAGGTGATCGTTTTTCGCGATGGGCAGTGCGTGGCACAAGGCCCCATCCGAAACTACAGCAAGACCGATCTAGGCCACTTGATGACGGGCAAGTCGATTGACGGCAGCCGCTATCGGCGCGGCCAACCTGGGGCCGGAGTGCGGTTGGACGTGACGGGACTGGCGTGCGGAAAACACTTCAGCAGCGTGAGCCTGCAGATCGCTCCCGGCGAGGTGCTGGGAATTACCGGCCTGATGGATTCAGGGCGCAACGAGCTTGCTCTGGCGCTGGCAGGGGTGCTGCCTTCCACGGCGGGCACCGTCCGCATCGACGGCACCGCTGTGGCGCTGAAGCGACCTGCCGACGCCATTGCTCATGGCATCGGTTATGTACCGGAAGACCGATTGGGCGAAGGTTTGTTTCTAGACAAGCCCATCCTGACCAACATCGTGACCTTGGTACTTGAGCGCTTGCGAAATCGGCTGGGCTTGATCGACCGCCATGCGTCACGCGGCATGGCTGAAGACCTGGTGACGGAATTGCAAATCGCGACGCCGAACGTCGACCTTGCGGTGCAATCTTTGTCGGGCGGCAACCAACAGCGGGTGCTGATTGCACGCTGGCTCACGATCAAGCCGAAGTTGTTGTTGCTGCACGGGCCGACGGTCGGCGTGGATGTGGGATCGAAAGACACGATCTACAAGGTCATGCAGGCGCTGGCCGAGGCAGGCATGTCGCTGATCGTCATCAGTGACGACCTGCCTGAGCTTTTGCAAAACTGTGACCGCATCTTGGTGATGCGCAATGGTCACTTGACTGCCGAGTTCCCGGCTGACGCAGCCAGCGAAGAAGCCTTGTACGACGCGATGTTGGCCACACCGCAGGAAGCGGTTGCATGAGCGCGAATTCAAACCCGGACGCAAACCAAAACGCCGGCCTTAGCGTTGGCGCAAACAGACAGACTGCGCACCTGCCTAAAGCACCTGCCACCGCATCTGACCCCGCGTCCGCGAACAGCGCTTTGGCGCGCATGCGTGAACGCTTGGACCGCCGGCCCGAGTTGTTCACCCTGTTTTTGTTGTTGTGCCTGTGCGGCACCGTCGGTTTCATCAACCCCAACTTCTTTCAAGCGGCCAGCCTGTTCGACATTGCGCGGTCCAGCGTGGTGATCGGCTTGTTTGCGTTGGGTGTCTTCGTCATCTTGGCGGCCGGCGGCATTGACGTGTCATTCACTGCGATTGCGGCCTTGTCGATGTACTCGGTGACGCAGTGGGTGGCCACGCGCTTTCCTGCAGCGCCGCTGACGTTGATCTTCGCTCTGGCGATGCTGGGTGGTGGCTTGCTGGGGCTGGTCAACGGCTTCTTGGTCCATCACCTCAAAGCACCTTCGTTGATCGTCACGATCGGAACCCAGTACCTGTTTCGAGGTTTCTTGCTCACCTTCGTAGGGACGGTGTGGATCCTGAATCTGCCACCTCAAATGGACAG
>JBBRGA010000209.1:0-4030 GCA_038241115.1 Burkholderiales bacterium | reverse complement strand
ATCTCCTTGGCCGCTTCCTGGCTGCGTTCGGCCAATTTGCGCACCTCGGCCGCCACCACCGCGAAGCCCTTGCCATGCTCGCCGGCACGCGCTGCCTCGATGGCCGCATTCAGCGCCAGCAGGTTGGTCTGGTAGGCGATGTCGTCGACGATGCTGATTTTTTGTGCAATCTGCTTCATCGCCTGCACCGTCTGCGTCACCGCTGCACCGCCGTCACCGGCTTCCTTGCTGGCCTTGGTGGCCATGCTGTCGGTGACCTTGGCGTTGTCGCTGTTCTGCGAGATCGACGCCGAGATCAGGTCGATCGAAGCGGTGGTTTCTTCCACACTCGAAGCCTGCTCGCTGGCTGCCTGGGACAGGCTCTGCGCCGTGGCGCTGACCTGGTTGGCCGCGCCGGTCAGCGCATCGGCCGCCGAGCGCACTTCGTCGATGATTTCCGAGAGTTTTTCGCAGGTGCTGTTGGCATCGGTTTTGACTTGGTCGAAGGTGCCTTCGGCGGGGCGCGTGATGCGCTGCGTCAGGTCGCCGTTGGCCATGGCGCTGAACACGCGGCCCACGTCTTCGATGATGTTCGAGAGCTTCTCGCTGGTGGCGTTGGCGTCGTCCTTGACCTGCCCAAACACACCGGCGTAGTCGCGGGTGATGCGCTGCGTCAGGTCGCCGCCCGACAGCGCGCCAAAGACGCGGCCGACGTCGTCGAAAATCACGCCGGTGGTCTCCATCAGCGTGTTCACGCCCTCACACAAAAGTGCAATGGAGCCGCTCTTGCCTTCGAGCGGAATGCGCTGCGCCAGGTCGCCGTTCTTCGCGGCGGTGGTCACGCCCTGAGCCTGCTCGACAGCCTGCTCCAGCATGCGCGCGGCGTTGACTTGCGCCGTCACGTCGACGGCGTACTTCACCACCTTGAAGGGCTTGCCGTTGAGGTCGAAGATCGGGTTGTACGAAGCCTGGATCCAGACCTCGCGCCCGCCTTTGGCGATGCGTTTGTACTGACCGGCGTCGAACTCGCCGCGGCCCAGCTTTTCCCAGAACATGCGGTACTCGACGCTGCCGCGCGCGGCCGGATCAACGAACAGGCTGTGGTGCTGGCCCTTGATCTCGTGTTCGCTGTAGCCCAGCGCTTGGCAGAAGTTGTCGTTCGCAGCCAGCACCTTGCCGTCCAGCGTGAATTCGATGACCGCCTGCGCCTTGGATATCGCCGCCAACTGCCCGGCGTGGTCGGCGGCCAGCAAGCGCGACTCGGTCACATCGGTGGCCAGCTTGACGACCTTGAACACACGGCCCATCTCGTCCTTGACCGGCGCGTAGACGGCCTGGATCCAGACCTCGCGGCCGGCCTTGTCGACACGCTTGACAACATCGTTGCGTGCCCTGCCCTCTGAGAGGTCGCGCCACATCTGCGCGTACTCGGCCGTTGCAGCGGCTTGCGCCGGCATGAACATGCGGTGGTGCTTGCCCTGGATCTCGTCGAGCCGGTAGCCCATGGCCTTGAGGAAGTTCTCGTTGGCCTTCAGGATGGTGCCGTCGAGGTTGAACTCGATGTAGGCGTATGACGTGTCGATCGCACCGAGCACACCGCGGGCGTTGTGGCGCTCGATCTCTGCTTCGGTGATGTCGTAGCGCACTCCCAGGTACTTCATCGGCTTGCCGTTCTCGCCCATGATTGGCGCGATGACGGCATCGACGTAGTAAGGCGTGCCGTCCTTTGCGCGGTTTTTCACCACGCCCCGGAAGATGTCACCGCGGCCAATCGTGGACCACATCTGTTTGAACACCTCCTTGGGCATGTCGGGATGCCGGGTGGTGTTGTGGCCTTTGCCGATGAGCTCGCTCTTGGGGTACTTCGAGACCTCGAGAAACTTCTCGTTGACGCAAAGGATGTCGCCCTTCTTGTCGGCTTCTGACACGATGGACGTCAGATTCATGATGTCGGTGCGCACCTTGAGCTCGGCCTCGACCTCGTCGAGGCGCGATTTCAGTTGCGCGAGCGTGGCGGCGGTATCGGACTGCTGTGCCTCGGCCGCGGCGCGCGCCGCGTCGGCGGCCTTGGCCGTGGCGTCGGCCTGCGAGGCCTGCTGCTGTGCGGCGTCGAGCTCGGCGCCGGCCAGGAGCCGGGCAATCCAGGAGGTGGTGGGTGCGTTCATGTGGTTTGTCCTTCGGTGGAGGTTTGCGCTGCGTGGACAGCGTGGATGGCGTGGACTGCTGGAACTGCGTTGGCTTTGTGAAGGGCGTGAGCGGTGGTGCCGGCATGACCGGTTTCCGCTGGCGGGCGTGCGGCTGTCAAAGGTGATGCGGGCTGCTCGGCCGCCAGCAGGCTCAGGGACGGAACATCGAAAATCAGCGCGACCTCGCCGTTGCCGAGGATCGACGAGCCGGCCATGCCGCGCAGGCTGCGAAACATGCGGCCCAGCGGCTTGATGACGGTTTGGTGCTGGCCCAGCAGCTGGTCGACCATCACGCCGTAGCGGCGACCGCTGGCCTGCAGCACCACCACGCTGGTGCGTTCTGGCGCGGCGCTGTCCAGCGCGTACAGCGACCTCAGGCTGACGATGGGCAGCACCTGGCCGCGCAGTTCCACCACACCGCGTCCGCGCTCGTCGAGCGCGCTGACGGTGGGCCGGTTTTCGATCACCTCGACCACGGCGTCGAGCGGGAAGATGAATTTCGAGTTGCCCACGCCGATCAGGAAGCCGTCGATGATGGCCAGGGTGAGCGGCAAGCGGATCTCGATGCAAGAGCCGTGGCCGGGCTCGCTGAACAGCGAAACCGTGCCGCGCAGCGCCTCGATGTTGCGGCGCACCACGTCCATGCCCACGCCGCGCCCCGACAGGTTGGTCACCTTCTCTGCGGTGCTGAAACCGGGCTCGAAGATGAGCCTGTCGATGTCGGCATCGGCCGGTGTCACACCCGGCTCGACCAGCCCGCGGTCCCAGGCGCGCTGCAGCACCTTGTCGCGTTGGATGCCGCGGCCGTCGTCGTTGATTCGGATCAGCACGCTGCCCGACTCGTGGCAAGCGCTGAGGGTGAGCTTGCCCTGCCCGACCTTGCCGGCGGCCTGGCGGTCGCCGGGCGTCTCCAGTCCGTGGTCGAGCGCGTTGCGCACCAGGTGCATCAGCGGGTCGGCCATGCGCTCGACCATCGATTTGTCGAGCTCGGTTTCGCCGCCTTGAATCTCCAGCACCACGTCCTTGCCCAGCTCGGTAGCGGTGTCGCGCACCACACGCCTGAAGCGCGAGAAGGTCTCGCCAATCGGCACCATGCGCAGTTGCAGCGTGCCGTTGCGTATTTCTTCGATCAGCCGGCTGATTTGCGCGTTGGCTTCTATCAAAGCGCTCTGGCGCGTTTGCCGCGCCAACAGCGCCGCCCCGGCACCGGCGATTACCAGTTCACCGAGCAGGTTGATGACCGAATCGAGCCGGTCGGCCTGCACCCGGATCGATCGGCCGTCGTCGCCTGTCGTGGAAGCAGTGGCGGCAGTGGCGGCGGCCGGCGCAGCGCCGCGCTGCTTGGCCTTGGTTTGCTTGTTCAGCGCCGCATGCACCACCTCGGCACTCAGGCCGCTGGTGGCCTGCAATATCTCGCCCAGCGGCAGCGGCGTGGCACCGGCAGCCACGGCGTCGGTTTGCGTGCGCAGGCCTTGCAGCAGCTGGGCCCGCGTGATCGCGCCGCAAGCCACCAGGATGTCGCCCAGACGCGGGTTGTCGGGCATGGCTTCGATGAGGCGGGCGTAGTCCTCGGGCGTGGCGCCGGGCTCGAGCACATGCAGCGCGCAGTCGTCGCGCACAAAGCTGAAGGCGCCTTCGATCTCGGAACGCGAGGCGTCGGTGTCCAGCCCCAGCTCGAACGCAAGGTGGCAGCTTTCGGGGTCGAGGCTGTCCAGCGGCGGCACGCCGTCGAGGTCGCACACCAGGTGGGGCACCGTGCCCAGACCGCGCACATAGTTCAGCAGCGCCAGCGGGTCCATGCCGTTGCGGAAGGTGTCCACGCCGAAGGCCGCTGAGATGTGCCAGCAGCGGTTGCTGCTTGCGGG
>JBBRGA010000208.1:0-4044 GCA_038241115.1 Burkholderiales bacterium | reverse complement strand
TTGCGATTGCGAAGCGTCACAGATGTCGCCGCGCTGGGTGACGGTCCAGGCGCTGCCGAATGTGGACGGGGTGAAGCCGCGTGGCGTTCCTTTGGCCGCCTCGTCGAGCTCCATCTGGCGGCGCTCGGCCACGGCGCTGGCCAGCGAGGGCAGCTCTTCCCATTCGATAGGAATGGACGAGTCCTGCGCGGCGACATCACGATAAACCGAGCTTCGGTAGGGCTGCGGCTGCGCGGCGGAACGGCGGGAGTTAAACGGAAAAAGGGAGGGCATGGCGAGCCTTTCAGCGCGTGAGGATCATGCCAATCAGACTATCGACATTGTGCCTTCGCCATCCAAGGAACAGCGCCGTGAAAGCCGGCTTGTTCGTCGTTCAACTGCCCGCGGACACCGACGCTGACACCGACGCGGACACCGACGCAGGCGCCGACGGCGGCGCCGCTGCGTCACCGCCCGGCAACGCGCCTGCCTTGCCTTTGCGCTTGAACAGCCGCCCGACCCACAGCACCAAGTCGTCCACGTAAGTGAAGATCACCGGGATCACCAGCAAGCTCAAGAATGTGGAGGTGATGAGGCCGCCAATCACCACGATGGCCATGGGTGAGCGAAAGCTCGGGTCCACGCCCCAGCCCAGCGCGATGGGCAACATGCCTGCACCCATGGCGATGGTGGTCATGATGATGGGGCGGGCGCGTTTGTGGCAGGCGTCCAGCAGCGCGTCCCAGCGCGTCATGCCGTGGTCGCGGCGCGCCATGATGGCGTACTCGACCAGCAAAATCGAGTTCTTGGTGGCCACGCCCATGAGCATGATCAGGCCAATCATCGACGGCATTGAAATGGCGGTGTGGGTGATGAACAGCGCCAAAAATGCGCCGGGGATGGACAGCACCAAGGCCGCCAAAATCGTCACCGGCTGAACGAAATCCTTGAACAACAGCACCAGCACGATGTAGATGCACAGCACGCCGGTGAGCATCGCCAGGCCAAAGCTGCTGAACAGTTCACTCATGGCTTCGGCATCGCCAATTTCCGTCTGCGTCACACCGGCGGGCAATGTGGCCAGGCTGGGCAAGGCCATGGCCGCGGCTTGCACTGCGCCCAGAGGTTGCTGGTTCAACTCGATCTCGAAGTTGACATTGCGCTGGCGGTCGTAGCGGTTGATTTGTGCCGGCCCCGTCGCCATGCTCAGCGTGGCCACATTGCCCAACATCACTGGGCCGCGCGCACCGGGCACCGCCAGGCGTGACAGCAAATCCAGGTCGGCACGCGCATCGGCGCGCAGCTTCACCACGATGGGCACTTGGCGCTGGCTGAGGTTGAGTTTGGCCAAGCCCTGGTCGTAGTCGCCAGAGGTGGCAATGCGCAGGGTGTCGGCAATGGCCGCCGAGGTCACGCCCAAATCGGCAGCCCGCGCAAAGTCGGGCCGCACGATCAGCTCAGGCCGCACCAGGCTGGCGCTGGACGTGACCGCACCGATGCCGGGAATGCTGCGCAACTCACGTTCCACCACGCGGGCATGCTCGCTGAGCAGGCGGCCGTCTTCGGCGGCCAGCACCAACACATAGCGCTCGCTGGACGCGCCCAAACCGACGCTCACGCGCGCGCCGGGCAAGCTCGACACCGCCTCGCGCAACTCGTTCTCGATGGTTTGTTTGCTGATGCCGTGGCGGTCTTTGCGCGGCGTCATGTTGATGGTCAGGGTGGCGGTGCGCACCTCTGACGCGCCCGACACCGCAAACGGATCGCCGCCGGTGGCACCTGCGCCCACCGCGGTGTAGACCAGCTTCACGTGCGGGTTTTTTTGCACCAGCACGCGGGCCTGTTCGGCGGCGGCCAAGGTCTGCTCGAAGGTGCTGCCGGGTGGCAATGAAACCTTGACCTGCGTTTGCGAAAAATCGTCGGGCGGGATGAAGCCGGTGGGCAAAAACTTCACCAAGAACAGCGAGCCGCCCATGAACGCTGCGGCGGCCACCGTGGTGATGATGCGGTGCTTCAAGCACCACGCTGCCCAGCGCATGTAGTGCGCCAGCCAACCCGGTTCGGTGTGTTCTTTAGTGGGCCGATGCAGGATGTAGGCCGCCATCATGGGCGTCAACATGCGCGCCACCACGAGCGAGAAAAACACCGCAATCGCCGCCGTCCAACCGAACTGCACAAAGAATTTGCCCGGTACGCCGGCCATGAACGCGGTGGGCAAAAACACCGCGATCAAGGTGAAGGTGGTGGCAATCACGGCCAGGCCAATTTCATCGGCCGCTTCCATGGCGGCTTGGAACGGCGACTTGCCCATGCGCAGGTGGCGCATGATGTTTTCAATCTCCACAATCGCGTCGTCCACCAGGATGCCGACCACCAGCGACAAGCTCAGCAAGGTCACGGTGTTGAGGCTGAAGCCAAACAGATACATCACCGCAAACGTCGGTATCACCGACAACGGCAAGGCGGCAGCGGCC
The DNA here is from genome assembly GCA_038241115.1 of Burkholderiales bacterium. GTDB lineage: Bacteria > Pseudomonadota > Gammaproteobacteria > Burkholderiales > Burkholderiaceae_C > JANYJJ01. The sequence continues at coordinate 1,591 of JBBRGA010000208.1, read as the reverse complement.
ACAAAAGTAGCGCGCCAATCGCGCAAAAACAGCAGCACCACCAGCACCGCCAGGATGGCGCCCTCGTACATCAGCAGCATCGAGCCGTCGAAGCCCTCTTGCACCGGGTCGACAAAGTTGAAGGCCTCGGTGACGGTGATGTCGGGGTGCGCGGCCTTGATTTTTTCCAGCTCGGCGCGCACGCCCGCAGCCACGTCGACCTCGCCCGATCCGCGTGTGCGGGTGATCTCAAAACCCACCACTTGCTTGCCGTTCAACAGCGCGGTGGAACGCTTCTCGGCCACGGTGTCGCTCACGTTGGCCACCTGGTTCAGGCGCACGTGGCGGCCGTCGCTCAGCGCGATGTCCAGGCGTCCCAATTCCTCGGCCGATTGCACCGTGGCAATCGTGCGCACCGACTGTTCACCGCCGCCGATGTCGGTGCGACCACCCGATGCCTCTTGCTGCACTTGGCGCAACTGGCGCGAAATGTCGGCAGCGGTGGCGTTGAGTGCTTGCAGGCGCGCAGGGTCCAGTTCCACCCGCACTTCGCGGGTGGCACCGCCCACGCGCGACACCGCGCCCACGCCGCGCACGCTGAGCATTTGCTTGGTGACGGTGTTGTCGACAAACCAGCTCAGCGCCTCGTCGTCCATGCGCGGCGTGGCCACGGTGTAGGTGAGGATGGGCGCGCCCGACAGCTCCATTTTCGAGATGACCGGATCGCGCAAGTCGGCCGGCAAATCGCTGCGCACCCGCGAGATGGCGTCGCGCACATCGTCGACCGCTTGCTGAGTTGGTTTTTCCAGACGGAATTCGGCGGTGATGATGGCCACGCCGTCTTGCACCTGGGTGTAAATGTGCTTCAGGCCTTGCACCGTGGCCAGCGAGTTCTCGAGCTTTCGCGCGACTTCGGTTTCCAGTTGCGCCGGTGACGCGCCTGGGAGCGACGCCGTGACGATGACCGTGGGCAGGTCGATGTCGGGGAAGTTCTGGATCTTCATCGCCCGAAAGCCCATCAGCCCCGCGAGCGTGAGCATGATGAAGAGCAGGACGCTCGGGATCGGGTTTTTGATGGACCAGGATGAAACGTTCATGGTGCGGAGTCCTGCTTATTTGCTGGCGGGCTTGGCGGCTGCGGGAGCGGCTGGTGGGACTGCAGGCGCGGGCGCGGTTGCAGGTTCGGCAGCCACCACGCGCACGGTGTCGCCGTCGGCCAGGAAGCCGGCGCCTGACGCCACCACGCGCGCCGACGCGTCCAGGCCGCTGGTGATTTCAACGCGGCTGCCCACCCGGCGCCCGGTGGTGACTTTGACCTCGCTCACCTTGGCGGTGGCGACTTTGGAGTCAGCCGCTTGAGAGTCGGCGCCCACCCGCAACACGTAGCTGAAGCCGTCGCGCAGTTGCACCGCGGTTTGTGGCAGGGTCAGGCCCACGCCCTCGCTGATCGCGAAGTCGCCGCGGGCAAACATGCCGCTGCGGGCGTCGCCCGGAGCGGTCAAATCGACGTAGACCAAACCGTTGCGCGTTTGCGAGTCGACCGTGGGCGCGACCATGCGCACTTTGCCGACGATGGTGTTGGTGTTGGTGTTGGTGTTGGTGCTGGCGCTGG
>JBBRGA010000207.1:0-4075 GCA_038241115.1 Burkholderiales bacterium | reverse complement strand
AGTGGCGGGCGGCACCGTTGTGGCACAGGACATTGCAAGGCATCTGGCAACCGAAGGAGCACGCACATGAGGGCCTTTTCATACGAGCGGGCTGCGTTGCCTGCTGCGGCAGCGTCTGCGTCTCAGACCCGGCCGCAAACTAAGTTCATCGCAGGTGGCACCAACTTGCTTGACCTGATGAAGCTGGAGGTCGAAACCCCGGCGCATTTGATTGACGTCACTCGCATGGGTTCGAGCGCGGACGCCGACGCAGGCGTGAACTCGGTGCAGGCTTTACCCGACGGCGGCCTGCGCATCGGCAGCATGGTGCGCAATGCCGAACTGGCCGCCGATGCGCGAGTGCGCAAAGACTACGCGGTGCTCAGTCGCGCGTTGCTGAGCGGTGCTTCGGCTCAGCTGCGCAACAAAGCCACCACCGGCGGCAACCTCTTGCAGCGCACGCGTTGCTATTACTTTTACGACACCTCCAAACCGTGCAACAAGCGCACGCCCGGTGCGGGGTGCTCCGCCCTGCAGGGCTACAACCGCATGCACGCCGTGCTGGGTGCCAGTGAACAGTGCATTGCCACCCACCCGTCCGACATGGCCGTGGCCATGCGCTTGCTGGATGCCCAGGTTGAAACGGTGCTGCCCAACGGAGCCAAGCGGGTGATTCCAATTGCCGACTTCCACCGCTCGCCCGGGATGACGCCGCACATCGAAACCAGCTTGCAAGCCGGTGAGTTCATCACCGCCGTGCGTTTGCCACCGCCTCTGGAAGGCCGCCACATCTACCGCAAAGTTCGCGACCGCGCCTCGTATGCGTTTGCGGTGATTTCAGTGGCCGCTGTGATCGACGCACCCGGCAACGCGGTGCGGCGCGTTCGCCTCGCGTTTGGCGGGCTGGCGCACAAGCCTTGGCGGGTTCCCGAGGCCGAAGCATTGTTGGTGGGCGCAAGTTTGCAGCCGCCCGGCGAATTGAGAAGCAACACGCGCTCTGGCGCAGTCGATGCCGCCGCCGACGCGATTTTGAAAGGCGCACAAGGCCGAGGCCACAACGATTTCAAGCTGCCTTTGCTGCGCCGCACCCTGCACGCGGTTCTCACTTCCACCTGACAGGTACGCACCATGGAGATGAATCAACCTGCGCCGCGCAACGCGATCGATGAAAACCGCAACGGCCTGATCGGCAAGCCACTGAACCGTGTCGACGGTCGCCTGAAGGTCATGGGCCTGGCACCCTATGCACACGAAGTGAATGAGGGTGGCACGGCCGCATACGGCTTCATCGTCGAGGCCACCATCGCCAAAGGACAGATCGCCGAAATCGACACCCGTGATGCCGAACGATGTGCCGGCGTGATGCTGGTCATGACCCACAAAAACGCACCCGCCCAAGGTGCCTGGGGACCGCTGGAAGCCAAAGACCGTTACGCGCGCGCTTCGCCGCAACTGCGCGACAACCGGGTTGAACACTACGGCCAAGCAGTGGCGTTTGTGGTGGCAAAAAGTTTTGAGCAAGCGCGCTCGGCGGCGCGTTTGGTAAAGATTCGCTATGCGCCGCATGCGGGCGAATACGCTCTCAAAGAACACTTGAAGTCGGCCGTCAAACCGCCCGACGACGACTTTCAAAAAGCCGACAGCAAGGTGGGTGACTTCGACAGCGCTTTCGCTTCAGCGCCCGTCAAATTCGATGCGACTTACACCACGCCGTTTCATATTCATGCGCAGATGGAGCCGCACGCCACGCTGGCGTACTGGCAGCCCGCCAAGGGTGGCAAGCCAGAGCGGGTGGTGCTGCACTGTTCGGCGCAGCTTTTGAACAGCGCGCAAAAGGCAGTCGCCGCGACGCTGCAATTGCAGCCAGAACAGGTGCGCATCGTCAGCCGATACATCGGCGGCGGCTTTGGTGGAAAGCTGCCCATCTACGGCGATGTGATGTTGTCGGCCATGGCATCGCGCATCTTGAAAGTCCCGGTAAAAACTGCACTCACGCGGCAGCAGATGTTTCACTTCACCGCGCACCGCAGCGACACGATTCAACGCATCCGCTTGGGTGCGTCCAGCGACGGGAAAATCAGTGCGGTGGCACATGAAACCTGGTCGCACAGCGCGCGGTTTGACAACTTTTACGAGAACGCCAGCGTGCAAACGCGCAGCCTGTACAGCGCGCCGCACCGGCTCACCACTCACTGGGCCGTGAAGCTGGACTTGCCGGTGTCTGACTCGACCCGTGCGCCGGGCGAATCGGTGGGGATGTTGGCGCTCGAGCAAGCAATGGACGCGCTGGCCGAAACACTGAAGCTCGACCCGATCGAGCTGCGGCTGCGCAACGAGCCGCCGGCAGACCCTGAGCTGGGCGTGCCGTACTCGTCGCGTCAGTTGGTTGCTTGCATGCGCGAAGGCGCGCAGCGCTTTGGCTGGGGTAAGCGGCACGCACAGCCCGGCGTGCAAATGGACGGTCGCTGGATGGTGGGCATGGGCATGGCCGCGGCAACGCGTGGCAACCTGTTGATGCCGTCGAAATGCGCCGTGAGCCTGGACAGGAAAGGCCTGCTGACGGTGCGCATGGCCATGACCGACATCGGCACCGGCAGCTACACCGTGCTCACGCAGGTGGCCGCAGAAATGCTGGGTTTGCCGATTGAAAAAATTGACATGCGCCTGGGTGACAGCGACTTCCCCGCCACGCCAGGGTCGGGCGGTTCCTGGGGCGCCGCCAGTGCCGGGTCGGGCTTATTCGATGCCTGCAACGCGCTGCGGGAGGTTCTGGCGCGCAAGCTGGGAGTGACGCCCGAATCGGCCACCTTCAGCGCCGGACGCATTTCAGGTACGGACTCAGCAGGTGCCGCGCGTGCTGAAGCGCTGGGTTCTCTTGCTGGCACCCTGGGTCTGGAGGCCAGCGGCGAGATCAAGCCCGGCGCCATGAGCAAGGCCTTTTCGCAGCAGTCCTACGGCGCGCATTTCGCCGAGGTGGCGGTGGACGCGGACACTGGCGAAATCCGCTTGCGTCGCATGTTGGGTGTGTTCGCCGCAGGGCGCATCCTGAACATGAAAACGGCACAGAGCCAAGCCACCGGCGCAATGATTTGGGGCGTGGGTGCGGCGCTGCACGAGCACGCCGTGCTGGACGCGCGCCATGGTTATTTTGTAAACCACGACCTGGCGGAATACCACCTGCCGTCGCACGCCGACATCCCCGCCATCGAGGCTGTTTTCCTGCCGGAGGTGGACGACAAAACCAACCCGCTGAAGCTCAAGGGCGTCGGCGAATTGGGCATCTGCGGCGCAGGGGCTGCGGTGGCCAACGCGCTTTACAACGCGTGCGGCGTGCGTATCCTCGACTTTCCGTTGACGCTGGACAAAGTGCTGGCGGGCCTGGATGCCCGGCGCACTTTGACGGCGGAAGGCTCGACATGATCGCGGTGGTGGTGCCGGCACACAACGAAGCCGATTGCATCGCCGTGTGCCTGTCAGCGCTCAAGCGGGCTGCTGCATGCGATTTGCTGCACGGCGAAGCGGTGCAACTCATCGTCTGCGCCGACGCCTGCACTGACGCTACCGCCGACATGGCAGCGCGCCACGGCGCGACAGTGCTCACGCTGCAGGCTCGCAACGTTGGTGCCGCACGAGCGCTTGGCGCCCAAGCTGCGCTGCAGGCCGGAGCGCGGTGGCTGGCGTTCACCGACGCAGACACGGTGGTGTCGCCTGAATGGCTGGCAGACCAACTCTCACTCGACGTCGACGTCGTGTGCGGCACCATCGCGGTGACCGACTGGGGGCACTACGGCAGCGCCATGCGACATCACTTTGATGCAACGTACACCGACGCCGACGGCCACACGCACATCCACGGCGCCAACCTCGGAGTGCGCGCGACTGCCTACCGTCGCGCGGGCGGATTTTTGCCTTTGGTGACCAGCGAAGACGTGGCCTTGGTGAATGCCTTGAAAGCTTGCGGTGCGCACTTTGCCTGGTCGGCCAAGCCGCGCGTCAGCACCAGCGCCCGGCTCGATTACCGCGCTCCCGATGGGTTTGGCGCCACGCTGCAATGCTTGGCGCAGCACGCCACCGAAAAGTTTGATTCGCACAACGT
>JBBRGA010000206.1:0-4112 GCA_038241115.1 Burkholderiales bacterium | reverse complement strand
TCGCAGGTTCGACCCTCACCCAAGGCAGGCAACGGGACGCCTTCGCGGATGGATTGCAGCTCGCTGCCCATACCGTTCACCAAGACTTGAGCGCTGGCCTGAACGTCGGGCAAGCTCAATTCGATGATGCGTTCGCTTTCGTCCAAGAACCAATAAGCCGCAGCGATTTCGCCCGGCGCTTCGCCTTGCGCCGCCATGAGGGCGGCGTAGAAAGGAAGCTGCGTGTCCTCGCCCTGCTTGACCGCTGCCCGCAGCGCGGTGGCTTGGCCGGTTTTGTAGTCAATCAATTGAATGACAGGGCCAGCACTTGACGGATGACTGTCGACCCGGTCGATCACGCCTTCCATGCCCACGCCGTGCCATTGAAGCGGCAAAGCGCTGAGCCTGCGTTCACCGTCCAACCACTGCGCACCCCGATCGTCGCGCTCATGCAACCACGCCACATATCGCGGTACAAAACGCGAAAAGCTGGCGCGGTAAGGCAAGAAATCGGCTGCATCGAGGCGAGATGCTTCGGTCTCTTGCGCTGCCGATTGGTGCATCGCGTAAACATCGTCCTCGGCGCTGACGGCACGGACGGCACGGACGGCCGCGGCGCCAACGGTTCCGCGGCGGGCCAGATGAAATCGATGCAGCACCGCGTGCAACCAGGTGCCGTAATCGCGCTTTTGAAGCTCGATTTCCAACTCGTCGACAGCTTTGAGTTGCAACATGCGCTGCGCAAAAAATCGGTAAGGGCAAGCGCGTAACGCCTCGCAGGCACTGGCGCTCAAGCGTTTGGGCAGCAGATCGGGGGCTTGCGGCAGCGGGCGCGGCACAGGTGCCGGCGCATGCTCAGCAACAACACGCGCGTCGCCTGCCGCGGCCATCGCAAAACCGGCGCGCTCCAGTCTGAGCGACCACTGCGCCAACAACGGGCTCACGCCCAAGGGTTCGCCGCCGTCGTCCACACGGCGCAAAAAAACAAGCTGAGGTTGTTGGCAAATTTGCGCAAACGCCAAGCTCGATGCCATGCGCTTGTCTTCGCGCGTGAGCATGCCCAACGCCAATGCTTCGGCTTCACTCAGCAAACCGTTGGACGCTGCCGCAGCGCCCAGATGCTTGCTGTCAGCGCCGGGGAACACCACCGCAGCGAAAGGGCGCAGCAGGGCTTGGGCCAGCGGGGTGATCACTACCGGCGCATCAAACTGACTGGAGGGGACGAAGTTGGCCGACTCCAGGGTCGCGTCCACCCATTCGGTGAAGGCATGCAACGACAACGCTTCGGTGTGAAAAGCAAGAGTTTCCAGGCTATGTCCTTGGACCAGACGCAGGCTGTCAAGCACCCGAATCCCCGCCTCGTCGGTCTGCAATGACGACCAGAGCCCGATGCGCTGCAAAGCGCTGCGCAGAGCGTCCAACCACGCCGCGAGCGAGCGCACTGGCCGTTCGGTCAGGACAGCAACGGCTTGCATCGCGTGCGCGAGCAAGTCGCGCGCTTGCGGTGCCAGCGAATCAAGGTCGCCGTCGCGCGCTTGCTTGACGCCGAAGCGCCGCCAAGTGCGCTCTAACAAGTCGACCGCTCGCGGGTCGGCAGTGGAGCTCTTCATACAGTCCAGCCACGCATCGGATGAGGCGTCGTGGGAGGCGCAGTTGAGCAAGCTGTAAACACCGGCGGCAGCGCGCGCGGTGGACAACTTCCAACCGGTCTCATCCCGCACAGGTACGGCTTGGCGATCCAGCAATGCCCGAATGCGACGTATCAAGGCGCGGTCTTGGGCGATCAACGCGACGGGCAGGCGGCCTTGATTCAGGTTCGCGATGACGGCCGAGGCGGCGCGCTGGGCTTCGTCTTCAAAGTTCTCGCAGACTGCGACGGTGTGGCAGCTTTGGACAGGTGTCGTGGGCAGCGCGGCGTCAACATCGATGCACAGCGCGGGCACTTGGTGGTGCAGCTGTGCGCTGGCCAACAGCCGCCGCACAAAGAAATCGGAGCCACCGGCTTGCACTGCGATCCATGCAGAAGGGCGCAGCGCAAACAACCGGTCGGTGGATGGATCGGCGCTGGCAGCAGCCCATTCGACGGCGACGCGGCACAGCAGCCGTTCACGCTGACCGAGATTTGCGGACTCAGCAGGTGCTTGGCCGTGCACATGCGCGAACAAAGCCCGTGCCCGCTCCCAGTGTGCCGTCCGCAATGCGGGCTCAATGCTGGCTGCAGCGCGCGCCAACGCATAGGCGGTGTCCACAAGCGACGCCGCAGCCGAGGCCAACGCGCGGGGGTCAGCATGCACACCGAGCACGGCCCACGTCTGTGAACGCAGCATCCGAGCGGCTTGAAGGCGGTCGGTGGCGATATCAAAACAAATCTGCCCGGCAACCGCGTCTTGACCCGGCGCTGGTGGCAGGCTGCGCGCCAGACTTTGTATGGTCTCAATCCGCGGCATCCAGCCGCCTGTACGAGCCCAGGCAAGGCGGGCCAAGGGCAGATGCTGCGCAGCAGGCAACAAGAGCACCGCATCGCGGAGCTCAATTTTTTGTCCCTGTGCCCAGGCCAGCGCTTGAACAACGACGCCTTGCCAAGGATCAACCGGGGAGGTTTCAGGTGCAGAAATTTGGATGTTTTTCATGGTGGAAGACTCATGCTCTGTGGCCCTCCGACTCCCGTCGGCGCAGGCCCGTGCGTCATGCATTTGTGCCAAAATCATTTTGCCTTGTCGCACCTTCCGCGCGGCACCCGTCCAAGGATTCCCATGAGCAGCGAACTGATCAAACACGCGTCTGAAACGTCTTTTGACGCCGACGTTTTGAAGTCAAAAAATCCGGTTTTAGTGGATTTCTGGGCTGAATGGTGTGGGCCTTGCATTGGCATGGCGCCGGCACTGGATGAAGTTGCCACCAGCCACGACGGACGCCTGCAAATCGTCAAAGTGGACGTCGACAAGCACCCTGGCGTGACCGCCAGTTACGGCGTCCGCGCCATGCCCACCTTGATGGTTTTCAAAAACGGTGAGGTGGTTGCCACGCGCACGGGCGCAATGTCAAAATCGCAGTTGACAGCGTTTATTGAACCCCACCTATAATTGAGCAATGCTGAGTTTTGCTGGCTGTGAAAAGCCGCTGAACTGCGATTTCTCTTAAGCATTCGGATGCAGGCTCTTCAGCCGAATGGAATCAGATGGGGAATTAATTCCCCATCACCACTCAGGTTTTACTCAGCGTACTTCAGTCGGCGATGGCCCCGGGTTTTCGCCGGTTCAAAATGTCGACGTTGGCGTTCGGTTCGGCTCGGACCGTCACTCGCCACCACGCAGCCCTTGGGTTCTCCAGGCTGGCTACTTCACACTTCCTCGGTTTATATCCATGCACCTGTCAGAACTGAAAGCTTTACACGTCTCGGAGCTCATCAAGATGGGCGAGGCGCTGGAGATCGAGGCGGTGGCTCGCATGCGCAAGCAAGAGCTGATGTTCGCGATCATGAAAAAGCGCGCGAAAGGCGGCGAGCAAGTATTCGGTGACGGCGTTCTGGAAGTGCTGCCCGACGGCTTTGGGTTTTTACGCGCGCCCGACGCCAGTTATATGGCGTCGACCGACGACATCTACCACAGCCCAAGCCAGATTCGACGCTTCAATCTGCACACCGGCGACGCCGTTGAGGGAGAAGTTCGAGTTCCCAAAGACGGAGAGCGCTACTTTGCACTGGTCAAGGTGGATCGCGTAAATGAGCTCACGCCGGAGGAGAGCAAACACAAAATCATGTTCGAGAACCTGACCCCTCTGTTCCCGAAAGAGCAGTTCAGGCTAGAACGCGATATCAAGTCAGAGGAAAACATCACCAGCCGCATCATCGATTTGATTGCACCCATAGGTAAGGGACAGCGCGCGTTGCTGGTGGCTCAGCCTAAAACAGGCAAGACCGTCATGATGCAGCAAATCGCTCATGCGCTGGTCGCCAACCACCCAGAGGTTTATCTCATCGTTCTGTTGGTCGATGAACGCCCTGAAGAGGTGACGGAAATGGTTCGCACCGTGCGCGGTGAAGTCATCAGCTCGACTTTTGACGAGCCTGCAGCGCGCCACGTGCAAGTCGCAGAAATGGTGATCGAACGCACCAAACGGTTGGTTGAACTGAA
>JBBRGA010000205.1:0-4132 GCA_038241115.1 Burkholderiales bacterium | reverse complement strand
TGGGGCAACGACATGTCGGGTTGCTTCTCGAAGATCGAATCCGAAGAAGGCGCTTGGAACACTGGCAAGGAATACGAGCACGGCAACTCCGGCTACCGACCCACGGTCAAGGGCGGCTACTTCCCCACCCCGCCGGTGGATTCCATGCAGGACATGCGCTCGGAAATGTGCCTGGTCCTGGAGTCCCTGGGCATCCCCTGCGAAGTGCATCACCACGAGGTTGCCAACGCCGGTCAGATGGAAATTGGCACGCGCTTCAGCACCCTGCTGCAGCGCGCCGATTGGGTTCAGTTGCAAAAGTACGTGATTCAAAACGTCGCGCACAGCTACGGCAAAACTGCCACCTTCATGCCCAAACCCATTGTTGGCGACAACGGCAGCGGCATGCACGTTCACCAATCTGTCTGGAAAGACGGCGTGAACTTGTTCGCCGGCGACGGCTACGCCGGTTTGAGCGACTTCGCCCTGTACTACATCGGCGGCATCATCAAGCACGCCCGCGCCTTGAACGCCATCACCAACCCCGGTACCAATTCGTACAAGCGTCTGGTTCCAGGGTTTGAAGCACCGGTGAAGCTGGCTTACTCGGCCAAGAACCGCTCCGCATCGATCCGCATTCCTTTTGTGGCCAACCCGAAAGGTCGCCGCGTAGAGGCTCGTTTTCCTGACCCACTAATGAATCCGTACTTGGGTTTCTCGGCCATGTTGATGGCGGGTCTGGACGGCGTGGAAAACAAGATCCATCCGGGTGAAGCCGCCAGCAAGGATCTCTACCATCTGCCTCCAGAGGAAGACAAGCTGATTCCAACCGTCTGTCACAGCCTGGACCAAGCGCTGGAGTACCTTGACAAGGACCGCGCGTTCTTGACCAAGGGCGGCGTTTTCACCGATGCTTACATCGACGCTTACATCGAACTCAAGATGCAAGACGTGACTCGCTTCCGCATGGCCACTCATCCTGTCGAGTTCGACATGTACTACACGCTGTAATCAATCTGTCGCCATTGGCGGGTTGCGAACGACTTGTTGCGAACGGCGTGTCTCGATCCGCAGGCTCCGACTTGCGGCCATTGACTTGCGAATCGATTGAAAGGGACGGCTTGACCGTCCCTTTTTCTTGGCTTCATCCGGTGTGTGTCTGGAGCACAATAAAAGTTTGGTGTTGATGGGGGCGAAGATGAAGCGATCGACAACGGGCATGAAAGGGTGGGCTCTTGAAGCAGGTGTCGTGATCGTGCTGGCCTGCGGTGCGGTTCCGACTGCCGTTCTTTCGCAAGGCTCGACTTCCACTTCTGTGAATAGCGCGGTGGTATTCCGCTGCCCAGGCAATCCACCACTCTTTACCAATTCGATCTCAGATGCCGAGGCCAAGGAAAAGGGTTGCCGCTCGATCGAAAGTACGCCGATTACTGTCTTCCGAGGCACTTCCCCAAAAGTTGTGAACACCACCGCAGCGAGTTCGACGCCACCTGCGCAGAGGCCGGCTGAAGCGCGGGTTGATCCGGCTGAACAAAAGGCCCGCGACACCGATTCCAAACGCATCTTGGCAGCAGAGTTACGCAAGGAAGAAGAACGGCTGGCTGTACTGCTGAAAGAGTTCAACGCCGGTGAACCCGAGCGACGTGGCGACGAGCGGAACTACCAAAAATACATCGATCGCGTGGCTGAAATGAAGTCGAGCATCGCGCGCAAAGAAAGTGACATCGTCTCGATCAAACGCGAAATAGCCAAGCTTCCGCTGTGAAGTCGCGCGCTTTAGAGCCGTGGAGCCGTGGAGCCGCGGACCCGTGGAGCCGTGGAGCCGTGGTTATTTGCCGTCGAGCGGCTGACACTCCAGCGCTGAAGTTCCCCAGTTGATAAAGCCTACTTCCGCCATCGCCGCGTCACCGTACGCCGCCTTTGATCACTTGGCCACCATGGTCGCGGTCATCGCGGCCGACGGCCAATTTGTTTTTGCCAACGCAGCTTTTGAAAGCGTTCTGGGTTTGTCTCGCAGCAGTGTCTTGCGGGGTTCACTTTTTGATTGGCTTGTGGATCCGCAGCGCCTGCGCGATACGGTGGCCGCAGTCATGCGCAACGACTTCGCCGTCAGCCGGTTGGAAGCCCATCTTCGCCGCCCCGCATCGCTGCAGGGTGATGCGATTCCGGTGCACGTGATCGTCAACCAAATCGAGAGCGGCCAAGGCGTGGTGGTCGAGATGCTGGAAATTGAACAGCAAGCACGCCAAGAACGCGAAGAACGCGCCCTGGGCCAAGCGCAGGCCAACAAAGAACTCATACGCAACCTGGCGCACGAGATCAAAAACCCGCTGGGCGGCATACGCGGTTCGGCGCAGTTGCTGGAGATGGAACTCGATTCGCGCGCGCTGACCGAGTACACCCAGGTCATCATTCAAGAGGCCGACCGCCTGCAAGCGCTGGTGGACAGGTTGTTGGCACCACACCGCAAACCGCACGTGGTGGGCGATGTGAACATTCACGAAGTGTGCGAGCGCGTACGCGCGCTGATACAGGCTGAGTTTCCGCGAGGGCTGACGGTGAAGCGCAATTACGACATCTCGATTCCCGACTTTCGCGGCGACCGCGAGCAGTTGATACAAGCCGTGCTCAACATTGCGCACAACGCGGCGCAGGCGTTGATCGACCGCATGGCAGCGAACGACGCCGTCATCGGTTTTCGCACCCGTATCGCCAGGCAAGTCACCTTGGGCAAGCAGCGCTTTCGACTGGCATTGGAATTGCATATTGAAGACAACGGGCCGGGCGTGCCCGCGTCAATTCGGGAGCGCATATTCTTTCCGTTGGTTTCGGGGCGCGAAGGCGGCTCGGGTCTCGGGTTGACATTGGCGCAGACTTTTGTTCAGCAGCACCAGGGACCGATCGAATGTGAAAGCGAACCCGGCAAGACACTTTTCAAGATACTGATTCCGTTGCCCTAGTTTTCGCCCGCGTCTCGACTGTGTTCGCGAATTGCGCGCGAAAAGAACCTCTCAGAAAGCCGCGCATGAAACCCATTTGGATTGTGGACGACGACCAGTCCATCCGCTTTGTGTTGGAGAAGGCGCTGGCCCGCGAAGACCTCGCGGTGCGCAGCTTCACCAACCCGCGTGATGTGCTGCTGGCCCTGGCTGACGGCCCGCCCCAGGTTCTGGTTTCCGACATCCGCATGCCTGGCGGCTCGGGCATTGATTTGCTCAGCAAGGTGAAGGAAAAGTTTCCCGCATTGCCCGTCATCATCATGACGGCTTACTCTGACCTGGACAGCGCGGTCAGTGCTTTTCAAGGCGGCGCTTTCGAGTATTTGCCCAAGCCTTTTGATGTGCCCAAAGCGGTCGAACTGATACGCCGTGCCTTGGAAGAAAGTTTGCGCGAAGACGTCGCCGACGAGCACGTGGCCGAAGTGCCTGAAATGCTGGGACAGGCTGCGGCCATGCAGGATGTGTTTCGCGCCATCGGCCGGTTGAGTCAAAGCATCGTTACTGTGCTCATCACCGGCGAATCGGGCTCGGGCAAGGAACTGGTGGCCAGCGCGCTGCACAAGCACAGCCCGCGCGCCACCGGTCCGTTTGTGGCCATCAACACCGCGGCCATCCCGAAAGATTTGTTGGAAAGTGAACTGTTTGGCCATGAGCGCGGTGCTTTCACCGGCGCACAAACCACGCGTCGCGGACGCTTCGAGCAAGCCGACGGAGGCACCCTGTTTCTGGACGAAATTGGCGACATGCCGTTCGATTTGCAAACGCGTTTGCTGCGGGTCCTGAGCGACGGTCAGTTCTACCGCGTCGGTGGTCACAGCCCGATGCGCGCCAACGTGCGCGTGATTGCCGCGACCCATCAAAACCTGGAAGACCGCGTCAAGCAGGGCGCGTTTCGCGAAGACTTGTTCCACCGCTTGAACGTCATCCGGCTGCGCCTTCCAGCGCTGCGCGAACGCCGTGAAGACGTGCCCGCGCTGACGCGTTTGTTCCTGCAAAAAAGCGCCAAAGATCTGGGCGTTGAAGCCAAACGCATCACCGATGCAGCGCTGAGCCGCTTGATGAATTTTGAGTTTCCCGGCAACGTGCGTCAGCTCGAAAACATCTGCCATTGGCTCACCGTGATGGCGCCTGCGCAGTTGGTCGAGCCCAAGGAT
>JBBRGA010000204.1:0-4192 GCA_038241115.1 Burkholderiales bacterium | reverse complement strand
CAGCCATGCGGTGTAGTTCTCCTGGCCCGTGGTCATTGCGCCGCCTCCCATGGGTTGATGACATTCAGCCCGGCAGCCTCAAAAGGGCTGGTGTCGCGGATGGCGACGGTGAAACCGTTGGCGAGGGCGATGGCTGCAATGAAGGCATCGGCCGTTTCGATTGCCAAGCCGGCAGCGCGAGACTTGGCCAGCAGCTCGGCATAAGCCTTCGTGCAAGCCATATCGAACGACAACACGCGATTGGCGAACATCGGCAGCAGGCGCTTTTCCAAGTTTTCATGCAGGCTGTCCCGGCGCATTCCAGCCGACATCAGCGCGATACCCGCACGCAGCTCGGCTACCGTGATCGTGGACAGGTAAAGCGTTTCCAGCGCTTGCGCGTCGATCCAATCAAGAACGCGGGCGTTGGGCGACTGCCGCTGCGGCTCGGAAATCACGTTCGTATCGAGCAGGATCATTCGAACTTCGCCGCACGGGCGAGGGACTTGATGCGTCCGCTTTCAAACAGGGCGTGTTCTTCATCGGTCAGGCCGCCAGCCTCGCGGGCGATGCAAGCCAGGAATGAGCCAAGTTTCACGCGGCCCTCTGGCTTCGCTGCCCGCCCTAAGATGTCGCGAATTTCAGCCTCGGTGCTGCGGCCGTGCTGGGCGGCTTGGATTCGGATGGCCCGATGCACCTCATCGGGCAGATTTCTTATATTCACGTTTGCCATTTGGTATTTTTCCAGTACCTCGCTATCAATGGTGCCATTTTATATCAATGATCCCAATGAGCAAGCGGTTTTGAGTCCGCAAACGGTCTTTTTATGGAACTAGCGAGACAGCCCGGAATGGCTGCGGTTTTCGGGGTGTTGGGCGTCTTTAATGGCGGGCGGATTCAAGTCTGGAGTGCGGCATCCTTGCCCACGGCTTTGCGCGGGTACGTTGCGATGACTGTGGGGACGACGGCCAAGGCCCCACGGTCGTTCACTCCGTGTAGCCATGCACCCCCCAAGGGGCCGCAGCCTTGCTTAAAGAGGCCCGGCGCGGCGGTCAGTCGCCTTCTCCTGCAAAGGCCGTGGCGTCTGCCCCTCGTGCAACACGCGGCGCATGGCCGAGGCGGCTGCGCACCTGACGGACCATGCTTAATCACGTTCAGCCCCGCCTGCCAGTGCGCCAGTGGGTTCTGTCGGAACCCAAACTCCTGCGCTACTTCGTACAGCGCGAAAGGGCGCACTCAATACCGTACTGCACATTTTCTTGAGGGTGGTGCAGCAGAGTTTGCAGACCCATTGCCCCGGTGCGGCAAAGTGCGACCCGGCCAGCCTGCACCTGGGTGCGTTCGCTTTCATCCACCGCTTTAGTTCCGACATAACTTGATTACAAGTTAGTCTGCTCTGCAACTTCGTTGTGGTTCCAGCCTGGACATGAACCGACGAGGCGCTCGGAACAGAAGAAGGGTCACAGAATGAGGGTCAGGTCTTAAATGTGATCCCTTTCACTCATGAATGACGTATCCGAAGTGGAACAGGGCTTTATATTTAAGACCTGAACCTCGTGTATTTCTCTGACCCTCGTGTATTTCTCTCGTGTATTTTCGCAAGACCAACCGGGGTGCGCAGGAGGGTGAAAAACGCAGTCCGCTGCGGTGCCGATGCCCGCGGGGCGCTGGCGAGATCGCTGCCTTCAGCCTGGCAAATCGCCCAGCACTTCGGCCTCGGACTGGCGCAGTAGCGCCTTCAGCAAGGGCGGCTCGAAGCGCCGCTCCATCGAGATGCCGTAGAAGCTTTCGTGCAGATTGGGCACCACGGCGTACTCCACCAGCACGCCGCTGCGCAGCTCGTCCTGCACCACCACGGTGGGCAGCAGCGCCACGCTGTCGGAATCACGTGCCAGCAGGCGCAGCAACGCCATGTCGTCCACCTCGGCGCGCAGCTGGTAGCGAATGCCGAGCTGCTCGCACATCAAATCAAAGCCAGCGCGGATTTCGTTGTCGCGGCCCGGCAACAGCAGCGGCACCTCGGCCAGCTCATCCGGGAAACGAAAGGCACGGCGTTTCGGTCGAGGCCGGCCCACCAGGCTCACCGGTTGGCGCGCGATGCGCCGGCAACGCCACGGGTCCTCGGCGCTGGCATGCACCCGGCGGTTCGACAAGATCAGGTCCAGCGTGTGCACGCGCAGGCGCGTCAGCAAGTCGGCAAGACTGCCCGACTGCAGCACCAGCTCCACATCAGCGCGCTCCAGCAGCGGGCGCACAAAGTTTTCCTGAAAGTTGCGTGACAGCGTGGCCACCGCGCCGATGCGCAGCACCTGCCGGGCGTCGCGCCGGCCCTCGCGCAGCAGTGCCGTCAGCTCATTGCCGGCGGCGAAGATCGACTCGGCATAACCCAACGCCAGCTGTCCCGCCTCGGTCAGCTTGAGCGTGCGCCCCACGCGGTCAAACAGCGGCTGGCCGAGCTGCTCTTCCAGTTGTTTGATCTGCGTCGACAACGCCGACTGCGACACGTGCAAGCGCGTGGCCGCGCGCGTGAGGTTGCCCTCTTTGGCTACGGCCCAGAAGTAATGCAGATGATGAAAGTTCAGCCGGGTCATGCGTTGTGATTGCCGTATTGAAAGGCAGCGCCGTGATGGGGAGTTGCCGCATACATACCTCTGATTTTGTCGCAAGCATCGGCGTCTGCCAGCGGCGCGACGCAGATCCGGTTCACGCTGAAACACCCGCGCTCGCAGACCGCGGGTCGCAGGGGATCAGGCGTTCAGGCGGGCGCCGCGCAGTTGATTCAAAGTTGGGGCGATCGGTGTCGCCGCGGCCTCGTCATTTGGCGGCGAGTCGGGTCGGTTCGGCAGACGGTCGGGTCGACCTTGGAATCACCCTTGAAAGCCGAGTTGCGTGGCCATGCGATTCACGGCCTCGCCCAGCGCCGGCAGATCCTGTTCGACGACCAGCGACGACCAGCCACACGGCGCCGAGGTCGACGCCCAGGTAGCCATGCACGATCAGGTTGAGGAGCCCGGCAAGTTCACGCCAGGGAATCTGCGGCTCGGTCGCCTTGATCTCGCCCGACAGGCGCCGGTTCGATTCGGTCAGCGTCTGCAGGTTGCGCATCACCGCGTCCTGCACCAGCCGCGACGCATCGAAGCGCGCCCGTTCGGCCTGCGTGTATTCGCCGATGCGGTCCAGGCAGTCGCGCATGTGCGCCAGCAGCACCCGGTCGGCTTCGGCGCCCGGGCTCACAGCGGCACGGCGCTGGCCACCACGCGCTCGCGCAGCGCCGGGTGCAGGGCGGCCTCGGTGACGACATCCACCCGGCGGCCCAGCAGGTCTTGTGCGTCCAACAACAACCCGCACAGGGCCAGCGCGCTGGTGCCCGGCGCGAGCGTGACGAGCAAGTCGACGTCGCTCTGCTCGGTGGCGTCGGCCCCGTCGCCGCGGCTCATCGAGCCAAAAATCCGCACGCCAGTGACCCCCCGCCTGCGGGCCAGGGCCAGCAGTTCTGTGCGATGGGTTTCGATCAGCGGATGCATGGCCCAGAGTGTAGACAGGCCGCGCCCGCAGCCGGTGCATGGGAAGCACGTATCAGCAGCACACCACGCCTGGCGGCCCAACCTGCCCGACGAGGCCGACAACCACCTGATCGAGCTGGCCGTGGCCGCGCAGGCCGATGTGATCCTGACGCGCAATTTGCGCGACGTGGCCCGCGTCGAACTCAAGTTTCCGAACCTTCGGGTGCAGGCGCCCGATCAATGTCAGGAGGTGTTTCAATGTCCACGCTGACGATCCGATTGCCCGATGAGAAGCACGAGCGCTTGAAGGCGCTGGCCCACTGCAACGCACTGCGACGCGCGGGTGCGCATCGAGACGCGTGCGTCTCGCGGCAACACCCAGAGCGCACTGGCGCTGCTGGACAGGCTCGACCCGGCGGAGTGAAGGCGCGGCGTCAATGCGCTTCGCCTTCACCAAACGCCAGCGCCTCGACGTCGGCATCGCGCAGCACCGCGCCTTCGGCGTGGAGGCGGTCGAAGGTAGCGTCGCCCAGCGCGGCGCGGGCCAGTTGCACCGCGTGGGCGATGGCGGCGGCTTCGTTGGGCTCACGCTCGCCCACGCGGGCGTTGACGGCGTCGGCATAGGCGGCCAGCCGCGCGGCTGCGTGCATGCGGCCGTCGAGTGCAGCCAGCAGCGCCAAGTAGTCGATGAAGTAGGGCTGCGCGTCGAA
>JBBRGA010000203.1:0-4301 GCA_038241115.1 Burkholderiales bacterium | reverse complement strand
GCGGCGCATGTGCTGCGCGACGTTTGCACCCACTTCAATGCCGGCGAAGTCACGGTCATCGTTGGTGCTTCGGGCTCGGGCAAAAGCACCTTGCTGCGCACCTTGAACCGCCTGGAGCGGCACGACAGCGGCCGCATCGTGGTCGACGGCATCGAGGTTTGCGACGACATCAAAGAACTTGACGCCCTGCGGAGCGAAGTCGGCATGGTGTACAAGCAGTTCAATCTCTTCCCTCATCTCACGGTGTTGGAAAACGTCACCTTGGCACCGCGCCGCGTTCGCAAGCTGCCCAAACCGCAGGCCGAGCAAAAAGCGATGGAACTGCTGGAGCGTGTGGGCTTGCAAGCGCACGCGCACAAACATCCTTTTGCGTTGTCTGGCGGCCAGCAGCAGCGCGTGGCCATTGCGCGAGCGCTGGCGATGGCGCCGCGAGTGATGCTGTTTGACGAGCCCACCTCGGCGCTGGACCCGGAGATGGTGAAAGAAGTGCTTGATGTAATGAAGCAATTGGCTGCCAGTGGCATGACCATGATCGTGGTGACGCACGAAATGGGTTTTGCGCGCGAAGTCAGCGACCGCGTTTTATTCATCGACCAGGGCCGCGTGGCGCAAGACGCGCCGCCCGAAGAATTTTTTGGCGCCCAGCGCAACGAACGCATCCGCGCATTTCTGGGCCAACTCAATGCATGAAACCGACTGCCGCGTTCAGACAAAAAGCAGCGCCAAAGTTCCGACCCAAAAGTTCAGCCCAAATCAAAAACACACCCCAAGGAGAGCCACATGAAAAACCAAGCCACCCTGATGAAACCCAGTTTGATGGCCGCCGCGCTGGCCGCCGTCTTTGCCACGGCGCCGCCGGCGCTGGCGCAAAGTGCCAAAGACTTTGAAGACATGCGCCAAGAGATCAAGCGCCTGCGCGATGAAGTCAACGCGCTGAAGCAAGCCGCGCCGGCCCCCGCCAAGGCTGTTGACACCAGCGGTTGGGGTGAACGCATCGAGCAGCTCGAAATCAAGAGCAAGGACGCAGTGGTGTTAGGCGACATCGGCGGCGGTTTCAGGCTGCCCGGCTCAGAGACATCGGTGCGCTTGTACGGCTACGCCGAAGCCAACCTGATCCACGACTTCAAAGCCTTCGCAGCCCCCGACAACTTCACCAACCTGTCGGGGCAGCCGCTCGACGGCTCGGGCTCGACCAAGGGTCGCACCAAACTGACTGCCGAGACTTCGCGCTTTGGTTTCGAGACCTCCACGCCCACCGGCCTTGGCACCTTCAACACCAAGCTGGAGATGGACTTTTATGCCTACGACGGCGGCCGCAACCGCTTGCGCTTGCGTCAGGCCTACGGCGAGTACGCAGGCTGGTTGATCGGCCAGACTTGGTCCACCTTCATGGACTTGGACAACCTGCCCGAGACGGTGGACTTCAACGGCCCCATTGGTGCGCCGTTCTCGCGTCGCACCATGATTCGCTACACCTACGCAGACCCGAAAGAAGGCAACAAATTCAGCTTCGCGCTGGAAGATCCGGAAGACCAGTTTGGCGGTGGCAGCGCCAACGAAAAAATGCCGCAGCTGGTGGCTCGTTTCGACAAAAGCTTTGGTTGGGGCGCGATCAATGCGCGTGTGTTGGCGCATGAAAAACGCTCGGCCACCGAGACCAAACGCGGTTACGGCTTCGGCGTGGGTGGCAGCTACAAGCTCACCGACAAAGATGTGCTGATGGGCCAGTACACCCGCGTGGACGGCGACGTCGATCAGCTCTACGGCTCGAACGGCTACGCCATTGATGCGACCACTGGTGCCATCACGTTCGACAAAAACCAAGGCCTGGTGATCGGCTACCTTAAAACCTTCAGCGACCAGTTGCGTGGCAACGTCGTGTTGGGCCTGAACCGCGGCAAAAGCGCGCAAGCCGTGGGTTATCAAGACAACCGCACGCTCACCCAGTTCCACCTGGGCCTGATCTACTCGCCGGTGAAGAACGTGGAACTCGGCGGCGAGTTGATATTGGGCAAGCGCAAAACCTTCACCGACGAGGTGGGCACGATGTCGCGGTTTGACCTCATGGGCCGCTACAGCTTCTGAGTTGACGTGACCTCAAACGCAGCGAGTTGTCGGGAACGCCGGACATTGGCATGACCCCTGCCGATGCGCTCGAGCGCTTTCTTGATCTGATCCAGACCAGCCTCTCACGGCAGACTTTCGTGAAGCTGGTGCTGGTCAAACCGCAAGCAGCGCAGACACTGCAAACGCCGCCAGCCGTTGGGCTGCGGCTCACCGTGCGAGCGATCGCGCTGAAAGGTCAGCCCCACCTGAGCTTCGTCACCAGTCACGCCACGCGGGACGACACGAAAAACTTTTTGCTGGGCGATGGCCTCCTGGCGCTGCGCGAGGCGGTGTCTCACGCCTTCAGCCACGCCCACTTGCTGACCACCACCGAAGAGATTCAACTGCTGACCAGCAAGAAGGGCAAGCGCAGCCTGACGAGCCACGCCGCAGCGCGAATGGACTCGAACGGCGGCGCCCAAGCCAGCACCGCGGCGCCTGCGACCCCAGCCGGCGGCCACGACCGCGTCAAGCAGCGCTTCATTGCTCAAGACCGTCCGTGGTTGACGGCGCTTGGCGTCACCGATGCGCAGCACCATGTCGTGCCGGCCATGTCGCGCAAATGGAAGCAGATCAACAAGTTTGTCGAAGTGTTTGCCGGGGCTCTGGACAAAGCCAACTTGCCCGCCGACCTTCCGGTGACGGTGGCCGATTTCGGCTCGGGCAAGGGCTATCTCACCTTTGCGGTGCATGACTTTTTAACCACCACGTTGCAGCGCTCAGTCGATGTGCTGGGTGTTGAGCAGCGGGCCGACATGGTCAATTTATGCAACGCTGCCGCCACCCGCCTGAACTTGGACGGCCTGCGCTTTGAAGAAGGTGACGTCAGCCGCAGCGTGCCCGACAGGCTGGACGTGATGATTGCCCTGCACGCCTGCGACACCGCCACCGACCACGCCATACACGTGGGTGTACGCGCCGACGCGTCGGTGATTTTGTGTTCGCCGTGCTGCCACAAACAACTGCGCCCTCAGCTCATGAGCCCGCACCCGCTGCAGCCGTTGTTGCAGCACGGTGTGCACTTGGGGCAGCAGGCCGAAATGCTCACCGACGGCCTGCGCGCCATGTTGCTGGACGCCTGCGGCTACGAAACCCAAGTGTTTGAGTTTGTGGCGCTGGAACATACACAGAAAAACAAAATGATTCTCGCGGTCAAGCGCGCTGCAAATGTTGCAGACGCGGTTGCAGACGCGGTTGAAAACGCGGGGGTGTTGGCCCAGGTTCGCGACCTGAAAAGCTTCTACGGCATTCGCGATCAGTGTCTGGAAACGCTGCTCCGCGGCAGCGGCTTGCTCGCTGCCGCTTGAGCTTCAGCCGGGCAGCTTGAACCCCATCTGATCGAGTGCGTCTGACACCAGCTCCAAGCGCAGCAGTGGGCTGTCCATCGACATGAAGCGTTGCTTCACCTCTGCGCTGAGCGGCAACAGTTCGCACCAGCGGTTGGCCAACCAGCCGCAGTCGCTCCACAAATGCGGTTGCTGGATTGGCAGGTCGGCGCCTTGCAATTGCTGCTCGATGCCAATCATCAGTTGCTGCAGGGCATGCCGCACATGTGCCAGATCTTCCGGCACGCTGACCTCGGGATCGTCGGGCAGCAGGTGGGCTTGCGCCACCCACAAGCCGTGCGGCAGTTGCTGACTTGATTCAATCTGAAAACGTTGCGTGCCGGTGCAGCGCACCGTCATCAAGCCGGGTTGCGGCCGCTCGAACTGCGTGATTTTTGCCAGCGTGCCCACCGTGTGGAAGGCTTCATTCGCGAAGCCTTCGCCCTTGGGTTTGGGCAGGGCTGCGGGTGCGGGTGTGGCTTCAGGAGCGGATGCTGGGGTGACTTCGGGTGTGCTGTTTGTTGACGCTGCTCCGCCGGCCGCCCCGCGCTCACGCTGGCGCACCTCTCGTCCCTGTGTCAAACAAACCACCCCAAACGGTGTGCCTGCTTTGTGGCACTTGCCAATCATGTCGAGGTAACGCACCTCAAAAATTTGCAGCGGCAGCAAGCCACCAGGGAACAGCACCGACTGCAAGGGAAACAGCGGCAAATCGATCAGGGAGGTGTTGGAGGCGTTCACGGATTCGATTTTAAAGCGGCGCTAAAACCACCGTCGCCTGAAGGCAAGTGCAAGCCCGAAAATGACACTCGGTCGCGTGCAGCCGGCAACTCGAGCCGGCGTTGATGTTGCGAATTAGCGCCGGTCCAG
>JBBRGA010000202.1:0-4393 GCA_038241115.1 Burkholderiales bacterium | reverse complement strand
AAATCGAGCAGCGCAAAACTGCGTTCCAAAACCTGGATGGCGGGTGACTTCGGCGCGGTGTTTTTCATGACTCGATTTTCGCTCAAATTGAGAAAATTCTGTATGGCGAAATTTGAGGCGCTTACCCAAGTGCTTGCCGCCCGACCCTTGGTGTTGGCAGCTTTGTGCTTCTTTGTCGCACAGGGGCTTTTGCCCGCCTCAGTGATGGCTCAAGCAGCCGCTGGTGAAGCCGCGTCGCGGTCGTCAGTGGCGTCGTCATCCGCATTGCTTTCAGCCGCCGGGCCTCAACGCGGCGCGCCCACGCAAGCCGCCCCCCGCGCTTGGTTGAACGTGCCGCGCACCTTGGGCCATTTGCAGGCTGCCGATCTCGGGCTGGTCATCAACACTGCCGATCCGTACTCAGTGGAAGTGGGCGAGTTCTACATCGCCGCGCGCAAGCTCCAAGCCAAACAAGTGCTGCGCGTGGACCTGCCCGTCAAGGCTGTGCTCACGCCCGAAGAATTCAGCCAGCTGGCGTCGAAGGTAGAAGCTGCTTTCGGTGCGCAAACCCAAGCGTTGGCATTGGCGTGGACCCTGCCTTATGCGGTGAATTGCAACTCGATCACTGCAGCGCTGACCTTGGGGTTTGACGGCGCGCTGTGTGCGCAAAGCTGCGCCGCGTCGAAGACTTCACCGTACTTCAACTCGGTCAGCGTCAAGCCGCACACCGACTTGAAAATCCGCCCCAGCATGATGCTGGCTGCCAGCGATGTGGCCAGTGCAAAAGCCATGATCACGCGCGGTGTCGCGTCTGACCACAGCTTGGGGCTGCGCGGCGCACCGCCCGTGCATGCGCACTACCTCATTACCAACGACAAGGTGCGCAGCGTTCGCGCGCCGCTGTTTCCGCCACCCGGTTTGCTGCGCCGCTTTGGTGTGGAAGTGCACATCAACGAGGCGCAAGCGCTTGACCAAGCGCCTCGGGTGTTGCTGTATCAAACCGGACTGACTCATGTTGACAAGCTCGACACCGTGCGTTGGGTGCCCGGCGCAGTGGCCGACCATCTCACCTCCACCGGCGGTGTGCTGGACGGCACGGGCGGTCAGATGAACGTCTTGGCATGGATCGCCTCGGGCGCCACGGCAAGCTACGGCTCGGTCTCGGAGCCGTGCGCGCACGTTCAAAAATTTCCGCACCCGCAACTGCTGTTGCTGCACTACATGCAGGGCGCATCCGTGATCGAGGCGTATTGGAAAAGCGTGGCGTGGCCCCAGCAAGGCGTGTTCGTGGGTGAGCCGCTGGCCACGCCGTTCTCGCGCTAATGTTGATGCGCTGATGTTGATGCGCTGATGTTGATGCGCTGATGTTGATGCTCTTATGTTGATGCGCTAATGTTGATGCGTTGATGTTGATGCGCTGAGCTTGATACGTTGAATGGTCCGTTGCAGTTGACGCCGCAGCAACTGCCGCGGTGCAGCAGAACGCGTGTCAGGCCGCGATTTTTTTTGCCGCCTCCAACCCAGATCGAACCGCGCCCTCCAAGCTTGCCGGATAAGGTCCGTCGACATAGTCTCCCGCGGCAAAAAGGCCCGGCGCAATCCGGCTTGAGGGCCGCTGCAGCGCGGGCGTGCATCGAAACGTGGCGCGCTTCTCGGTGAGGTGTTTGACCAGCCGCAGCTCAGATTTCAGGCCTGTGCCCAAAGCCGCTCTGGCCTGCGCCAGCGTGGCCTGCGTGGTGGCTTCGGCACCTTGCGCCACCCAGGGCGCCGCACCGCTGATCACAAACGCCAACAAGCCTTCAGGGCCACCGAGCTGACCCAGATCAAACACAAACTGCGCAGGCCGCTGGGTTTCATCAGATTTCAGCAGCAGCATGGCCTCGGCCAAGCGCGTGCCCTTGCTGTGCGCGTAGACCGTGACGATGGGTTCGTATCGCAAGCCTGATGCAGCCTGCGCCCAAGCCGGTTGCAGCGCGGCCGCCAAGCGTGAGGCTTCAGCCGGAGGCGTAGCGATCACGACCACGTGAAACTTTTGGCCGTCCACCTCCCAGCCATGCGTGGTTTTTTCGATGTGCGTGACGCGCGTGGACAGCTGCACTTGCGCGCCTGCCGCCGTCAACCAGGCTGCGGCGGGCTCTGGCAGAAGTGCGCTCAGGCGCCACTTTGGGAGCAACAAATCGGCAGAGCCGACGCCGCTGAACAAGGCGTCCCGCAGCACACGTAAAAACACGGTGGCGCTGGCCTGCGAAGACGGCGTGTTAAGCGCAGCAACGCACAACGGGTCGATCAAATCAATGCGCACCGAAGAGGGCAGGGCGGCCGTCAATTGCGCCACCGTCAGGCTCGCCTCGCAACGAAAACCTCGCAGCATCCAGCCGCTCGCATGCGCCAATAAAAGCAGGCGTTCGGTGAGGCGCCACCCGCCCTGCGCCAGCACGCCACGCGCAAACGCCAGCGCAGGCGCGCCGCCCGGCAAGCTCAGTCCCACGCCGTCGGGGCCCACCAAACGCAGCGGAGTTCGCACAAACGCCTGATCAGGATCGGCGCCGACCAAGCGCATGAGCCGCAGTGTTTCTTGGTATGCGCCAATCAATATGTGCTGGCCGTTGTCGAGCTCCCATGCCGCACGCTCGGTTTGAACCTCAGTTTGAACTGAGCTGAACACTTCAACCCGCCGGGCCCGCCCGCCAAGCTGCGCGGCCATCTCAAGCAAGCTGACATCGTGGCCGCGTTGCGTGGCCTCAATGGCAGCTGCCAGTCCCGCCCATCCGCCACCGATGACTGCGACCTTTTGTTCCACCCTTTAGCGCCCGCGCCAGTTGGTGCGTACCGCGATCCACAGCTTGCGCAGCGGCGTGAGCGAGGTGCGCTGGTGCAGCACTTGGAAGTTGTCGGCCTCAATTTCACGCAGCAGGGTGCGGTAGATATTGGCCATCATCAAGCCGGGTTTTTGCGCAGCGCGGTCGGCTTGCGGCAGCAGCGCAAATGCTTCGTCGTAAAAACCGTGCGCCCGTTCTGCCTGAAACTTCATCAGAGCCGTGAATCGTTCGCTGTAGCCGTAAGGCGCAGTCCGCGCCAACACCTCGGCGGCCTTCACTTCAAAGCGCTGCAACTCTGACACCGGCAGGTAGATTCGACCGCGTCTGGCGTCGTCGCCGACATCTCGAATGATGTTGGTGAGCTGCATGGCCAAGCCCAGCTTGTGCGCATAAGCCGTGGTGGCCTCATCGCTGTTGCCAAAAATATTCGCCGCCACTTCGCCCACCACACCTGCCACCAGATGGCAGTAACGTGCCAGACCCGGGAAGTCCAGAAAACGGGTTTGCTCCAAGTCAATTTGGCAGCCTTCAATCACGGCCAGCAAATGGGCTGCGGTGATCTTGAACGCATCGGTGTGCGGCATCAATGCACGCATCACCGGATGTGAAGGGCAACCGTTGAAGGCCGTGGCCACCTCGGTGCGCCACCAAGCCAGTTTGGTCGCTGCAATGCCGGCGTCGGTGCACTCGTCGACCACGTCGTCAACCTCGCGGCAGAACGCATAAAACGCGGTGATCGCAGCGCGCCGTGTTGGCGGCAAAAACAAAAAAGCGTAATAAAAGCTGGAGCCGCTTTTGGCTGTTTTGTCTTGTACGTACTGCTCAGGCGTCATGCGTTCATTCGTTCGTTTGTGCGTGCTGTTGTGCGCTCTTTTGTGCGTTCTTTTGTGCTTTTACTACGCGTTTTATTTGTGAATCAGGCTGTCGTTTCTACCGGCTTGGATCCGGGTGGCTGCATGCGCCAGGCGCGCCACAGCAGCACCGGCACATCAAACCAGCGAAGCGTGGGGCGTGAAATCAAGCTGGCGTGCTGAAGGTGAGTTATTTTCTCGGCGATGCGCAAGCCTCCCTGCACCACCAGGCGCAACTCCCAACCCGCGCGGCCTGGTACCGCATGCACCAGCGGCGCGCCTTGGCGCATCAACTGGCACGCCCAACTCAACATGTCGGCCACCAAAGCACGGGTGGCGGCAGTGTCTTCACGCGCCAGAACTTGGTTGGCATCCACCCGGTGTTTTACGCAGTCGGCCAGCGGCACATACAAGCGCCCGCGCAAAGTGTCTGCGCTCAAGTCTTGCCAAAAGTTGATGAGCTGTAGCGCGCTGCAAATCGCGTCGGATTGCGCCAGCAATTCCACTTCGCTGACGCCGTGCAGGTGAAGCAACAAACGTCCCACCGGGTTGGCTGAGCGGCGGCAGTAGTCGAGCAATTCGGCGCGGTCGGCGTAGCGGTTTTTCACCACGTCTTGCTCGAACGCACTCAGCAGGTCGTGCAGCAATGGCAGCGGCAGTTGGCGCAATGTCATTTGCGCGCTCAACGCTGAAAACACGGATGACCAGCGCGTTGAGGGCGCTTGCTGTGCGGCCGTCGCGTCC
>JBBRGA010000201.1:0-4602 GCA_038241115.1 Burkholderiales bacterium | reverse complement strand
GGAACACGAGCTGAATTTTTTTGCCGGCGCCATATCCGAAGCGCCCGTCGTCGTCATAGGCCTTCAAGTCGAAATTGCGCGGGCGGGTGAACTCAGCGCCGGCCACGGCCTTGCTGATCCGGTGCATCGCCAGACTGCGTTCGTTCGTAAAGCCGTCGAAGCGCGCAACCAAATAAAGGCGCGGCCCTTGCTGCGCCAGACCCAAGGGCATCACTGCTGCGTTGCTGTTGCGGCCCGCCGCGTTGCGGTAGTCCAGCGTCAGCCAGCGGTTCGCGTACAGCGCGTTGCTGACCGCCTCAAACACACCGGGTACCAGGCGTGGTGGCAGCAAGGGCTGCGTCTGGCTGACGACACGCACCTTGCCCAGCCATTCGCGTTCGCGACGCGCATTGCCGTGTGGAGCAAGCTGGCGGCGCGCTTGTGTAAAAAACCCGGACAGCGAATTCATCAGACTCGTCGGCAGCAGATGGCGAAGCTGCTCTTCGGCCAGCGCCAGCAACAGCGACTCTTGCTCGGTCAAACCCGGAACCGAAAAACCCGCCGCGCGCTCTTTCCATCTGTAGCCATACGGCTTGCTTGAATCGTCACGCTCGATGTCGAACGCGTCGGTCAGCATGTCGAGTTGACGCTGAACAGTCCGGATGTCCCGCGCCAGATCGGCCGGCAACTCTTGATGAAGTTGACGCGCGGACACCTTGCGTGAGCGCGGGATGCGCTTCAGAAGCTCAAGCGCGAGGAACACCGTTTCTCGCGTGTCAGGACGCTTCGCCATGTCAGAGCTTCAAGTCGTGCCGACCCGCAAACACCTGCCACAGGCGAACCATGGCGTAGGTGTCGAGGCTGCAATAAGCAAGCAGCTGATGCCTGATTTCGGTCTTGCGTTCAGCGGACGTTGTGGTGTCGATGGCTTCCATGAACGCGCCCATTGCCGCGGTGCCGTCCTGCACACCTTCAAGTGCGTCGTAACGCAACTCGGGCACGACGGCGGGCAGCACTTTTTTGATGCTCCAGCTTCCTCTTTGGCTTGGGTGGTAATAGTGCGACTCGGCCACTGGCAGCAGGTCTACCGCCCGCGCGATGATGGCGTCGAGCTCGGCCTTGCGTTCAGGAAACCGGGCCGCGAGCTCCTTCATCCGCGTCTTCTCGAACCCGGCGTTGTAGACAAACACCGGCCCGTCGCCGTCGCAGGCTTGCACCAGGGCTTGTGCGAATGACTGCGAGGGGTCGTTGCCGGACAGGTCCAGAAACTCTTCGTGCCTCAGGTCGCCGTTGGGCTGCATGCGGTGCAGGCTGAACTGAAAAGGCAACTGCTCGTAGGGGCGCGTGCCGGCCCAGATCGGCACCGCAAACTGGATGGTCTCGAAATCCAGAAAACACATCGGCCCCTGATGGCGCGACAAGGCTTTGGCCGCGCCGTCGGCGTCGAACCACGGCGTGCCGGCCAGCGTCTGCGTCTTGACGCGAAGTTGCTTGGCGTTGAGCAGTGCGTCCGGTACGTGGCGCATGTCGATCACACCCGCTTGCGCCACCTGCGCCTTCAAGGCGTTGGACTGAATGCGTGGCAACCAGTCCACCGGAAACTCCGCCTGCACCTCGGTGGCCTTGCAGTGATCGATAAAGCCGCAAGCGAACGGTGAGGTGCAGTGGCTGCCCGTGCTGCGCTGAGGTTCGGCGGTCTGCTGCAAAACCACTTGGGCACCCTCGATCCAGCTTTGCACTTCCGCGCCGCGCGCAAACGCCTGTGCGCTGACGTCGCTTTCCTTCAGCAAGCCGACATAGTTGTTGCCGCCGGGGTAGACCCATTTGGAGTCGACATGGGCCACCGCGATGGCTGTAAGCGGCACCCCGGCGCTGCGCGCGATGTGCGCCTGGATCGCAGCGTCGTCGCGGTGGTAATCCTTGACGCTGGTGGACGACTTCACCTCCACCATGCGCCACATCGCTTCGCCGTCGACCTGCACCGGCAACATCACATCGGCAAACGCCAAGCCGCCCGATGCAGAAAACCCCGCCTCAAAAATCGGTTGATCCGACTGGAGCAGGGACTGTGTCCGCGCGAAGGCCTGCCGAAAGCCTTCAGCCTGCGGATCGATCAGGGCACCGAGGCCTTGCGGGTCGTAGTGCTGGCGGGCAATGTCGCCGACCTGATGGCCGGCGTTGAAACGGGCTTGCGCCGCGGAAGAGTCCAGCCGCAGTTCGGGACGATTGACTTCGAGCCACAACCGGCGCGTGCACTGGCGGAAGGCCAGCAGCTTCGACTTGGACAAAGGCCGCGGCTCGGCGGGTGGCGACAGCGGCAGCGGTTGCAACAGCCACGCTTGTGGTGGTGCCACCGAATCGGCTGCCGACCCGCCGAGATGGTTGGCACCATCGGTGGCTGCAATTTGATTCACGTTGTCCTGCATGGTGATCCCTGCTGTTTACTGGCTGCTGCGGCGCTGACTATACGAACCCCATGCGAGCACGGCTTGCGCCGCCTTTGACCCGGTGCTCGGCTTCCAACTCGGCGATCCAGTGCGTGGCGTCGAGGCCGAGGCTGCGGGTTCGCCTGGCGACGTTCGCGAAGTCGCCCGGCGTCAGAAGCTCAAGACGCGCCAGGCGCGCAGCGGTTGCGGCGTCCAGGCCCGTGATGACCTCACCCGTTGTTGGCGAAATCTCCAGTGCGAGTTCTGCATACAAAGCTTCGCGCTGATGCCGGTCGAGTGGTTTGAATTCAAGGCGGAATGTGAAGCGGCGCATCAGCGCGGCGTCAAAGTCTGTGCGGTGGTTCGTGGCACAAACAAAGATGCCCTCGAACGCCTCAAGCCAACGCAGAAATTCGGCAGTGACGGCGCGATCGGCGCGGTGCGTGGCGGCGTCGCGTGCGCCGAGCAGCACTTCGGCCTCGTCGAGGAACAGCAGCTCCGACTTCGGGTCGCATTCGCGGAACATGCGCGCCACATTGGCCTCGGACTCGCCGTACCACTTCGTGTTGATGTCCGACGCCGTGCGGACCACCAGCTGCCGCCCGAGTTGGCTGGCAATCTCGGCGGCGAACTGCGTCTTGCCTGTGCCGGGTGGGCCAGAGAACAGCAGCGTTGCGGCGCCTTCGGCGTGCAAGGCCTGCAGCAGCATCGGCGGCGTCGCCGTGCCCTCAACGTTCAGGTAGCGCATGTCGAAGCGCGTGACCCGCTTTGCCTGCAGCGGTGGCAGCGTTTGTCCGGCGGCCCTGGCATGTTGGTCGAGCAGGGTGCGAATGGCAAGGTCAGGTCCGAGGCCGCTGGCGGCGCTGAGCGCGCTGAACTTCACCGCCGTGGCCAGCAGCGCCGGCGCCATGTGTTGGCGCTCTGACACCGCGTCGATGGTCTCGCGGCTGCAGCCGACGGCGCTGAGCTGTTCTTCGCTGATCTTGCGGCGCAGCGCCTGCGGCGTCGGCGGGAATTCGAGGCAGAACGTGAAACGCCGCAAGTACGCAGGGTCGAGATGACGCACCTCGTTGCTGATCCAGATCACAGGGTGCGCATTGGTTTCTAGAAGATTGTTTGTCCACGCCTTGCTTTCGGTCTCGCGCTTGAACAACTTGGACAGTGGGTGGGTGTGGTCGCCCTGAAAAATATCTTCAGCCTCGTCAAGCACAAGCACCGCCCGCTCGCGTTGCATCGCAAATGTTTGACTGAGCCGAAGGCTGGCCAACCGGTCGGAGCGCCTTGCTTCGTCGCCGCTTTCGTCAACGTGATCAATCGCAAAACCGGCCGCGCCGATTTCGGCAATCAGTTGGCGCGCGTACTCTGTCTTGCCCGTACCGGGAGCGCCGTGAAGCAGCACGTTGAAGCCGGGCAAGCGCTGCGCCAGCGCCTGCGTCAGCGCGGCGGCGAGCAGCGTTTGCGCCGCATGGAGGTGCGGCCACTCCAGCGCGGTGGCGCCTGCCTGGGGTGGAAGCGGCGTCAACACCATGGCCGCCATTTCGCCCGGCCCAGCAACAGGTGTGGAGAGCAGGCGCGCGCCAATGGCAGTCAGGCACAGGTTGTCCTCCAGATCTCGGGTCGATCGCCTGGAGTTGAAGGGCTCGAACAGGCCCGCGTGGATCAACGGCCGGTCTGAATCGAACATGCGCATCGCGGCCGAGCCACTGACATTGCACAGCTTCTCAACCGCCTTGAGCTGCCGCGGGAAGGAATTGACGAACGCAAAGTTGCTGCGTGTGACCGTTCCGTAGCAGAACGCGGTGGCCAAGCGCAGATACGCAACCTCCGGCGCCGAAAGGCCCAGCATGTTCGACAAGATGTCGATGTTCTGGTCCGAGGGATGCGGATGCTTGTCGACAAACGCAGTGAGCTTGGCCTCAGCCTTGTCGAACAGACTGCGAAAGCAAGGGGTTGCTCGCGACAGTGCTGCGCCAAGCAAAGTGAGAACGTGGCGGTCGCTTAAAAGGCACGCATTGCCGAGGTTGAGTTCGGGGTCCAGGTCAAATCCGTCTATCTGTCGACCCATCGCAGCGGCCGCATGCACATGTTTTTTGATGGCCGCGCGCAGGGGCGTACGCAGTTCTTCAAAGACCGGCGCGAGAACGCCTCCGACGTCATCAAAGTCGTGGTGCCGCAGCGCACCCGGAAGGCGGCGAAC
>JBBRGA010000200.1:0-4613 GCA_038241115.1 Burkholderiales bacterium | reverse complement strand
CCAAGAACGTGGCACTCGATAAATTGGGCGCCTTCAAAGCCGACGAGTTGGCAGTCGAGAAGTGGGCTCCGCAAACCACCACCGCGCAAAAAGTGTTTGACCGCGCAGGCTGGCGCTAAGCCAGTTCACCGATTCGCTAGTTCAAAGGTTCGCCAGTTCAAAGGTTCGCCAGTTCACCGGTTCGTCGGTTCGCCAGTCACCGGTTCACTCAGGCGCTGCTTTTCAAACCTTCTTTGGCGATCTGCCTGCACAGAAGAATCAACGGCAGCAAGCCCACGGCCACTATCGCCAGCGATGCGGTGGACGCCTCAGTCAGCCGCTCGTCCGAAGCCAGGGTGTAGGCCTGCGTGGCCAGGGTGTCAAAGTTGAACGGCCTCATCACCAAGGTGGCTGGCAGCTCTTTCATGGTGTCGATGAACACCAGCAACCCTGCGGTGAGCAAGCTGCGCCGCAGCAGCGGCAAGTGAACGCGCTGCAGGCTGCGCGTTGCGCTCAAGCCCAGGCTGCGAGCGGCGTCGTCCATGTGCGGTGTGATGCGGTGCAGTGCAGCGTCGGTGGTTTGCAGTGCGGCGCTGGCAAACCGCACCACGCAGGCAAACACCAAGGCCGCAATGCTGCCAGTCAGCATCAAGCCGACGTTCCAGCCGAATTGCGCCTTCAACCACTGAGCCAATGCGTTGTCGAACTGCGCCAGCGGAATGAGCAATCCCACCGCGATCACCGAGCCGGGCAGGGCGTAGCCACAGCCCACGGCCACGTGCGCCCAGCGCGTCCAGCGGCCAGGCTCAAGGCGGCGGGCATAGGCCACCAGCACGGCCACAGCCACGGCAAGCGCGGCGGTCAGGCCGGCCACGGTCACGCTGTGACGCGCCAACTCAATGAAGCGCAGGCCAAATTGCGCGTCGCCTACCGTCAGCGCCCAGCGCATCAGCAAGACGCAGGGCAGGGCAAAACCCAGCAGCACTGGCGTGGCGCAAAACAACACGGCGGCGGCGGCGCGCCAGCCGGTCAGCGGCGTGCCGCGCTGCGCCTGAGCGCGCAGACCGGTGCCGTGAAATCGGGCGGACCCGCGCGACTGCCGCTCCAGCGCCAGCAACAACAGCACAAATCCAAGCAAGCACATGGCCAATTGGGCGGCGGCCACGCGGTCGCCCAAAGAAAACCAGGCGCGGTAAATGCCGGTGGTGAAGGTTTGCACCGCGAAGTAAGACACCACGCCGTAATCGGCCAAGGTCTCCATCAGTGCCAGCGCCACACCTGCCGCGATGGCAGGGCGCGCCATCGGCAGGCTCACCCGCCACAGGCGCTGCCAAGGCCCCAAACCCATGGCGCGCGCGGCTTCCAGCAGCGCCGCTCCACGTTCCAGAAATGCGGTGCGGGTGAGCATGTACACATAGGGGTAGAGCACCAGGCTCAGCATCCACATGGCACCGCCGGTGGAACGCACCTCGGGGAATCGGTAGTCGGCGCGCGTCCAACCCATCAGCTCGCGCAGACCGCTTTGCACCGGTCCCGCAAATTGGAGCAAATCGGTGTACGTGTAGGCCATCACATAGGCGGGCATGGCCAGCGGCAGCACCAGCATCCAGTCAAAACTGCGGCGCATCGGGAAGTCGAAGTGCGTCACCAACCATGCAGTGCCGACGCCCATCAATGCAGTCAGCACCGCAACCCCTGCACACAGCCACAAGGTCGTGGCGATGTAGTCAGGCAGCACGGTAGACAGCAAATGCGCCCAAGTGCCAGACGTGCCACCGCGCAGCACGTTGCTGCCCACCGACAACACCGGCAGTGCCATCAACGCTGCCACCGCCACTGCGCAAGCGGCCAATGCGCTCAAACCGGCAACGCGCGTCGGGCTGCTTGCGCGCTGGGTTGTGCGGCTTTTTACAAGCTGAGCTTGGCGCTCAGCAGCGCTTGGGTTCATGGTTTGCGAATGCGAGTCATTCGTAAAGAGTGTAAGGTGCGGCTCTGAATTTTGCGCACGTGCCACCTTGGTCATCATGTCTTTGTCCGACACATCCCCGACATCAATTTCTGTCCAGCCGCTGCTCAGCTTGCGCCACTTGCATCACCGTCACGGACTGCGCGACACCGTGGTGGATTTCAGTCTGGATGTGTCGCAAGGCAGCATTTGCTGTCTGCTGGGGCCGTCGGGCTGCGGCAAAACCACGGTGCTCCGCTGCATTGCCGGGTTTGAGCCCGTGCGCAGCGGTGAAATTTGGATCGACGGCGATCTGGTCAGCGGCCCCGCGCGGCATGTGTCCGCGGAGCAACGCCGCGTCGGCATGGTGTTTCAAGACCACGCCTTGTTCCCTCACCTCAGCGTGCTTGACAACGTGGCCTTCGGAACAGCGCGCCGCAAGGCCGACATCGAACGTGCGCGCGGCTTGCTGGACACGGTCAATCTCAGCGGCGTGGCACATCGCTATCCGCATGAGCTGTCGGGCGGTCAACAACAGCGCGTGGCCCTGGCCCGCGCTCTGGCACCCGAGCCGCGTTTGTTGCTGCTGGACGAGCCTTTTTCCAACCTCGATCTCGAACTGCGCGAGCAATTGGCGCTGGAGGTGCGCGCCCTGCTGAAGGCCAGCCGAGCAACAGCCATTTTTGTGACCCACGACCAGCACGAAGCCTTTGCCATGGCCGATGAAATTGCGGTCATGAAAGACGGCCGTCTGCAGCAACTGGACAGCGCTTACCGGCTGTATCACCAGCCTGCCAATCGCTTTGTGGCCGACTTTGTGGGCCAGGGCGTGTTTGTGCGCGGCAGGGTGCTGGGGCCGCGTCGATTGGCGTTGGCGGACGGCGAATTTGGCGAGATCACGGCAGACGAGCCACTGCGGCTTTCGGGTGATCCGACAAAGGACGGCATGCCCAACGACGCTGAAGATTGCCCGGCAGGCAGCGCGGTGGATGTGTTGTTGCGCCCCGACGACGTGATCCATGACGACGCCAGCCCGGTGCTGGCCACCGTGCTCAGCCGCGCTTTTTTAGGCGCCGAGTTTTTGTACACCTTGCGACTGCGAGGCGGCAGCCGCTTGCTGGCTTTGGTGCCATCGCACCACAACCATGCGGTAGGTGAACGCATCGGTGTGCGTTTGCTGTTGGATCACTTGATGCTGTTTGAGCCCGCCGCGGAAGCTCACGAACACGGGTGACGAGACGACGTTAAATTGAAAATGCGCTCGGCGTGGTGTTGGCATGCGCATTTCCGGCAAAGCGCACGAAGTCGTTGAAGGGCATGGGTTTGGCCATCACGTAGCCTTGCACGGTGTCGCATTTCATGCGCTTGAGCATCGTCACTTGTTCTTCAGTTTCTGCGCCTTCGGCAACAACTTCCAATGACAGCGAGTGCGCCAAGCGGATCATGCCTTTGACGATTTTTTTGCCGGCTTCGTTGTTGCTCATGTCGTTGACGAACGAGCGGTCTATCTTGAGCACATGCACAGGGAACTGCGCCAAGTAGGCAAACGACGAGTAGCCCGTTCCGAAGTCGTCGATGCTGATGGTGACGCCCATTTCGTTCAGCTCGGTCAGCACTTTGCTGCTGACCTTCACATCAAACATCAGCGCGCCTTCAGGTATTTCCACTTCCAGCAGGCGCGGATTGACCTTGGCGTCTGACAAGGCCTTGGCGACGCGTTCGGCCAAATACATGTCGTTGAGCGAATCGACCGACAAGTTCATGCTCAGCGGAATGTGGCGGCCCTGATCAGACAGCTCGGTCAGAAATTGCAGGGTTTGCTTCAGAACCCACTGGTCAATCGTCACCATGGCGCCAATTTCTTCGGCGATACCCAAAAACACGCCCGGCGCCAGCATGCCGCGCTTGGGGTGGGCCCAGCGGATCAACACCTCGCCGCCCACCACTTCACCGGTGGCCAATGACACTTTGGGTTGAACCATCAGCATGAATTGATTGCCGTCGATGGCAGTGCGCAGTTCGCCTTCCAGCACCGAGCGCATCTGCGTGGCCAGCTCCATCTCCGGCTTGTAGGCCGCCACCGTGTCGCGGCCAGATTTTTTGGCTTCGCGCAAAGCCAGGCCCGCGCGTTTGACGATGACCTCGAATTCGTCGCCGTCTCGCGGGCAATTCATGGTGCCCGCTGAGGCTCCCAAAACGACTCGGGCGTCGTTGAGGGAAATCGGGTGCTTGACGGCCTGAATCAGTGCTGACGCGCGCAACGCCAGGTCGGCATCGGCCGCTTCGCTCACCACGGCAAATTCATCACCGCTAAAGCGGTACAGGGTTTCAGCCGCCACGGTTGCGCTTTGTATGCTCGAGACCACTTCCAACAATGCCATGTCACCGACCGCATATCCGTGGGCGTCGTTGACGTCCTTGAACCGGTCCAACCCCAGCAGCACGATGGAAAACGACCTGTCGCGTTTGGTGAGGGCGATGATCTGCTGCTCCATCGCCAGTTTGTTGCCAAGGCCCGTCAGAGGATCCATGACGATTTTCTGCGCGAGCTGGAACTGTTTGACGACGCTTTCTGAGGCGTCGTTGGCCATGATGAGCATTCCCGTTCCGACCGGAAAGACGCGTACCAGCATCCAGCGGTTCAGCGGGATTGAAAATCCGATGCGGGTCAGCGGTTTGCGGCTAACCC
>JBBRGA010000199.1:0-4649 GCA_038241115.1 Burkholderiales bacterium | reverse complement strand
ACGGCACGCTCGAGCTGAGCTTCACCAACCCGGTCACGGTCAGCGTGATCGTGTCCGGCGCGGGAGCCGTCGACACCAAGATCGTGCAGCAGAACAACCTCATCAGGCTGCGGCCTGTGTATGCGCCCAAGGCGCAGTGAGCGGCCGTGCTTGGCAGGCAGGGGCGGTAAGGGGCAGTAGGGGCAGCAAGGGCAGGTTGGGGCAATAAGCGGCAGCAAGGGGCAAAGGCCAGCGCGTTGCATCTGGCCTTTGCACGAGGGCGCCACTTGCTTTGCGTAGGAACCTGCCTACGTTGCATGCTCACGTTGACCTGTCGTCATTTGCCGTCGGATGCGCGTTTTAACTTCTAGGGTGCCCGTCCCGCGGCGCTTTGGAGGTCAATCATGCTGATGCAATCCAGGCTTACTCATCGCCTTTCTTCTTTAACGCTTGCTATGGCCGCCGCGCTGCCATTGGCCGCTGTGGCGCAACCGCAGGCCCAAATGCAAGGGCCAAACCTGTCGCAAACCAACACAGCTGCCATCAACGCTGAGAGCTTTGTGGTGGACGCCGTCAACTCGGTGGGTCCGGGCACCGAACTGAATTTCGAGTTGCGCGGAACCCCTGGCGCCGATGTGACGCTGCAAATCGAAGGTGCCACCGGCACAGCGCGGCTCAACGAAACGCGCCCCGGCACCTACCAAGGCACCTACACCGTGCGCACCCGCGACCGGCTCAGCGCCAAGAGCCAGGTGACGGCCCGCCTCACGAAAAACGGACAGGTCATGAACGCCACGCTGGACCAGTCGTTGGTGAGCGGCGCGCCCAGTCCAGTGCCGGCCGCGCGCATTCTGGCTTTCTCGGTACGGGCGCCCGATCGCATCATGCCCGGCGACGAGTTGAACTTTTCCCTGGCTGGCGTGCCCGATGGCCAGGCGCGTGTGTCGGTGCAAGGCATTGGCAAGAACATTGCGTTGTCCGAGGTCAGCCACGGTTTGTATGAAGGCAGCTACACCTTGAACCGGCGAGACCGCTTGAACGGCAACCTGGTGGCCACCGGCTTCCTGACGGCCAAAGGCATTGAGACCAACCGCCGCTTCGAACGTCAATTGGGCGCTGCGCCAGACGCGTATGGCTGCGACCGCAACGACGGCTCATCGCGCAACCGCGCTGACATGGTCGGTGCCACCTGTGGTGTGGTGACCGCGGTGAACAAAGTGGAGGTTGAAGACGACTCGCGCAATGTGTTGGGCACCGTGGCAGGCGGTGTGCTGGGCGGCGTGATCGGCAACCAGGTCGGCAACGGCACAGGGCGCGACATTGCGCGCATCGTCGGTGCGTTGGGCGGCGCCTATGCGGGCAATCGCATTCAGAACCAGCGCGCTAAAACGCAGGTCTACCGGGTCACCGTAGACCTCGACGGCGGCGGCGCAAAAACCTTTGACCATCCGGTTGATCCGCTGTTGCCAGTCGGCGCACGCGTGAAGATGGTGGACGGTGCCATCGTGGCGCGCGGCAAGGCGGCAACATGAACGCGCCCTTGCACCTGACGCCGCTGATCTCGCTGTTGGCGGGCATCTTGATTTTGGTCATGCCCAAGCTGCTCAACTACATCGTGGCGATCTACCTGATCCTGATCGGGCTCATTGGCCTGGCAGGCGGCATGCGCTTGGGTTGAGTGCGACACCGCAGCGGCGCTGAGAACGGGCAGGGCCCGCGCTCAGCGCCGCTGCATCTGAGCCGCCCGCGCCAGCAGTTCGCGGTTGACGGGGTTGCGTTGCAGGAAGCTGTCGCGGTACTCGCCGGGCACTTGTTCGGCGGCAACGCGGCGCACCCATTCCGCTCCTTGCGTAATTACTCGCGCTGCCGCTTCCAAGTCACCGACTTCTGCCAATGCCGCGCCGCAGTGAAGCCACAGTTCACCGGGGTACTGGCGCACCATCTGGCTTCGATCTGCAAGTTCGAGTGCGGCTCGCGCGTGGTGGCGGA
Source organism: Burkholderiales bacterium (assembly GCA_038241115.1). Taxonomy (GTDB): domain Bacteria; phylum Pseudomonadota; class Gammaproteobacteria; order Burkholderiales; family Burkholderiaceae_C; genus JANYJJ01. Next base: position 2,681 of record JBBRGA010000199.1, on the reverse strand, counting down.
CCTGCTCGACTTGCCTTGCGCCAGCGGCCTGTCTTGCAGCGCGTGCATGCGCTGCGATCACGCTGCCTTCAAGGCCCAAATCCGAGGCAATCGCGATGACCGCCTGCAGCTGCCGAAGGCCTTCCTCGGGTTCTTGCAGGCTGGCAATCTCGATTTCAAGAAGTTGCCGCATGTCGGGGAGCTCGCCCTCACTCAACTGCTTCAGTACATCGACCAGTGCCTGCGCACTCGGTCGACGACCGAGGCCGATCTCCATTTGGTGCCGCAGGATCGCAACACGGATGCGTGTCGCGATCGCCCACTGCGCAGGGTCACCCAGGTCGTCGAGCAGCCTCTGTAGACGCGCCCATTGGCCCAGATATGCCCAGCACACCGCCAGGTGCGTCAACGCCGAACGCTGAAACCCGGGGGCGAACCGGCCGAGGTTCGCCTTGCTCGCGTCGAGCGCTGCCAGCGCGTCACGAAAGCGGCCGCTCTGGTAGTCGCAGACCGCCTGCAACATCGCCGCAAAGCCTTCCAGGCTCGACGCGTCCTCGGCCTGCGAGCGCAGCAGACTCCCTCGGTCCAGCAGGCGCTGGCCGTCGGCGAGATGCCCGCCCAGGATTCGATTGGCGGCATAGTTGTTCATGCACATTGCCAGGTTGCTCTGGTGACCCATGCGTTGTGCGAGCGTGATGCCGATTTCGTGGTGCGGCGGCGAATCAGACAGCCTGCCCGAGCTGTCGTAGGAGATAGCGAGATTCGCATGCAGTTCGCAACGCGCTGCATCGTCGCCGTGTTCGTCAACCCAGCCAACGGAGGCCTCGAACTGCACAATGGCCTCGACACAGCGATCTTGCAGCGTCAGTGCTGTGGCGAGTTGCTGACGGCACTCGATGATCACGGCCTGACCCACACCGCCGCGCAAGCCCTCGCGCAGCGCGCTTGCGGCAAGGCGTTCGGCGCCGGTCAAGTCTCCTTGAAAACAGGCCCAGTGGGCACGCTGCGCCATCGCGCGAACCCGCTGCTCGGTGTTGCCGGCCAGCGCATCAAGCCGATCGCACAGCGAAGCGCCGGCCGCGGATTCATCTTCCATCGTCACTGCGTACTCGGCGACCCGCATGAGGGTGGCAAACGCACTGTCGCGGTCATTGACGGCTTCTTCGATGGCGGCCTTCTGCAGCAAAAACGCAATTTGTTCTTTGGCCCGAAACGCTGTGCCGGCGGCCGCGGCCGCGCGCTCCAGCCACGGCAGCGCGCGCACCGGCTGCGCCGCCGCCATCCAGTGCCTGGCCACCCGCGCCGGCTCGCCGCTTTGCTGCTCGAGCCAATGTGCGACCTTGCCGTGCGTGTGTTCGGCGATCGACGCCGGCACGCTGGCCTTGACCGCGTCAAACACCAGGTCGTGTGCGAACTGCGTGCCGCGCATCACCTGCGCCGCCTCGAGCTCGTTCAGCGCATCGGCGAACTGCATCGCTGATGCGCCCAGCACGTCTTCTGCCATCTGGATGCCGAAGTCGACCCCGGCGATGCTGGCCACCCGTGCCAGTGCCAGTGCGCCGGGTGACAGTTGCGCCACGCGCCGCTCGATCAGGCGCCCGACCGACACCGGCCGCGGCAGCGCGGCGGGGTTGGTGAGCCGGCTGAGTTTGCCCAGCGTGCGCTCAACCCACGCCTGCTTCAGCGTTTCCAGCACGAACAGCGGATTGCCGCCGGTGCGTTTGAGCAGGCCCGGGGCCAGTGCCGCGCCGTCCACGCCGGGCAGCGCCAGAGAATCGACCAGGGCGGCCAGCGCGGCCAAATTAAGCGGTGCCAGCACGATGGGTGCAAGCCGCGCCTGCTCCGCCAGTGCGTCGTGCAGCGCCTGCACGGGCGAGCCGGCTTCGGCGGGGCGGTAGGCCAAGGCCCAACGCAGCGTGCGCGCCGGAGCATGCGGTGCATACGTTGAATGCGGTGCATGTGGTGCAGGTAGTACATGCGGTGCGGGTGGCGCATCGCCCGAGGCAGCGCTGTCGACATGGCCCATCGCATCGCGGGTGGCATCGCCATCCGCATCGGCATCGGCATCGGCATCGCCATCGGCGTCAATCAACGAACGCAGCATTTCCAGACTGGCGTCGTCGGCAAAGTGCAGATCGTCCACCACCAGGCCTTCGAGCGCGGTGCGTGTTTGCAGCAGGCTGCCGATGGCGCGCTGCATCACCAGCCGCTGTCCCTCGCCGGTGTGGCGCATCGACGGCGCCTCGAACTCTGGCAGCACGCGGGCCAGCTCGGTGCGTGTGGCGGTGGGCAGCGCGGTGTCAGTCGACCCAGCGGCGCCACCCTGCGCCATGACGGCCCGCAGCAGGCGCGCCAATGTGGCAAACGGCACGCCCGCATCACCGGGCCGGCCGGCCGCGCGCACCACGCCCGCGCGGCCGTCCATGAAGGCCTGCAGCAGGCGCGTTTTGCCCAGGCCCGCTTCGCCGATCAAGGCCAGCACCTGCCCTGACGACCAAGCCTGCTGCATCTGCGCGAGCTCGGCGTCGCGTCCGATGAGGCGCGGCGGCAGCAGCACCGAAGCTGGCAGCACGTCGGGTTGCATGGCGGCGGGCGGTGGCGCTGCGCCTGGGTCTTCACTATCGCCTGCGCCTGCGCATGCGCAGGCACCGGCGCCGGCGCCTGCGGCTCCAACAGCTTCGATGGTCAGCAGCAGCACCAGC
>JBBRGA010000198.1:0-4693 GCA_038241115.1 Burkholderiales bacterium | reverse complement strand
GCCCCGGGCCTGGGAATCACCACCGCCAACACAGCCTCGCCGAAGTCGGGGTGCGGCACACCCACCACCGCGCTCTCCGCCACCCCGGGCATGTTGTTGATGAAGCCTTCGATCTCGGCCGGGTAGACGTTGTGGCCGCCGGTGATGATGAGGCCCTTGCTGCGGCCGACGATGGTGACCACGCCGTCGGTGCCGATGCGGCCCAGGTCGCCAGTGCGAAACCAGCCGTCGCAGGTGAACTCGGCAGAGGTGGGTTGTGGGTTGTGGGTTGTGGAATGAATGAGGTTTTCAGACCGGCGCTGCGATGGCGCGCGATCGGACCACCTCTCCCTGGCGAAACTTGGCGTGGGCGGCTTCGACCTTGCCCAGGTCGTAGAGGTAATTGACCATCATGCCGAAGGACTGGCGCAGCGCCTTGGCCGACATGTCGCCTCGGGCATTGAGGCGCTCGAGCCGGGCGCCGTTGTCGAGGTGGAAGCGCGCCACCGGGTCGCCCGCCGGCGTGGGCGACAGGCCCAGCAGGTAGGCGCTGCACAGCAGCTCCAGCGCCGCGCTGTCGTCACGGCTCATGGTCTCGTGCACGGCGGCGCCTTGCAGCGTGCCGAGGTCGCCCTTGCACAACGTGCGCAGCCGCTCGCGAGCGCCGTCCAGTTCGGCCAGTGCGCCCCGCTTCAAATGCGGCAGCGCCGCGAAGTCGGGTTCCGACAGCAGCCACGCCGCCAGCCCCGGTATCGGCGACAGCGTGCAAAAGGTGCGCAGCCGCGGCAGCTCGCGCTGCAACTGCTGGGCCACAGTCTTGATCAGGAAGTTTCCCAGGCTCACGCCGCGCAGCCCCCGCTCGCAGTTGCTGATGCTGTAAAACGCCGCGACGCGAAAACGGTCAGGTGCCATCGGCGTGCTGGCCTTGTCGATCAGCGGCGCAATGGCTGCTGGCATCTCGGGCAGCAGCGCCACCTCGACGAAGATCAGCGGCTCGTCGGGCAGTTGCGGATGAAAGAACGCGAAGCAGCGGCGGTCGGGTTGCAGGCGGCGGCGCAAGTCTTCCCAGCCGTCCACCGCATGCACGGCCTCGTGGTGAATAATTTTTTCTAGCAGCTGCGCCGGGGAATTCCAGTCGACGCGCTTCATCTGCAGGAATCCGGGGTTGAACCAGCTCGTTAGCAGGTGCAGCAGATCGGCCTCGATGACCTGCAACTCGGGCTGCTGCTTCAGACGCTTGAGCAGCGCGCGCCGCAGCCGCAGCACCGCACCGGTGCCGCCAGGCATGCGGTTGAGGCGCCGAAAAAGCTCCTGCCGCGGCGGCTCGGCGGCGTGCGTCAGCGCCAGCAATGTGGCCGCGGTGGGCGCGTCGGCGTAGGCCTGGGCCAGGCGGAGCACAGCCTGCGGGTCGGGGCTCAGGTCCTGCGCAAGGTATGCAAAGAAGTCGTCCAGCTGCTCGTCGGCCAGGCTGTCGAGGCGGTCGATCAGGTCGGCGGCGATGGCCATACCGCCGAGCTCTCCCTTTTCGCCCAGCAGGCGCTTGCAGACGGCCTTCATGCGGCGCACGGCGCGCGCGGTGCGTTGGCGGGCGGCGGCCTGGCGGATGTCATCGAGCACGGCGGGTTTCCTTGGCGCGCGCGGAGCGCGTCTGGGGTGGGGGTGGGGTGACTGGCGGGGTGACTGGCGGGATGAAAGGCGGGATCACGGGCGGGCTGCGGCGCAGCTTCTTGAGGGCCACCAGCTGGGCCATCAGGTGGTCGTGCATGGAACGTTCTGCACGCGCAGCGTCGTGCTGCTCGAAAGCGTCGATCAGCACGCGGTGTTCGTTGATTGACGCGTCGATGCGCCCGGGCAGCGCCAGCTGGCGCCCGCGCATCATGCGCATGAAGCGGCGCAGGTCGCTTGTCACGCGGTCGAGCCAGCGGTTGTCGGCCAGTTGCTGCACGAAGGAATGGAAGCCGTGGTTGGCGCGGTAGTAGCCGTCGAGGTCCTGCGCCGCGGCGTGGCGCTCCAGTTCGTCGTGCAGGCGCCGTAGCTGATGCAGGTCTTCGCGGGTGGCCTTGCTGGCGGCTTCGAAGGCACAGCGGCCTTCCAGCAGCGCCATCACCGGGAACAGGGCATCGGCGTCGGCGTCGCTGAGCTCGGTGACGCGACAGCCGCGGTGCGGCACCAGCTCCACCAGGCCTTCGGCGGCCAGCACCTTCAGCGCTTCGCGCAGCGGCGTGCGGCTGATTTGCCACTGCGCGGCCAGCGCCTTTTCGTCGATGAAAACGCCCGTGCTCAACGCGTCGTCGAACACCATCGCACGCAGCCGCGCGGCCACGGTGTCATGCATGGAGGTGCCGCGAAGCGGAGTGAGGTCGTGCATGCCTGGCATCGTAACTCTGTAATTACAGAATTACAAATCGCAATCCAACCGCAGTCCAAGCCGACGGTGAGCCAACGACAACCCGTATTCGGAAAGCCTGTTCAAGACGCCGAACTACCGACCCCAACTGCCCGTCAAGCCGTTTGAGGATTCGCTGGCGGCGCGGCGCTGGGTGACTGAGTTGCTGCATTGGTACAACGAGGAACACCGCAACGGTGCGATGTCGTTCGTGACGCCTGCTCAGCGTCATGCGGGTGAAGACAAGATGCTGGCCGCTCGCACGGCTGTCTACGAGGCAGCACGCCAAGCCCATCCAAACCGTTGGTCAAAACAGATTCGCAACTGGCACTACAAAACCACTGAGTTCCTCAACCCTGATTCGCCTTTACCGAGGGAGACAAACGCAGTGCCAAGAGCAGCCTGATTCACAAGCTCGCGGCGACATTTACCTTGACAACTTCCGACAGGGACGATCATTGATGTATTGGTCCAGCAGCACTGCAGCACTGCAGCACTGCAGCACTTCATCACAGCGACAGAGCTGGCCAACTCAAAGCGCATCACGTCGTCCCGACCTCCCGTAATACGAAGCCCGCTTTTGGGCAGGCGACGAAATAGTTTGCCTCGGCCAAAGCGGCATCAACACACCAGCTTCGCACCGCGATGCTCGGCACGATCAACCGGTCGGGTGCGAAAACGTCTGGGCTGTGCGCCGCCATTCGCTCGCGCAGCTTGTGGCTCAAAACTTCGCACCGCCTCGAAAAGCGGTCGCACAGCAAAAAGAGAAATGCGCTGCGGCAGACGATGCGCTTACCAACTGTTCGACCCCGGCCCGCCCTTGAACGGCCCGACAAGTTCTGGCGTGACCCAGCCGCCATAAAAGCCGCCGGGCTGCGGTGTGACCTGTGCGCCGTCGACGCTGCATTGCAGCCCAGTGGCGTAGAAAGCGACGCAGTCGGCGATGGCCTCTGACCCGGCCAGCGGCTGGGGGTAGCTCCACGCCATGCCGTCCAGCCGGCGGCCCTCGCGCACGAGCGACCAGTAACGCGCCGGGCCTTTCCATTCGCAGAACGATCCGCCGCCGGCACTCACCAACAAGCTGCGGTCAACGTCAGCCAGCGGCAGGTAAAACGACGGTGGATGTGAGGTCTCGAGCAGCCGGATCGCGCTTCGCGTGCGTGCAACCAGCACGCCGTCCCACATGACGATGACTTCACGCGCATCGGGCACCAAGGCCGGCGGGCGCGGGTAGTCCCACACCGACTCCTGGCCGGGGCCGGGCGTTGCAGCGAAGGCAGGTCGTGCCGTGCCGCGCCATTGCCACTGGTTGCGCGCGCGCTGCAACCATTCGGGGGTGTCGTCGCTCACGGCGTTCCCCACAGTGCGCTTGGTTTGCTGGACATGGTGTTGAGGCCCTTTTCATTCGTTCCACGTTGTAATACGGCGTGCGCAAGGCCAGCTCGCCCATACAACTTTGCCTCAATTAAAAAGGCTGCATGCACGGCCCGTTCCATGTGGCGGGCGCTCCGTATTACGAGCACGGCGCAGATGTTGGCAAGGGTGCCAAAGGCGAGCCCTGCTTCGTGCGCGGCCGGGTTTGCAACCTGCAGGGCGAGGCCATTGCCGGTGCCGAAATCGACGTCTGCCAAGCCGATGCCGACGACTTCTACGATGTGCAGCGACCCGGCCTCGACGCCGCCCAAGCGCGCGGCATTTTGTACAGCAACGCCGAAGGCAAATTTCACTTTAAAAGCATCGTGGCCAAGCCGTACCCAATCCCGCACGACGGGCCCGTGGGCAAGATGCTGGAAAGCCTGGGGCGGCACCCTTGGCGGCCTGCACATTTGCATTTCATGATCACAGCGCCGGGCTACGAAAAGCTGATCACGCATGTATTTCGCGAGGGCGTCGAGTATCTCGATTCAGACGCGGTGTTTGGTGTGCGGAGTTCACTGGTGGCGGACTGGATTCGCCATCCCGCCGGGCCATCACCAGACGGCGCGGTGAGCGCGGTGCCTTTTTATTCGCCGGATTTCAACCTTGTGCTGAGCCGGGAGCGGGCAGACCAGCGGGTGTCGGTGTGACGGATTTCACACTTCGGCCAGATGCGCTGGACCGAGCATCCCTGAAGTGCCACCTATTCACGGGGACCCCCCCGAGACGCGGGGATGCGCATGAGCGGCCTGGTTCTTACAGTCTGTTTCACGTTGCGGTGAGTGCTTTACCCAATGACGGCGCGACGCAAGATCATCCATCCACCAGGAACATCACCATGCAAAAGAAAACTCTCATCGCAGCAGCCATCGCGGCGGCCGGCATGTTCGCCTTTGGCTCAGCGAACGCGCT
>JBBRGA010000197.1:0-4700 GCA_038241115.1 Burkholderiales bacterium | reverse complement strand
CTGGGCGCCGCCCTGGTCAACAAGACCATCGCCGCCGACGGCATGTGGGGCCCCATGAACACCAGCGCCACCGCCACTCACGAGTTCGTGATTGCCATGCCCGGCTACGCCGTCACGCACTACTACCGCTCGGCGTTTGCGCGGTCATCCGACATCGTCAACCTGCGCGCCGAGCGCCTCGCCGACGCCGACAAGGACGCCGCGGCCGTGCTCACGATGACCCGGCCGCGCGGCTACTTTGGCTTGCCACGCGACAGCATCAGCCTGGACGGCAAAACCCCGCCCGCCGGGATTCCCACCGGCGTGGCCGGTGTGGCGGTGGCCAAGTTGAAGCTCATGGAAGCCGGCATGCGCGCCGTGGCGGGCGAGTTCAACGGCGAGCGCATCGTGGGGCGCAGCTGGCCTGCAGCCAACAACGAAGTGGTGTTTTTGGAAGTTCAATATTGAGTGATCGCCGAACTGCGCTCGAACCGCTCCTGGACCTGAATCCGCATTGAGATGTACGGATTTGTCCATCTGGACAAATCCAAAACCGACCTCCATAATGAACCGCCACTGCCCGTGGCGATTTGTTTTTTGAGGACTCGCCTTGGCTGTTTTCAGCGAAAACTCGGTGCGCATCAAGCCCAAAGTGCTGCCTGTTTCGGTGCAGGTCAAACGCACCAAATCGGTCCATGCAGTGCGCGCCGCCGAGGCGGGAAGCCCGCGCCGCGAGCGCATCAACAATCGGCGCGCTGTTATTTTGCGGGCCGCGCTCGATTTGTTTTCGCGCTTCGGCCTGCACGGCGTGTCGGTGGATCAGGTGGCCGAGCGGGCCGAAGTGTCGAAGAGCAACTTGCTCTATTACTTTGCCAACAAAGAAGACCTGTACGTGACGGTGCTGCGCGATCTGCTTGCACTGTGGCTGGAGCCGCTGCGCGCTTTCAGCGCCGACCAAGACCCGCAAACCGCCATTGCCGACTACATCCGCCGCAAGCTGGTGTTGTCGCGGGATTGGCCCGATGCCTCGCGCCTGTTTTGCTTAGAACTGATTCAAGGCGCTCCGCTGCTGCGCAACGAGCTGGCCCACGAGTTGCATGACTTGGTCATGGAAAAGGCGCAGGTGATTCAAGACTGGGTCCAAAGCGGCCGCTTGGCACCTGTGGAGCCGGTGCATTTGGTGTTTGCGTTGTGGGCCACCACCCAGCACTACGCCGACTTCGCAGTGCAAGTTGAAGCGGTGGCCGGTCGAACCTTGGACGACACTGAATTTTTTGAGCAAACGGTGGAAAACGTTCAGCGCATCGTGCTGCACGGCGTGTCCATCCAACCCACCCCCGCGAAGAAACGGAGAACGCCATGAACGCTAGTACTGCAGAAACGACCGCACTCAAAATCAACGACACCCGCCTGTGGAACAGCCTGATGGAGATGGCAAAAATCGGTGCCACAGCCAAGGGCGGTGTCTGCCGACTGGCCCTGACCGACCTTGACCGCGATGGCCGCGACCTCTTTGTCAAATGGTGCAAAGAGGCAGGCTGCACCGTGACGGTGGACTTCATGGGCAACATCTTTGCGCGCCGCCCGGGCCGCAACAACGCCTTGGCACCGGTGAGCACCGGCAGCCACCTCGACAGCCAGCCCACGGGCGGCCGCTTTGACGGCGTGTACGGCGTCTTGGCGGGCTTGGAAGTGATACGCACGCTGAACGATTTGGGCATCGAAACCGAACGACCGGTAGAAGCCTCGGTGTGGACCAACGAAGAAGGCTCGCGCTTTGCGCCGGCCATGGTGGCGTCTGGCGTGTACGCGGGCGTGTTCACTCTGGAATACGGTTTGTCGCGCGCAGACACCGAAGGCAAAACCATGGGCCAGGAGCTGAAGCGCATCGGCTACGCGGGCACCGAGCCGGTGGGAGGCCGTGCGGTGCATGCGTTTTTTGAGACGCACATTGAGCAAGGCCCGATCCTGGAAGCCGAGGGCCAAACCATCGGCGTGGTCACTGACGCACAGGGCCAGCGCTGGTATGAATTGGTGCTCACCGGCCAGGAGTCGCATGCGGGGCCCACGCCCATGCCGGTGCGCCGCGACGCGCTTTTGGGTGCTGCCAAAGTGATCCAACTCGTCAATGAGATTGGCTTGAAACATGCGCCGGTGGCGGTGTCGACCGTGGGCATGCTGAACAACTACCCCAACTCACGCAACGTGATTCCGGGCAAGGTGTTTTTGACCATCGATTTCCGCTGCCCCGACAACGAAGAGCTCACCAAGATGGACGGTGAACTAAAAGCCGGTGTGGCGCGCATCGCGGCCGAGAGCCGCCTCGAACACGAGCTGAAGCAAATCTTCCAGTACGACTGCGTTCACTTCGACGAAAGCTGCGTGGCGATGGTGCGTGCCGGGGCGCAGCAGTTGGGCTACAGCACGCGCAACATCGTCTCGGGGGCCGGCCACGACGCTTGCTATATGTCCAAGGTCACGCCCACCGCGATGATTTTTGTGCCGTGCATCGGCGGCATCAGCCACAACGAAATCGAAGACGCCAAGCCCGAGTGGATTTCGGCCGGCGGCAATGTGCTGTTGCACGCCATGTTGGCGAAGGCGAATGAATTGCCCACAGTGAATGCAGACGCACTCGCTTTGGCCTGATTTTTTGCCTGACCCTTTGGCATGAACCTTTGACCTGAACAACATCACCCAAGGAGCACGAACATGAACAGCGTACTGATCAGAGGCGGCACGGTCGTCAACGCCGACACCAGCGTGGTGGCCGATGTGCTGTGCCAAGACGGCGTGATCACCGCCATTGGCGCCGACATTGGCACCCGCGTGCAGGCACCCGCCGGCTGCGAGGTGATCGACGCCGGCGGCTTGTTGGTGATGCCCGGCGGCATCGACACCCACACCCACATGGAGCTGCCCTTCATGGGCACCGTCACCAAAGACGACTTCTACACGGGCACCTCGGCCGCCGTGTCGGGCGGCACCACCATGATCATTGACTTCGTGATCCCCGACCCCAAACAGCGCCTGATGGAAGCCTGGGACAACTGGCGCGGCTGGGCCCAAAAGTCAGCCGCCGACTACAGCTTTCATGTGGCCGTGACCTGGTGGGACGCCAGCGTTCACACCGACATGAGCACCCTGGTGACGCAACACGGCGTGAACAGCTTCAAGCACTTCATGGCCTACAAGAACGCCATCATGGCCGACGACGAAGTGCTGGTGAACAGCTTCACCCGCGCACTCGAACTGGGTGCCATTCCGACCGTGCATGCTGAAAACGGTGAGCTGGTTTTTCAATTGCAAAAGCGTCTGGTTGAAGCAGGCATCACCGGCCCTGAAGGCCACCCGCTGTCGCGCCCACCTGCGGTGGAAGCCGAAGCCGCCGAGCGCGCCATCCGCATCGCACAGGTGCTGGGCACGCCGCTGTACATCGTGCATGTGTCAAGCGAAGACACCGTGGCCGCCATCATGCGGGCGCACGCCTCAGGTCAACGGGTTTACGGCGAGGTGTTGGCCGGCCACTTGACGATTGACGAGTCGGTTTACCAAAACAAAGACTGGGACACCGCTGCAGCCCATGTGATGAGCCCACCGTTTCGCGCAAAACATCACCAGGCCGCCTTATGGGGCGCGTTGCAATCGGGCCATTTGCACACCACCGCCACCGACCACTGCGCGTTTTGCGCCGACCAAAAAGGCGCGGGGAAAAACGACTTCAGCAAAATCCCCAACGGCTGCGCAGGCGTGGAGGACCGCATGCCGGTGTTGTGGGACGCAGGCGTCAACACCGGCAGGCTCACGCCGAATGAATTCGTGAAAGTCACGTCAACGAACGCCGCACAAATCTTCAACATCTACCCGCGCAAAGGTGCGGTGCGGGTGGGCAGCGATGCCGACTTGGTGGTGTGGGACCCATCAGCGCGCAAGACCATCAGCACGGCCACTACGGTGTCCAAAGTGGGCTACAACATTTTCCAAGGCCGCGAGGTGATGGGCCTGCCGGTGGTTACTTTGTCGCGCGGCAAAGTGGTCTGGGCCAAAGGCGAATTGCGCACCGAGCGCGGAGCGGGTCAGTACGTGAACCGACCTGCGTTTGCGCCGGTGTTTGATGCACTGAAGCGGCAAGCGGCAGCGAATCAACCCCAAGCCGTGAACCGCTGACGCGTCGCTCCTGATCGCGTGCTTGCTTGTTCCCCCATAGCCGTGTGCAACGTAAGCCACACAAAGGCTCTGGGGAGCAGCCCCACAAATTTGTCAGACCGCAGGATTTCGTTCAATGCCTACCGCCATCCAAACTGCTCGCCTCACCACTTGCCAGTACACCGCCAACTTTTCCGAAGCCCACCCGCCGCTCACGCCCGGCCAAGCGCAGATCGAAGCCGAGCGCTGCTATTACTGTTTTGATGCACCTTGCATCACCGCTTGCCCCACAGGCATTGACATTCCGTCGTTCATCCGCCGCATCGGCGAAGACAACCTTCGCGGCGCGGCGCGGGCCATCTTGGAGGCCAACGTGTTCGGCGGCATGTGCGCCCGCGTGTGCCCCACTGAAGTGCTGTGCGAACAGGCCTGTGTGCGCAACACCAATGAAGACAAGCCCGTGGAAATTGGCCTGCTGCAACGACACGCCACCGACGCGTACTTTGCAAATCCCGGCGCGCCGCTGTTCAGCCGCGCCGCCTCCACTGGCAAGCGCGTCGCGGTGGTCGGCTCGG
>JBBRGA010000196.1:0-4809 GCA_038241115.1 Burkholderiales bacterium | reverse complement strand
AGCAGGTCCATCGTCCAGTGAAAGCTCTGCGGGTTCACCACATGCACCAGCACCACGCTCACCGCCAAGCCCAGCAGCAAGCCCAGCAGCGCGCCGGTGGCGGTCCACACCGCGCCTTCCACGGCCACCACGCCCAAGATTTGCCCGCGCGTCAAACCCAGATGCGCCAGCAAGCCGAACTCTTTTCGGCGCGCCAAAACCTGCGCTGAAAAGCTGGCCGCAATGCCAAACAAGCCAATCGCAATGGCGACCGCTTGCAACCAGTACGTCACCGCAAAACTGCGGTCAAAAATTCGCAGCGAGGTGGTGCGAATCTCGCCTACCGAGGTGAGCTCGAGCAGGTCACCGTCAAAGCCGCGAGCCGTGGCGAGTTCTCGCAGGCGCTGTTGCACTTGATTGGCATCGGCGGTGGGCTTCAGCCACAAGGCCATGTCGTTGATGCGGGTGTCGGCGGTCAATCTTTGATAGTCGGCAGTGGTGAGGGTCACTGCGCCGAATTGGCGTGCGTAATCTCGCCACACACCGCGCACAAAGAAGCGGCTGGGCTGCCCTGAAACGAGCGGCAGTTCGATCCGCGTGCCCGGTTTCGCGCCGTACAAATCCACCATGGCTTCGCTCACGTACACCGCGGTTTCCCCCGCTGGCAACGCCACCAGTTCCCCCACCAAGGGCAGCGATTTGGCGGGGTCGGTCAGCGGCCGCGCAATCACATACACGCTCGCGCGTTTAGGGTCGAGCTGGATCTGCAAAACGCGCTGCGCCTCGACGCGCAAAACGCCGTCCAGCGCGGCGGAATCGTTCACCAATGCGGGAGGCAGCGTGACCACATCACCGGCCGACACGCTGGTGGCGGCGCGCGCATACAGGTCGGCCGGCAGCACGGTGTTCAACCACTGCGTCACCGATTCGCGAAAGCTTGCCACCATCACCGTGAGCGCCACCGACAGGCTCAGGCTCGCCACCACGCCCGCCACTGCGATGGTGGCGGTGTGACGTTGATGGCGTGCGCGCTCCACCGCCAACAGCGCCAAGGGGTTGGACGGCGGACGCAGGCCGCGCAGCAGCAGCCCCACGCCGGCAGGCACGCAGGCAATGCCGCCCAACAGCAACAGCGCCACCGATACATACGCGGCCAGTGGCAAATCAAAAATAGGTGGCAAAAAAGCCAGCAGCACGCTGAACAACAACACGCTCGGCCCGAGCCACGCAAAGCGCGTGCGCGCGGTCGAGTCACCCAAACCCTTCAGCGCTTGCGCCGGTGCCAGATGCTGCGCCGCGCGAGCGGGCAAGTAGCCGCCCACCATGGCCGCCACCACGCCCAAGCCGCCGTAAATCAGGGCCGACACAAAACTGAATTGCAGCGTGGGTGTGACGCCCGGAAAGTAGCCGCCGCCCAGGTCGCCCGACAACAAGCGCAGCGCCAGCGCAGCCAGCGCGGTGCCCAGCATCAAGCCCAACAAGCTGCCTGCCAGCCCGAGCAGCGACGACTCGAGCAGCACCAAATTCAAACGCTGCTTGGCCGTCATGCCCAGCACGCCCAACAGCGCCAATTGCGGCTGCCTTTTGGCCACTGACAAGGACAAGATCGAAAACACCAAAAACGCGCCGGTGAACATCGCCACCAAGGCCAGCACGGTGAGGTTGACGCGGTAGGCGCGCGACAAGTTCGACACCTTTTGCGCGGCCTCGTCGGGCAATGCAGCGCGCACGCCATCGGGCAGCGCCAGCTGCTTGACGACCTGATCACGGTCGGCGCCGGGTTGCAGGCGCACATCGATGCGGCTGAGCTTGCCCAGCCAGCCGAAGTGCGCTTGCGCCCCGGCAATGTCCATCACCGCCAGCGCCGATCCGCCCGCCGCCACGCTGCCTTGCACACGGAGGTCGGTGATGTTGCCGGGCGTCTGCACGCGGATGGTGGGCGCGTCGCCAAGCCTTTGACGGGCAGCGGCGTTCAGGAAAACAGCCTGCGGATCGAAGATGGCGAAGCGGTCGGCTTCCTTGTTCGGACGTGGAAGCAACGCCGGCGACAGCCTGGCGGCCAGCAGCGCGTCCAGCCCCAAAACGCGCAGCGCCACGCGTTGGCCCTGCGCGTTGATGGCCTGTGTTTCCACGTCAACCACCGGGCTGGCGAGTGCGACCTGCGGATGCGCCGCCACACGTTCGTAGAGCGCTTCGTCAAAGCCGCTGCGCTGGCCGCGCAGCTCGAAATCAGGCTCGCCGTTGACCGAACGCACGGCCGAGCTGAACTCGCTCAAGGCCGATTGGTTGATCAACTGAACCGAAAAGGCCAGTGCCACGCCCAGCATCACCGCCAGCAACGCCGCGCCGCTGCGCCACGGGTGGTGGCGAAGCTCGGGCCAGGAGAGTTGCGTCAGCAGCGCGAACATGTGCCCGTGACTCAGCGCGGCTCGCCGTCCACCATGCCGGTTGTCGTCAACGTCAGCACCCGGTCTGCCCGCGCCGCCGCAGCGCGCGAATGCGTCACCAGCACGCAGGCGGCCTGTTGCTCGCGCACTTGCGCCACCAGCACGTCGAGCACGCGCGCAGCGGTGGCGGGATCGAGGTTGCCGGTGGGTTCGTCGGCCAAGATCAGTTGAGGTTGATGCACCAAAGCGCGCGCAATGGCCACACGCTGCATTTGCCCGCCAGACAAAGTTTGCGGCAGCCGCGACTCCAAACCTCGCAAGCCCACTGCATCAATGACCTGCTGCACGCGCGCCGGCTTGGGCGTGCCCAGCAGCAGCAACGGCAGCGCCACGTTGTGCGCCACGCTCAAATGCGGCAGCACGTGAAAGGCTTGAAACACAAAGCCCAAATGCGCGCGGCGAAACAAGGCTTGCTGCGATTCAGCCATCGCGGTGATGTCAGTGCCGTCTATCTGCACCTTGCCTTCGTTGACCGTGTCGAGCCCGGCGATGCAGTTCAAAAACGTTGATTTGCCCACTCCGGACTCGCCCAGGATGGCGACGAACTCACCTTGCTGCACCCGCAAGTTGGCGTTCGCAAACACCGCGGTGTCGCCGTAGCGCTTGGTCAGCGCATTGACTTCAAGCAGCGGCTTCAATGCACGCGCTTTGAAGCTTCACTCAGGTGCGCATCCACCAGCTTCAATGCCAAGGCGGTGACTTGTTTGGCCGCATCCGGCGCGTCGCACGCCACCACCTGGCGCTGCGGCATGCTGCGCAGCCAGGTGATCTGGCGCTTGGCCAATTGACGCGTTGCTGCCATCCCACGCTCGGGCAGGGTGAATAAATCGTCTTCCACCAAGCACTCCCAGGTTTGTCGGTAGCCCACACAGCGCATCGACGGCATGTCGGCCGTCAGGTCGCCGCGGTTGCCGAGGTGGCGCACTTCAGTCACCAGGCCTTGCTCCAGCATTTGCATGAATCGATTTTCAATGCGCTGGTGCAGCCAGGCGCGGTCTGAGGGTTCTAGCGAGATCAGCGGCGGCAAGGGCCGCGACGGTTTGTCGGCGTCATGCGTATGAAAAGACGACAGCGGTTTGCCGCTGACGCGAAACACCTCCACCGCGCGCGAAATGCGTTGCTGATCGTTCGGGTTCAAGCGCTCGGCGGTCACTGGGTCGACCCGTTGCAACTCAAGGTACAGCGCATGCAAGCCTTGGCTTTCCAGCTTGGCGTTGATCTTGGCCCGCACCTCGCGGTCGGCAGCGGGCATGGCGTCCAGCCCTTCGAAGAGGGCCTTGAAGTACAGCATGGTGCCGCCCGCCAACAATGGCAAGTGGCCACGCGCGGTGATGTCTTTGATGAGCGTCTCGGCGTCGGTCACAAAACGCGCCGCCGAATACGCCTGCGACGCTTCGATGATGTCGATCAAATGGTGCGGCACCAGCGTGCGTTCAGCAGCGGTGGGCTTGGCGGTGCCGATGTCCATGTCGCGGTACACCAGTGCCGAATCAACGCTGATGATTTCAACTGGCAGTGTGTGTTGCAGGGCCTGCGCGATGGCCAGCGCCGCGGCCGTTTTGCCTGATGCTGTGGGCCCCGCGAGGCAAATGTAGAAAGGGAGTTCGGTCATTTCAAATGGGTCTGTTTGACGAATCAAAGGCTGGAGTGTTCAAAGCAGGTTTGATGAGCGTTGCCTCGCCGTGGCGTTGAACCAGCGTCCAGGCCACGGTGGCAATGCCGATGCTGAAAGCTGCGATGCCGAAACTCAGCGGGTAAACCGTGCCGTTCAGCGCGCGGCCCAGCCACAAGCTCACCGCAAAGGCCACCAGCATCGAGATGAAACCTGACAGCGACGCCGCCGTGCCCGCTTTTTCTGGAAATGGCCCTACCGCGCACGCTTGTCCGCAGGGCTGGTGAATGCCGTGTCCGAGCGCGAAGAGCCACTGCGGAATCAGCAGCGCCCAGACCGAAAGTGGCGCCATCACGCTGAATGCCGCCATGCCCAAGCCGCCGCTCAAGCTCACAAAACCGCCCAGCCACACGGTGCGTTTGATGCCGCGCTGCGCCAGCAGCCGGCGACACAGCCAAGTGCCCGTGATGTAGGCCAGCGAGTTGGAGGCCACCGCCACGCCGTAGCCCACACGCGACAAGCCGAGCACGTCGATATAGACAAATGAAGACGCTGCCAAAAACACAAACAGGCCGCCGTAGCTGAACGAGATCAATGCCGTCCACGCCCGAAAAGTAGGGTGCATCAGCACACCGCGCCAGTTGCGAAGCAGCGGCTGCCACTGCGTGGCCTTGGGGTTGAGCTTCGGCACGGTTTCGTCGAAGCGCCAAACGATGTACGCCAGCGTGGCCGCGCCGTAAAGCGCGAGTACCAAAAGCGCGGCGTGCCAAT
>JBBRGA010000195.1:0-4815 GCA_038241115.1 Burkholderiales bacterium | reverse complement strand
CAGTTCAGCCTGAATGATGTGCATGCCCGCCGTCAGCGTGACGGCGGGCAGTTTTTGCGGTGCGTCTTGAGCGCTGGCCACGAAGCAAAAAAACAGGGGCGCAAGCGCGAAAAAATGTCGTGATGAGCGTGGCATGAGCGTTGCATGGAGCAGGCCAAATCGGCCATCTGAAAGCGAGTTTGGCATGCTGCGCTTGTCAAGCGTGTGCCGAGCCTGTGCCGAGCCTGTGTACGTTGTACTTGTGTTGCCTGTGCTTGAGGTTCGCTGCCGGCATGTGGTCTGCACAGGCGCTTGAGGCACGGTCACGCAAAGTCAGCGCCGTAGAATGCGCCAGACAGTACCCACCCCTGAAAACAAGACGCCAGCGGAGCTCCACACACATGTACCAGCACATCAAGGTGCCCCCAGCCGGGCAAAAAATCACCGTCAACGCCGACTACTCGTTGAACGTGCCAGCGCAGCCGATCATTCCGTACATCGAAGGCGATGGCACTGGTTTCGACATCACCCCGGTGATGATCAAAGTGGTGGATGCCGCCGTAGCCAAAGCCTATGCAGGCCAGCGCCAAATTCACTGGATGGAAATTTATGCCGGTGAAAAGTCGACCAAGATCTACGGCCCGGATGTGTGGCTGCCCGAAGAAACGCTGCAAGTGCTGCGCGACTATGTGGTGTCTATCAAAGGCCCACTCACCACGCCCGTCGGCGGCGGGATCCGATCGCTGAATGTGGCGCTGCGGCAAGAGCTGGACCTCTACGTTTGCCTGCGGCCCATCCAATACTTCACGGGCGTGCCGTCACCGGTGAAAGAGCCGCACAAAACCAACATGGTCATCTTCCGCGAGAACTCGGAAGACATCTACGCTGGCATTGAATTCGAAGCCGGCAGCGACAAAGCCAAGAAGCTCATCAAGTTTTTGATGGAAGAAATGGGCGTCAAGAAAATTCGCTTCCCCAACACCTCGGGCATCGGCATCAAGCCGGTGTCCAGCGAAGGCACCGAACGCCTGGTGCGCAAAGCCATTCAATACGCCATTGACAACGACAAGTCGTCGGTAACTTTGGTGCACAAGGGCAACATCATGAAATACACCGAAGGTGGTTTCCGTGATTGGGGCTACGCGCTGGCGCAAAACGAATTCGGTGCCGAGCTGATCGACGGTGGCCCGTGGTGCAAATTCAAGAATCCAAAAACCGGCAAAGACATCATCATCAAAGACGTGATCGCTGATGCCTTCTTGCAGCAAATTTTGTTGCGCCCGGCAGAGTATTCGGTCATCGCCACGCTCAACTTGAACGGCGACTACGTGAGCGATGCGCTGGCCGCGCAAGTCGGCGGGATCGGCATTGCGCCGGGCGCCAATTTGTCCGACTCGATCGCGATGTTTGAAGCCACTCACGGCACCGCGCCGAAGTACGCCGGCAAAGATTACGTGAACCCGGGTTCGGAAATTCTGTCGGCCGAAATGATGTTGCGCCACATGGGCTGGGTCGAAGCCGCCGACATCATCATCAGCTCGATGGAGAAATCGATCCTGTCGAAGAAAGTGACCTACGACTTTGCGCGTTTGATGGACGGCGCAACTCAGGTGTCGTGCTCAGGCTTTGGTAAGGTGATGATCGATCACATGTGATGTGACGTTCAATGATGCCGACGCCAGATGCCGAAACGGCGTCCGGTTCGGCCTCAAAAGCAGCCCCCATTTTGTTGACGCGATGGGGGCTTTTTTGTGGCCTCTTTTCAGCGTTGCAAGCTGACTTCTCGCTTCACGAAGCGGCGCCTGTCTTCAGTCCCCCAGATCGATCAGGCACGCCAGGCTCTGCCTTGCCATGCCGGGCGGGGCTTGATAGTCGGCCATGACCCAAGCGCGTTCGCTGCTTTCTGCGGCCTCGGCCAGCACCTCGCCCAGCACACGGCACGAGCCTGTGTCCAGCGCTGCAAATGGACAGTCGATGAGTGTCAGTTGCGCGCCGCTGGCAGCAGCCGCCGTCAGACCCAGCTTGCGGAAGCTGCCGGTGGACAGCATGAACAACGACTTGTCGATGTGGTCTTGCAATGCAAAGGCTTTGACGAGGCCGGCTGCAACCGAGAAGTCCCATTGGGGGTAGCTGGCACTCAGGCCCGTCAGCCAGGCATTGCCGGTTGCCTTCATGTCGGCGGTGGCGGCCAGCGCCAAGCCATCGAACACGGTGTGCGCATGCCTGTCCAACGTGCCCGCCTGTGGCCGCAGTTGGCCCGCAATGATGCGCAGCAGGCTGGTCTTGCCGCGGCCGTCACCACCTTGAATCAGCGTCAGGCCGGCACGTATTTCGAAGTTGAGTTTGGCAAAGAGCGCGCCTCCCGCAAAACCAAAACCTAAGTCAACGGCTCTGACGAAGTGCATGGCAATACGCTTTGGTGTGATCGACCCGGCATGTTCGGTGCGGTCCGCGGCAGACGCGTCGTCAAGCGATGGGGTACTTGGTGTGGTCATCAGGTTGGACGTGTGGACGAAATCTTGGCTTGATCCCAGCGCAGATATCGGTCGCAGTGTGTCGTCATGCAGTGGCGTAAGTGTGCAGAGACCTGCGGCTCGAAGTTGTCAGGCATCTCAAAGATCGCGAGCAAGGTTGCTGAGACGACGTCTTCCGCAGCGCTATCGATGCGCAGCTTAAGCATGGCAAATCCGAGCAAAGTCTGGTGCAACGTGGCAAGTTCGGACTCTATGGTCGTGGGGCATGCTTTGATAAAAGAAATGCTCGATTCCTTACCTCCGCATTAAAGCCGACGAATTTGAGCGGTGGACGTCAGGTTTGAAACGGAGTTCCGACACCTTTGAAGAAGACAGCCTGCCGCTCCCTTGCGGCGGTCAACTCGTCATGCTGGCCTGCGAGGTGTGGGTTTCCTGTGCGCTGCTGTTGTGGATGCGTCGCGTTGTGCTGTGTGGATGGCTTGATTGAGCCGGCTGGTAAGCCGCCAAATCTGTCGTACCGATTGCCTCCCACTCGATGGAAGCGCAGCGGAATTTGAGCGTGGCCTTGATGCATGGTGGGTTGAGCTTGGCGTTGTCACTTGCACGCGTTGCGCTGATGCGGTGGGGCAGTCTACTGATCCCGAAGGCAACGACAGACTGGCGTTGATCGGTCTGCCACTGCCGTGGCCCTGCGTCTGGTTGACCATCGACGTGACGTGCGCCAGCGTGCTGGCAGCCATCGTTGTGCAGAGCCGCCTGCTGGCCGCTAAGCGTTCCAGCGCAGCAAGCGGTGGTCGAACCCCTCCGCCAGCGTCGGTTTGACGGGTTGGAAGCAGGGCGAGACGTCGAAGTCGCGCTGGACATAGAGGCTGTGATGGCGCACATGCAAGATTTCGTCCATGCAGGCCGGGTCTTCACTCGGGCGCGGCTTCACCTTGGGCAGGATCGGGTCGCGCACTGCCTCGAAGCCCTGTGCCATCAAGGTGGAGCAGATAGCTCGCGTGGGGTCGCCGCTGCTTAAATGAATCAACCTGCGACGCCGCCGTTTTGGCACCGGTGACGTTGGCAGCGGGTAACGCTCCAAGCCCAGGTGCGGCCCTTACGCAGTGCGCGCCTTTATGGGATGTCGCTGCGGCGCAGCAGGCTGAATGTGCGCTCTGACTTTCGCGCCGAAAATATCGGCTCAGGCGGTGCGGGTCCGTCGACTTCGCACGGCACCCAACTTGGCGCTTGCGGCCAATTCGGGATGGACATTTCAACGAGCAGCACTGCCAGAACCTCTTATCAACCACCAGAACGGAACACCCCATGAAGCTCCTTCGCCACGGTCCTGCAGGCTCAGAGCGAGCCGGAATCGTCGACGCTCAAGGCCACATACGCGACCTGTCACAACTGGTCAGTGACATCGAAGGCGCGACCCTTTCCGATGCGGCCCTGAGCCAGCTGCGAGAACTGCAAAAAGCCGACCTCGATTCGCTGCCCATCGTCAGCCCAAACACCCGCATCGGCCCCTGCGTAGGCCGCGTCGGCAAGTTCATTGGCGTGGGCCTCAATTACGCCGACCATGCTGCCGAAGCGGGCATGCCGATCCCTGCCGAGCCGATACTTTTCATGAAGGCCACCAGCGCGATTTGCGGGCCGAATGACAACGTGATCATTCCCAAAGGCTCGCTGAAAACTGATTGGGAGGTCGAGCTGGGCGTGGTGATTGGCAAAGAGGCGCGTTACGTGGATGAAGCCCACGCGCTGGACTTTGTGGCGGGCTACTGCGTGGTCAACGACGTGTCAGAGCGGGCCTATCAACTCGAACGCGGCAGTCAATGGGACAAAGGCAAAGGCTGCGACAGCTTCGGCCCCATGG
The DNA here is from genome assembly GCA_038241115.1 of Burkholderiales bacterium. GTDB lineage: Bacteria > Pseudomonadota > Gammaproteobacteria > Burkholderiales > Burkholderiaceae_C > JANYJJ01. The sequence continues at coordinate 501 of JBBRGA010000195.1, read as the reverse complement.
GCCCCTGGTTGGTGACGCGCGACGAGGTGCCTGACCCGCAGGCGCTGAACATGTGGCTCAGCGTGGACGGGCACCGCTACCAAAACGGCAGCACACAAACCATGGTGTTCACGGTGAAGCAACTGGTCGCCTACATCTCTCAGTTCATGAGCCTGCAACCCGGCGACGTCATCGCCACCGGCACGCCGCCCGGTGTGGGCCTGGGCCAAAAACCGCACCCGGTTTACTTGAAGCCTGATCAAGTGATGGAGTTGGGCATCGAAGGTCTTGGTGTGCAGCGCCAGCTCACAGTGGCTTGGGCTTGAAATTTGAAGCTTTGAGCACGGCACTGGTGATGCAAAGACCCGAGGCTAGGAGCGCGGGCGGCAGAAGGAGCGGCGGCTGCAAGGCGGCCGCAGCGGACCATTTTTCACCGGCTTTTTGTCCCATAGCTACGGCTATGGGCCTGCAAACCCGGCAAAAACTGTCCTCGCTGGGGCCACCTTTCGCTTCGCCGCCTTC
>JBBRGA010000194.1:0-4840 GCA_038241115.1 Burkholderiales bacterium | reverse complement strand
CCTTCGGCGAGTTTGTGCGGCGCGAACTCGGCAAGTACGAAAAGGTGGTGAAGGCATCCGGCGCAAAGGTGGAGTGACGCGGTCACTTTGAGGAAGCCTTTGAGTCACGTTTCGACGTGACGCTTCGAGTGAAGGCGAATTCAGTCAGCGCGTCTTGGCCAAAATTCGCGCACGCAAAGCGGGCAAGGCTGCGGTGGCTGCCTCGCGCCCCGCCGCGATCGAACGTTTGCGCGATGCAAAGTCAGCCGATGACACGCCCCCCAACAGCGGAGTGAGCACCACATCGGCATCACGCAGTTCAAACTGGTTGATGCTGCGGCCCATGATGGAAAAGGTTTGCAGCAGCACGCGCATCGCGTCGCCGGTGGCATTGCCGTCGGGCAAGGCGGTGATGTCAACCGCGATCACCACATCGGCCCCCATTTCGCGCGCAAAGCGCACCGGCACTGGTGACACCAAGCCGCCGTCTACGTATTCGCGCTTGCCGATTTGCACGGGTTGAAACATGGCGGGCACGGCGCTGGAGGCGCGCACCGCCACACCGGGATCGCCGCGCCGAAACAAGATGGGCGCACCGGTGTCGAGGTCGGTGGCCACGATGCCCAGCGGGATGCGCATTTGCTCGATGGATTTGCCGCCGACATGGTCGCGGATGTACTTGGCCAAGGCCTCGCCGCGTATCAAGCCGCGACCGGGAAAGGCCCAATCGGTGAGCGTCGATTCGTCCATCCCGTCGGCCAACTTGCTCAGCGCCACTCCACCGTTGCCCGATGCGTACAGCGCCGCCACCACGCTGCCGGCCGACGTGCCCACCACCAAGTCAACTTGGATGCCGGCTTCTTCCAAAACTTGAATCACGCCGATGTGTGCAAAGCCGCGCGCTGCGCCGCCGCCCAAGGCCAAGCCGACGCGCGGCGGACGCGGCAGCGGCTTGGGAATCGCCGCCTCGGGCGGTGGTGGGGCGACGGCGACTGGGCTGGAAGCGGGAGGTGTGGTCTGGCAAGCAGCCAGAAACAGGAAGAGCGGAACAGCAAGGAAGCGGAGATTCAGGGTGCGCATGCGGTGCAGTTTAGAAGCCGGTGGCACGTTCCAAGTTGAGCAAGGCGCGACGGACCTGAGGTGAGTTCATATTCCTAAATCGTCTATGCAAACTCAAAAACTGTAGTTTTCAACGCTGGAAGAAGTTCCTACATTCGCTGTCCGGGCAACTGCCACCCACACCTGAACACGCTCAAAAATCCATGGACAACACAGCACTTGCCATTGCCAGCGGCTTTGGCGTCGGAGCCATCGTCGGCTTGACAGGCGTGGGCGGCGGCTCGCTGATGACGCCGCTTCTGCTGACGGTGTTCAAACTGAATCCGGCAGTGGCCATAGGCACCGACCTGTGGTTTGCGGCCATCACCAAAACGGCGGGATCGATCTCGCACCACCGGTCCGGCCACGTGAACTGGCGCATCACGGCCCTGCTGCTGGCCGGCAGCATTCCGGCCGCGATGGCCACCATCGCGCTGATGCACTTCAGCGGGGCCACCACAGCTTGGACCAGCGCACTGACGTTTTCTTTGGGCATTGCCTTGCTGATCACCGCCGTCACGGTGACGTTCAAGCACGTTTGGCACAGCGTGGGTTTGCAACTGGAGCGCTGGATTCCCGAGTCGCGCAAACCAGCGATCACCGTGGCCTGCGGTGTGCTGCTGGGCATGCTGGTGACGCTTAGCTCGATCGGGGCGGGAGCCATCGGGGCCACGCTCATCATGCTGCTGTATCCGCGCCTGGAAGCACACAAAGTGGTGGGCACCGACATCGCTCATGCCGTGCCCTTGACCTTGCTGGCAGGCATCGGCCACGCCACCCTGGGGCACGTGGATTGGGTATTGCTCGGCTCGCTGCTGATTGGCTCTGTTCCCGGCATCTGGTTGGGTGCCCAACTCACCCGCAAGTTGCCTGAAAAGCTCGTGCGTGCGCTGTTGTGCGCCTCGCTCATCGCCGCAGGTCTCAAAGTGGTTCACTGAAAGCGGGGCTGAAACCGCACCAAAAGTAGCAGTCCTCACCTGAGATTTTTCCATGTACGCCTACACAGACTTCGACACCCACTTCGTGCGCCAGCGCGCCGCGCAATACCGCGACCAGTTGCAGCGCAACCTCAGCGGCGAGCTGAACGACGATGAGTTCAAGGCGCTGCGCCTGCAAAACGGCTGGTACATCCAGCGCCATGCGCCGATGCTTCGGGTGGCCGTGCCCTACGGCGAATTGAACTCAGCCCAGTTGCGCGTGCTGGCCCGAATTGCCCGCGACTTTGACCGCGGCTACGGTCACTTCACAACGCGTCAAAACCTGCAGTACAACTGGATTCCGCTCAACAAAAGCGCCGACGTGATGGACGCGCTGGCTGCCGTCAACATGCACGGCATTCAGACCAGCGGCAATTGCATACGCAACACCACCAGCGACTGCTTTGCCGGGGTGGCACCTGACGAAGTGGTGGATCCGCGGCCCTACGCCGAACTCATACGCCAATGGAGCACGCTGCACCCGGAGTTTGCGCACCTGCCGCGCAAATTCAAGATTGCCATCACCGGCGCCAAGGAAGACCGCGCCGCCATCGCATGGCACGACATCGGCCTGCAGGTGATCAAAAACGCAGCCCGCGAGGTGGGCTTCAAAGTTTTGGTGGGCGGCGGCATGGGCCGAACGCCGGTGGTGGCAACTGTGATCAACGAGTTCTTGCCGTGGAGCCAGATATTGGTTTTTATCGAAGCCATCGTTCGCGTTTACAACCGCTACGGCCGGCGCGACAACCTTTACAAAGCGCGCATCAAAATTCTGGTCAAAGCCGAAGGTCAGGCCTTCCTCGACGACGTGGCCACCGAGTTTGCACAGATTCTGCAAAGCGACGAACAAGGCGGCGAGCAAATCATTCCGCAAGCTGAACTGGACCGCGTGTCTGCCAGCTTTCAGCGGCCCGCAAGCGTGGTCGCAAGCGTGGTCGCAAGTGACGGCGCGTTTGTGATTCCCGCCGACGCACCCGACGCTTTCCGGCGCTGGCTGGAGCGCAATGTTCACGGTCACCAGGTGCCGGGCTACCGGGCCGTTACCTTGTCGCTGAAGCGCCCCGCGCAGGCGCCCGGCGACGCCACCGACGTGCAAATGGCGTCGGCAGCCGATTTGTCCGATCGCTACAGCGAGGGTGAGTTGCGCGTTTCGCACGACCAAAACCTGGTGCTGCCGTGGGTGCGTCAAGCTGACCTTTTTGCGCTTTGGGAAGCCGCCCGCGCCGCCAGTTTTGCCACACCCAACATTGGCCTTCTGACCGACATGATTGCCTGCCCCGGCGGCGATTTTTGCGCCCTCGCCAACGCGCGCTCGATCCCGATTGCGCAGGCCATCACCGAGCGCTTTGCCGACATCGACGAGCTCTACGACATCGGCGACATCGACCTGCACATCAGCGGCTGCATCAACTCTTGCGGCCACCACCACAGCGGCAGCATCGGCATTTTGGGTGTCGATAAAGACGGCAAGGAGTGGTACCAGGTGTCGCTGGGCGGGGCCGACGGATCGGCCATTTCCGGCGGCTCGGTGGCGGGCAAAGTCATCGGTCCGTCATTTGCCGCCGACGAAGTCGCCGACGTGATCGAAGCGGTGATCGACACCTACCGGGCGCAGCGCAGCAGCGGCGCCGAGCGCTTTGCCAGCACCGTCAAACGCGTGGGTCTGGACCCATTCAAAGCAGCGGCCAATGCGGTGCGCCGCGCCACCGCATCCGCATTGGCGGCCACTCAAGCGGCTTGAGGTTAGAAGCGTGAAATTCATCAAACCCAAAACCAACCCTTGGCGCACCGTCACCGGCGAAGACGGCGCGACGTTGAGCATCACCCCAGCGCCTCATTTGCTGCTCAGCCTGACGCAATGGCACGGCGTACGCAGTCAGTGGCCCACAGACATGGCGGTGGGCGTCACCGTGCCCAACGATGTGGACATTGAAGACTTGAAGGAGGACCTGCCGCGCCTGAGTTTGATTGCGTTGCAGTTCCCCAAATGGACCGATGGCCGCGCCTACAGCCAAGCCCATTTGCTGCGATCGCGCTTGCGGTTCGCAGGCGACATCCGCGCCACCGACCAGGTCTTGGTGGACATGATGCTGCCGCTGCAACGCACTGGTTTTACGTCCGTGGTGTTGCGCGCCGACCAGTCGCTCGACTCGGCCGAACGCGCCTTGACCTTTTTCGCCGGCAACTACCAAGGCGATGTTTTGCAACATCGCCCTCACTTTGCGCTGACGCCAGAAGAAAGCGCCGCATTGCTGAGCAACAAGGATCGAGAGTTTGTTCAGATTGGGGCGTCCATATGAACCCCTGCGCTGTCCGTTCGCGCAACCGAGCGAGCGCCGACTTTGAAGCGAGCGCAACGAACCACGTGCAGGTGCTCCAAGTCGCGGAAGCCGATCACCCTGGCCGATTTGTGGACTAGACACAGCACCAACGGCGCTTTGTTGGTGAACGCCACCGCTTGACCGGTCTGCCGAGCCTGGAGCAGAAGCCCCCAACGGCACATCGGTCTGATCGGCGCCCATCAAACGCCAGGGCGGCGCGAGCCCTTAAAATGGAATATGGCGTTGGCTTCATTGGACAACGCAAATGCAGCCGCCGCGCCGCTTTCCACCTCTTTCAGCTTCACCCAGCGAGCCCACTTCATGACCCACGTTGTCCTCGAATCGTGCATCCGTTGCAAGTACACCGACTGTGTTGACGTTTGCCCCGTCGATTGCTTCCGCGAAGGACCGAACTTTCTGACCATCGACCCTGATGAATGCATCGACTGCGCGGTGTGCATCCCT
>JBBRGA010000193.1:0-4876 GCA_038241115.1 Burkholderiales bacterium | reverse complement strand
GGTCCGCGTCCCAGCGTCATTCAGTTGGTGTTCCGAGAGAAGGGCGCTTTGTACGCCGCCTTCATTCCCTTGTTCACCGAGGGCGGCCTATTTGTACCCACCACGCGTGCTTACCGTCTGGGCGAAGACATCTACTTGCTGTTGTCCTTGCCCGACGACGCCCAGCGCTATCCCGTGGCCGGCAAGATCGCGTGGATCACCCCCGCCAATGCCTCGGGCGGCCGCACCCAAGGTGTGGGCGTGCGTTTTCCGGTAGACGAGAAAACTCGCGTGTTGAGAATCAAAATTGAAGGCATCCTGGGCACGGCGCTGTCGTCGAACAAGCCCACACAGACCATCTAGCCCACGCAAACCACCGGCTGCCTTCAGCTTGAATCTCGATGTTTGTCGACTCCCACTGCCACCTCACATTTCCTGACTTGCTGTCGCGCATCACCGACATCCGCGCCGACATGCACGCCGCGCAAGTGGACCGCGCACTTTGCATTTGCACCACGCTGGAAGAATTCGACGAGGTCCACGCGCTGGCTTTGGCTTACGACAACTTTTGGGCGAGTGCCGGTGTGCATCCCGACAATGAAGGCGTGCGCGAGCCCACGGTGGCCGATCTGTTGGCGCTGGCGAAAAATCCGCGTGTCGTCGCGATCGGTGAAACCGGCCTCGATTACTTCCGTTTGGAAGGCCGCAGCATCGCCGACATGGCGTGGCAGCGTGCGAGATTCGGGGTTCATATTGAAGCCAGCCGACTCACCGGTTTGCCCTTGGTCATCCACACACGAAGCGCCTCTGACGACACCATTGCCATGCTGCGCGAGACGAATGCCGACAACGGCGTTTTTCATTGCTTTACCGAAACCGAAGCCGTAGCGCGTGCTGCGTTGGACATGGGTTTCTACATTTCTTTTTCGGGCATCTTGACGTTCAAGACCGCCGGCGACCTCCGCGAGGTGGTGCGCTGGCTGCCCATGGAACGTTGCCTGATCGAAACCGACAGCCCGTATCTGGCGCCCGTGCCGCACCGCGGCAAAACCAATTCACCCGCCTTTGTTCCGCGCGTGGCGCAGCAGATTGCCGAGATCAAAGGCTGTAGCGTGAGCGAGGTTGCAGCGGTGACCAGCGCCAATTTCGAGCGCCTGTTCAAGCGCGTGGTGCAAGGCGCACCTGAAAGCGCAGGCAACGACCATTCGACTTCAAAAAGTGAGGCCATCCATGCTGCAAACGCTGAAAACTAGAACCGTTTTGGCGCTGTTGTTGGCGTTCAGTGCCAGCTCTCAGGCGGGTTCGTACGACGACTTTTTCACCGCGATCACGCGCGACAACGGTGCCGCGATCACCGATCTCCTGAAGCGCGGTTTCGATGTGAATTCACGCAGTACCAAAGGCCAGCACGGCCTGTTTGAGGCTTTGCAAAAAGACTCTCGAAAAGCGGCAGCGGCGCTGCTGGAATCGGAAAACCTTGACGTCAACGCCTTGAACGACAAGGGCGAATCGGTTTTGATGATGGCCGCGCTCAAGGGCAGGCTCGACCTCTGCGAGCGTTTGCTCAAGCGTGGAGCCAACGTCAACAAGGAAGGCTGGACGCCGCTGCATTACGCCGCCTCCGGTCCCGAGCCAAAAACCGTGGCCTTGCTGTTGGCGCAAGGTGCTGATCTGGATGCTGAGTCGCCCACCAAGCACACCGCTTTGATGTTGGCCGTGCGTTACGGGCCAGAAGCGTCGGTCGATTTGCTGTTGGCACAAGGCGCAGACCTCAAGCGCGTGAATGCGGGCGGCTGGAACGCTGTCGAGTTGGCGGCCAAAGAAGGTCGCGAAAGCTTGAGCAAGCGCTTGGCGGCCTTGCCGGTCAAATGAGCGGCCAAATAAGCGGGTAAGTACGCGGCCAAACGTTGCCAAACGTTGCCCACGAAGCGACCAAGTGGCGAAGCGGCCACGTCTCAGTGGGCGGCAAAGGGTCTGAAGAACGACAGAATTTCCAGAGCTTGCCGATCACTTGAATGCGCTACTATGTATATTATGTAAAGTTATAGGCAGCCGCCGCGACGTTGGCGTCGCCATTGAGCGACGCGCCGTGATCCGCTCGCTCGACGACAGCCACGCCATGCTGCGCAACGAAGCCGGCACGAAGATCGTTGCCGACAGCGCACACCTACCGTGAGGTGCGGTCGCCGCCGCTCCCACAAGCTGTGGCTGCTGTCCTTTGATGCTGGCTAAATCCGCGGCTCGCCGAAACGGTTGACGGTAATGGTTCGCCCTGGCGCGCTGCCCATTTGAATCTGGTGCGGCACGCCCTCAAAGCTGTAGCTCACATCCCAATAGGCGGGCACCGTGCTCGGCACGCTTTTGCAGCGGCGCACATCCTGGGCCGCAACCGCGTCGTCGCCACGCCCCGTTTTGGCACCGATGACGGCACCGCCGAGGGCCCCGCCGACGGTGGCCAGGTCGCGCCCGGTCCCGCCGCCGATCTGGTGGCCGAGCACACCGCCGATCACGGCACCCAGCAGTGCCCTGCCCGTCTGGTTGGCGCTGTTGCTGTTGCTGTTGCTGCTGCTGCTTGTGGCTTGCTGCTGTTCGATCCAGCAACGTTCGGTCGGTGCGCCCACCACAGCGCGCACGTCGGTGACGGGCACTTCGAACAAACGCTCATTCGGCCGGCGCCGATAGTCGTAGTCGGGCGATGCCACCGGCTGCGGGGCGTCCGGCACGCCGGCGCGGCGCTGGTCGGCCGGGCGTGCCGACGACAGCTGGTCGTTGAGTCCCATGCCGCTCAACGATGCGTAACTGCCCGGACGCAGCATGGCGCAAGAGCCTGCGTAGCCCGCGTCGGCGCAGACCTCCCAGCGGCCGTCCTGCACCACTGCCGACGAGGCGCGGTCGTTGAAGCCGGCGCTGCGAAAATCTTGCATGGGCTGGGCAGTGGTGAAGCTGCGGCCTCGGTAGCCCTCGTCTTCGTAAAAAGTAATTTGCGGATTCGGCGGCGTGGGCACAGGCACCGCCATCTCGGGTGCTTCGCCGCGGCGCGGCTCAGTCGGGCGTGCCGACATCAGGCGTTCATCCAGGCCGATGCCGAACAGCGACGGGTAGCTGCCTGGACGCAGCACGGTGCAGGAGCCGCTGTAGGCGACGTCGGCGCAGATTTCCCACGGCCCGCCCTGCACCACCGCCGAGGAAGCGCGGTCGCTGAAGCCCGTGCCGCGGAAATCGCGCTGCGCCGCGCTGACGGTCTGGCTGCGGCCCTGATAGCCCTCGTACTCGTAGAAGGTGATTTGCTGGGCCCATGCGGGTGACGCCGCGGGTAAGGATGAATACGCCGACGGCCGGTCATCACGGCGCTGTTCGGCCGGGCGTGCCGACGACAACTGGTCGTTCAAACCCATTCCGGCCAACGATGGATAGCTGCCCTGGCGCAGCACGACGCAGTTGCCGCCGTAGGCTAGGTCCTCACAGACTTCCCAGCGCCCGCCAGTCACCACGGCCGAAGACGCCCTGTCGTTGAAGCCGGCACGGCGAAAGTCGCGCGTGGGCTCGGCGGTGGTAAAGCTGCGGCCTCGGTAAGCATCGTTCTCGTAGAAAGTGATCTGAGCCCAGGCCTGGCTGGCCAGCAAGCCGGCGGCCAGAGCGACGGCGGTTTTGTACAAAGCGTTCATACGCATCCTTTTTGTTGAACCCAGTGCCGCTTCTGTGGCTGGGCACTGCACGCTCACAAGGTTCGGGCATGCAACGTCGAGGGTCTGTGCGGAAGGGCACACAGGCTGGCAGGAAGGCATGTGGCCCAGCGCTGAGCACCGAGTGCCGGCGTTGCCGATGCAGGAGTTGCCGATGCAGGAGTTGCCACAAGCCATGAAAACCCTCGGGGTCCTGAATTTCTCTATGCACGCTGCCGTGCCTGGGTTGGAACAGGCGGCGCACGTGCTGGCTTCAATGCCGCGAACAGGGCAACGGCGACGGTCGACAGACCCGCCGCCAGCATGAAAACCAGCGTGGGTGAAGTTGTCCAGAGCGCGCCAGCCAACAGCGACGCTGGCAGGTAGAGCAGGCCGGTGACGAAGTTGTAGATGCCGACCGCGCTGGCGCGGCGCTGCGGCTCGATATCGGCGATGAAGGCCTTGCTTTGCGCCTCGTCAACGGCATAGAACAAGCCGTAGGCTGCGAATGCGGCGGCGATCTCCCAGCGGCTGCTGGCAAAGATCAGCCAGACGTTGATCAAGCCGTAGCTGCCGTAGCCCAGCATCACGACGGCGCTGCGGCCAATGCGATCGCCCAGCAAACCCACCAGCGGTGCAGCGACCACACAGACGGTGTTGAACAGCGCATACAGCAACACGATCTGCGTCACGCTGAAGCCCATGGCGTGGGCGCGCAGCAGCAAAAAACCAAGGCTGAAATAGGCCAGCGCGAAGGTGCCAGCGGGAATCAGGAAGCGCTTGAAACCAGGGCTGAGCTCAGCCCAGTTGCTTGATGCGCTTTCTCGCGGATGTGGTGTGCCGGGCTGGTCTTTCATCATCGACAGCAACACGATGCTCAAAACCGCTGGCACAAACGCGACCCAGAACAGCACGCGGTAGGTGCCGGGCGATTCGCCCAGCCAGGTCAAAAGCCCGTAGGCCGCCAGCGGACCCAACACCGCGCCGGCCTTGTCCATCGCCTTGTGCACGCCAAAGGCAAAGCCGCGTGTTTTTTCAAACGCCACGGCCGACAGCCAGGCATCGCGCGGCGGCCCGCGAAAACCCTTGCCCAGCCGCTCGATCACGCGGAACAAACCCAAACCCAGCACCGAACTGGAGACCAACAAAATGACTTTGGCCAGCGTTGAAAAACCGTAGCCCGCCAAAGCGTAGACCTTGCGCTTGCCGCTGCGGTCGGACAACCAGCCCGCCAG
>JBBRGA010000192.1:0-4949 GCA_038241115.1 Burkholderiales bacterium | reverse complement strand
CTCACTGCGCCTTGGGCGCATACACAGGCCGCAGCCTGATGAGGTTGTTCTGCTGCACGATCTTGGTGTCGACGGCTCCCGCGCCGGACACGATCACGCTGACCGTGACCGGGTTGGTGAAGCTCAGCTCGAGCGTGCCGTCGGTGAGCAGTCTGCCGCGGTTCAGGTAAATGCCCTTCGGCGCGCCTTCCGCAGGATTGAAGAACCGCGAGTCCTGCAGGTTCATCGCATTGGCCGCCGCAACGAAAATGCCCGACGGCGCAGGAAACGTCGCCGTTTGCGGGTCGGAGTCCGGACAAGCCTCGGTCTGCGTGCGTGTCTCGTTGGGCCACTCGTTGAGCGGAACGTCGGCAGCGCCCAGCCACAGCTGTTCTGGCTCGTCCGGCAGCACCGTGCCCGCGCGAGACACTGCCGGCCCGACGTTCATCTGGAATTTGCCGTTGCGCAGGGCATAGGTCGACGAATAAACGCAACCGTTCTCGTCGACACGGTTCGCCGTGGACACGCCGCTGTAGTCGAACTTGCCGACCCCCGTGTAGTAGTTGTAGTCGGTGCCCGCACTGGCGAGCGTCTGCCGTGTCAACAAGCCGGCCCAGTTGCCGGAAATGGTGTGGCGGTCGAGCGGCGCATCACCGCGAAAGTAGGGGTAGTCGTAGACCATCGACATCCGAAATGTCGCGTCCAGCGAAAGCGGCTCGTCGTGATATTCCACCAGGATGGTCGTGCTGGAGGTGGGCGGAATCATGGCTTGTATCCACCCCACGCTCAGGTCGACCACCGAGGCAACCGTTCCCGCCAGCGACACGATGCCGGCCAACACCTCAGGGCTCGGCGGTTCGGCGGTTTGCACCCGCGCCCGCACGCGCACCTTGGTGGTCACGATCGGGCCCTGGAACAGCGTGGCCAGCTGCGACTCTTCGTTGATGTCGACCTTCAGTGTGGCCTCGGCCGCCGAGGGGCCGGCCTGCACCAGTTTCATGGTGAACGGGTTGCCCGCGAACGAAGCGTTGAACACGTTCACGTCGGTTTTGATCAAGGCGTGCTTCGGCGAACCGCTGGTCAACTCCCAGGAAACGCGCCAATTGGCGGCCTGACCGGCGATGTCCTTCAGGTCCAGCGGCAGCGGCGCGCCGAGCAGTCCGAGGCACGACTTGGCCGACTGATAGGCCTCGCTGCCGTTGTTCTTTTGGTAGTCCTGCCAAGCCGCATCGGGCACACCGGCCGTGGCCTTGACGGGCACCAGACGGCGTGGGCCGCGGTACTCGGGCTTGCGCACCGGGTTTGGGCCCTCGATGGTCAGCGTGGCTTGCCCAGCGGCATAAATTTGCGCCAGCTTGACGAACTTGAGCACGCTGCCGAGCGCGCCAAAAATCTTGCCGTACTTGCCGAACTGCGCCACCTCGGACGGCGTCATCCCGATGGCCGCCAAGCTGCGCTCGGTCAGTTGGCCCTGCACGTACTGCACACCGGCTTCCAGCGCCTTGCTGCCCACCGCGCCGTAAAACTTCTGAATCTCGGTGCACAGCCCGTCGCTGACGGCCAGCGTGCGACGACGTCCGTCGATGGCCAACCCCTTGCGGTCGAAGGCAGAAGCGCTGGCCGTGGGGCTGAGCACAAAGGCGCGGTCGAAATGGGCGTGCAGCAACTCGATTTCCAGCAGCGTGAGGCGCACGTTTTCAGGGCGCGTGGCAGGATCGGCCACATCCACCGGGGTGTCTTGGCGCAGCGCCATCGCGGCGATGAACAGCGGCGCGAACTGCCGCCCTGAAGCGGGCTGCGCACGTCCCTCCAGCACACCTTCGCGCACGAACGCCAGCAATTGCTCGCCAGGGGTGCCGCTGCCACCGAAGGGGAAGCCGAAGTCGGCCCACATCTTTGCGGTATCCGCCAGCGTGAGCCGGCCGCTGACAGCGCGGTCGCGGGCTTCGGCCGCGAGGTTGAACACCGTGGCCCGGTCAATCGACCAGCTGGCCGCCGGTGCACGCGCGGCCAGCGCTTTCGCCTTGCCGCCATACACGCGCACGCCACCATCGACCAAAACCTGCGCGGTCGCGTTCACCGCCTGCTCTGGCAGTCTGGCACCGACGATCTGGCTCACCGCTTGACTGGCAGCAGTGACGTCGTTGGACACCGACGCCGCCGGCACATCGGATGGCGAGGGTTCTGCGTTGGGCGGCGGCGTGGGCCCTGGAACCGGCGCGGGGCCAGGTGCGGGTGCGGGTGCGGGTGCGGGTGCGGGTGCGGGGGCAAGACCCGGGTCCGCCGGGGTGCCCGGCCCGACCGGTGCAGTTGGTGAAGTCGGTGAAACCGGTGCGGCTGGTGCGGCGGCCGTGCCGTCGGCAGTGCCCTCTGAATCACCACCACCACACGCCGTGACCAGCAACAGCAAGCCGGTTGCCAGTGACAAGGAACAGCGCCGAGCCATTGAGTGGGCCGGCGGCACCGACCCGTTGATGCGGCTGCGTACAGACTGCTGCGCGCCCAGTGCGCCGAGAAATTTCGCCATGATTTGCCCCTTTGCTGCGGCCCGCACCGTGCAGGCTGACAGCCGGTTGTAGTGGGGGCAGCGTTAGGCGAGCGTTAGCGCAACTTGCAAACGCCGAATCCGCTCGGTTGCGATCAGTGGCGATCAGTGGCGCGCAGTTGGGGCGCAAAAGCGCTCAGTAGCGATCAGGCCGCAACACCGACACGGTGCTGAAGTACATCGACACGCTGTAGTGCGGTGCATAGGTGGCCAGCACATGGGCCGCCAGGGTGTCGGCGACGGCTTCGTCGCAGACCACTCTCAGCTCGATGGTGCGGTCGGCTTCCCACGCGCCTTCGCGCACGCCCTCTCGGCCAGCGCCGTGAACCTCGCACACAGACCAGCTCTGCGCGCCACGTTCACGCGCATCAAGGATGAGGTTTTTTTCCAGCACGGCTTCGGCCACCAGCACCAATAGAGTTTTAGGGTGTTTGTTCATGCTCACTCAACCATTAACGCGTTGCGCCAGGGCAATGTACAGCGGGATGCCCAGCACGATGTTGAAGGGAAAGGTGATGCCCAACGCCGCCGTGATCGACAACGCTGCGTTGGCTTGGGGAATGGCAATGCGCATGGCCGTAGGCGCGGCAATGTAGCTGGCACTGGCCGCCAACGTGGCGATCAGTGCCACACCGCCGGTGGACAGACCCAGCGCCATGCCCACGGCCAAACCCGCCAGAGCCAGCAGTGGCGGCGCGCCCAGGCCTATCACCAGCACCGCTGCGCCGTAGCGACGGACCTCGGCCAGGCGGCCGCCAGCCACCAAACCCAGTTCCAACAAAAACAAAGCCAACACGCCTTTGAACGGGTCGATGAACACCGCCCTGATGGGCGCCGTGCCGTCCACGCCAGCCACCGCACCGATGATCAAACCGCCCAGCAACAGCAGCACGCTCTTGCCAAACAGCACGTCATGCGCCAGCGTGCGCCAATTGCTGCGAGCGGCTGACTTGGCACCTGCGGTGACGGCAGAGGCGGCACCACCTGATGCAGCACCAGCGCCCTCAACAGCAGCTCGCGCCAGGATGATGCCGGCCACCAAGCCCGGCGCTTCCATCACCGCCACCCACAGCGCGGCGTGGCTTTCATAAGCAATGCCTTGGCGCGTCAAGGCCGCCGTGGCCACCGCGAAAGTCACCACGCTGACCGAGCCGTAGTGAGCTGCCAACGAAGCGGCATCGGGGCCGTTCAGGCGCAGTGCGCGGGCCATCGGGTACAGCACAAACGGGATCACGAAGCCCAGCGCCAAGCAGGCCAGCACCTGCGGCGCCAGCACCGCCAGCGGCTGTTTGCTGAGTTCGATGCCGCCCTTCAAGCCAATCGCCAGCAGCAGGTAAATCGACAAGGTTTCGTACAGCGCCTCCGGCAAGCGCAGGTCGCTCTTGACCAAGCGCGCGAAGACGCCCAGCACAAAGAAATAAACCACCACATCGATCACGGCGACAACTTGAAGTTCAAGGAGCGAGCCATCTTGGAGACGAGTGCGACACAGGCGCTTTTCAACCAGCCGCAGGCTTGCGCGCCGCGCCCAGATAGGTGTCGATCACGCGGCTGTCTTTGGCCAGCTCGCGGGCCGGTCCTTCGAGGGCGATTTCACCCATCTCCAGAACGTAGCCGTAGTCGGCCACTTCCAGCGCCGCGCGGGCGTTTTGTTCAACCAACAAAATGGTCACGCCGGTGGCGCGCAGGCCGTCGATGGTTTTGAAAATGTCGCGCACCACCAGCGGCGCCAAGCCCAGGCTGGGCTCGTCCAACATCAACAAAGTGGGTTTGCTCATGAGGGCGCGGCCCACGGCCAGCATTTGCCGTTCACCACCCGACAGGGTGCCGGCCAACTGGCTGCGTCGTTCTTTCAAACGCGGGAACAAATTGAACACATGCTCCAGCGACTGTGCGCTGTCTTTGGTTCCTAAACGGAACTGCCGATACGCACCGAGCAGCAAGTTGTCCCCTACCGACATGGTGCTGAACAACGCGCGGGTCTCGGGCACCAGAGCCATGCCTTGCATGACGCGGTCTTCCAGGCTTTGATGAGCGAGCGAAGCGCCGTCGTAGCTGACCTCGCCGGTGGTCGGCAACACGCCCATCAGCGCGTTGAGCAGAGTTGATTTTCCCGCGCCGTTGGGGCCGATCACGGTGACGACGCTGCCGGTTTTGGCTTGCAGATTCAAGCCGTGCAGCACCTCGGCGCGGCCGTAGCCCGCGTGAAGCGCTTTGACATCCAAAAGAGGCGCAGCGGTGTTCATGAGTTGCTTAACAGTGGTTCAACGGTAGTTCAGCGGTGGTTCATCAGTGTTCGGTGCCGAGGTAAGCCGCGCGCACGGCGGGGCTGGCCTGAACCTCGGCCGGCGTGCCTTCGATGAGCTTGGTGCCGAACTCCATCACGACGATGCGGTCGGTGACTTCCATGACCAGATCCATGTCG
>JBBRGA010000191.1:0-5011 GCA_038241115.1 Burkholderiales bacterium | reverse complement strand
TTATCGATTCCAAAGTCGCATGACCATTTTTTGCAGCTCGCTGTAGACCAGCACCAAGCTGGCCATACCCGCGCACACCAGCCACTGGTCGAGCGCCAGCGGCGCGGTGCCGAAAGCGATGTTTAAAAACGGCATGTGCACCACCGCCACTTGCAAGCTCAGCGACAGCGCCACGGCCGCCCACAGCCAGTGATTGGTGAACAAATGGGCGAAGGCGCTGCGGGTGTCTGAGCGTGAGGTGAAGCAGGTGAACAGGCTGGTGAGCACCAGCACGGTGAAGCCCGCAGTTTGGGCGGTCGTGCGCGCGCTGGTGAGGTCGCCTCCCGACCCGCTTGCGATGCCAGCCTGGGTGATCAGGCCGCCAGGCAAGTAGTAGTCCATCGTCAGCAAAGTCACCAGCGCAATCACCACGCCGGTCTGGATCACGCTGGACCACATGCGGGCGTCGATCAAAGACTCGTTCACATGCCTTGGCTTTTTGGCCATCAAGTCGTCGCTGGGTGGGTCAACGCCCATGGCCATCGCGGGCGCTGAGTCGGTAATGAGGTTGATCCACAGCAGTTGCGTGGCCAGCAGTGGCAAGACGACGCTGCCTGCGTCTGCTGCCGAGTTCGCCCCGGAAGACTTCAAACCAATCACGCTGGCACCCACCACGCCTAAAAATACGGTCAGCACCTCGCCCATGTTGGAGGCCAGCAAGTAACGCAAGAACTTGCGGATGTTGTCCAAAATCGCCCGCCCTTCTTGCACTGCCTGCACGATGGTGGCGAAGTTGTCGTCGGCCAAGATCATCTTGGCGGCTTCTTTGGTCACTTCGGTTCCGGTGACGCCCATGGCAATGCCGATGTCGGCGGCCTTCAGTGCCGGTGCATCGTTGACGCCGTCGCCGGTCATGGCCACGATGTTGCCGTCGGCCTGCAGCGCCTTGACGATGCGCAGTTTGTGAGCAGGTGCCACGCGGGCATAGACCGAGGTGGTGCGCACGGCCTGCGCAAAGGCCGCGTCGTCCAAGGCGTCAATTTCAGCACCGGTCAGTGCGGTGGGCGCAGTGGTGGAGCCCGCTTCGACGATGCCGAGATCTGCCGCGATTCGCGCAGCGGTTTTCGGGTGATCGCCGGTGATCATCACCACCCGAATGCCAGCGCCGTGCGCCTGCGCAATGGCCACCGCCGCCTCTTCGCGCGGCGGGTCGATCATGCCGACGGTGCCGACGAAAATAAGCTCGCGCTCCAGTGCCTCAGTGGCGGTTTGATCCTCACCGGCCGCCAACGGCCGGTAGGCGACGGCCAGCGTGCGCAGCGCGGCATCGGAAAGCGTGTCCACGTCAGTCAACAGTCGCGCCCGCAAGGCGGGATCCAACGCCACCACTTGCAGCCCCACTCGGGCCTGTGTGCAACGGCCCAGCAGCACGTCGGGCGCGCCCTTGGTGATGGCCACCAACTCATCTCCGTGCTCGTGGTCGCGCTCAATGGTGGTCATCAGCTTGCGCTCGGAGGTGAACGGCATTTCGCCCACACGCTCGAAGCGCTGCTTGCGTCGTTCGGTCACCGCGCCCACGTCCAGCTTGCGTTCAGCCACCAAAAAAGCGGCTTCTGTCGGGTCACCGTGAATCTCCCATTCGCCGCCTTCGGCCTGGCGCAAATCGGCGTTGCCGGCCAGGCTGCCGCCGCTCAACACCACCAAAGTTTCATCCCGCAACGGGCCTGCGGGCAGCGGGGCTGCAGCTTGCGCGGGTGGTCTTTCAGGTGCGCTGTCTGCCTGTGAACTGGACTGACCGCTCGGCGCCGCAGCAGTGACCTGCCCTTCCGGCACGTAACCCACCCCACTGATGTGCGCCGCGCCAGACGCCGTCATCACGCGCTCGATGGTCATCTCTGAGCGCGTCAGCGTGCCGGTCTTGTCGGTGCAAATCACCGACGCCGAACCCAGCGTCTCCACCGACGACAGGTTCTTCACGATCGCTTGGTGCCGGGCCATGCGCTGCACGCCCAGCGCCAGCACCACCGCCAAGATCGCGGGCAGCCCTTCGGGCACCGCCGCCACCGCCAGCGACACGCCCAGCAGCATCACGCGCACCACGTCGGCCGTGCCGCGAATCTCGGACATCCACAAAATGGTGACCACCACCACCACGGCAATCACCACCACCGCAATGCCCAATGATTTGCCCACGCGCGCCACCTCTTTTTCAAGGGGCGTGGGCTCGTCCACAGTGGCTTCCAGCAGCGCCGCCACCTTGCCCATTTCGGTGTCCATGCCGGTGGCAGTGACCAGTGCGCGGCCTGTCCCCTGCACAACGGCGGTGCCCTTGAAAACCATGTCGAGTTGATCGCCCAGCACGGCGGGTGCGGCCAGCGTGGTGGCGTCCTTCAGCACCGCTTCACTTTCGCCGGTGAGCGCGGCCTCTTGCACCCGCAGCGTGGCAGCCTCAAGCAGGCGCGCATCGGCACCCACCGCGTCGCCCTCGGCCAGCAGCAACACGTCTCCGCGCACCAGCTCGGCGCTGGGCACGCGCTGCGGTTTACCGTCGCGCAGCACGCCTGAGTTGGCAGCAGTCATCTTGGCCAACGCGGCCACCGCGTTTTGCGCCTTGGCTTCTTGCACCCAGCCGATCAAACCGTTGAGCAGCACCACGGTCGCAATCACCACGGCGTCTACCGGCCAGCCCTCCCGCCCCTCCACCAGCCATGCCACCAGCGCGATGGCAACCGCCGCCAACAGCAGGTAAATCAACGGGTCCTGAAACTGCGCCAATACCCGCCGCCACACCGCCACCGGCGGCGCACCGCGCAGCTCATTCGGACCGTTTTGTGCGAGGCGGCGCGCGGCTTCGGCGGCGCTCAGGCCGTTGTCCATATTCGCCTCAAGCGCCTTGGCCAGCGCGTCAATCTGCATGAGCGACGCCTCTCCCAGCCCAGCGGTTTTGCCGGACTCGCCAGATCGGTCGGCTACAAGGTTTCGCATCGATGGTTTATCCACGGCGAAGCCCGCTGATTGCCCCGGCGCGCTGCGGGCCAGCAGCAAGTCTGCGCTGCCATCTCGCGACAAACAACGGGTGGCGATGCAGCCAATGCACTGACTTATGTCGCGTTTGAAACTGTTGCCACTGAACCCCGACCGGTGCGCGGTTCGCTTTCGGCACGCCGACGCGCAGCATCCCGCCAGAGCAAGGCAATCACAGTGAGTCCGCTGGCGAACAGCGGCCAGTCCTGGGGAATGTCCAACTTGAAGGCCGCGCTGCCGCCAATCAGCGACCAAACAACAGGTATGACCAAGAGCCGTCGCGGTATGGGCGCGGTCGTCAGCAAGAACAGCCCGAACGTGAAGAGCGTGACGGGGCATGGTGTGATGCCAAAGGTCGGCATGGCCGGATAGCCACGACCCAGCGTTTGACCGAGCAGCGGATAGACAAGGCTTGAATACGCCACCAACGCCAAGCCCAACCAGCCCAACCAGCCAGTCCAGCCCTCGGCCAGACCAAAAGCGAGCTGCCTGCGCAGCACCCCCGCCTCAATGAACAGCAGGCCTTGAATCAAAAACAGCGCACCAAAACCCCAGGCTGCGGCGCTGATGGTTGAGAAGTACATCGCGTGGTAAGCAACGCCTGTCCACAGCCACATCGCAGCCAGACCGCCCGCGACCAGGCGAGTTTTCTGCGGCGAGGGCCAAACCACAAAATCCAACATCAGCAGCGCCAGGCCGTACGCCAGCACTTGAACCGGCCAGACTGCCTCGTTGTAGACCACGAAGATGCTTATAGATAAGGCCCAATAAAGTATGAACTTTGTGTGAGTGGCGGTGTCGAAGGAGCATGGAAAAAGAGAACGCCAGAAAGCAAACTTTGGAGCAACTTCATGAGCGCCGCAAGCAAGTCGTGCGGCTGCACAAGAAAGGCCTCAAAGTCATGCAGATTGTTGAGATGACAGGCTTGAGCTACCCGCCTGTTCGTGCTGCCATTGACCTGTTTGAAGCAGGCGGCTGGGCCGCCATTCGACCCGCATCGCGCGGACGCAGCCGAGGCGATGGACGCGTGCTCAGCCAAGTCCAAGAAGACACCATCCAGCGCCTGATCATCGACAAACGCCCCGAGCAACTCAAGATGGACTTCAGCCTGTGGAGTCGGGCCGCTGTGGGCCAGCTCATCGAGCAAGAGTTCGGCATCCAGTTGCAAGTGCGCAGCATCGGCAAGTACCTCACCCGCTGGGGCTTCACGCCGCAAAAGCCCATCAAGCGGGCCTACGAGCAAAGCCCTGAGGCGGTGCAGAACTGGTTGCAAGGCGAATACCCCGCCATCGAACAGCGCGCCCGAGCTGAAGGCGCTGAAATCCACTGGGGTGATGAGACCGCTCTGGTCAACACCGACGTGCGCGGCAGGAGCTACGCCCCGGCGGGCAAAACCCCCGTGGCCATGGCCATTGGTGGCACCCGCCACAAGTTGTCGATGATCGCCACGGTGACCAATCAAGGCAAGACACGCTGGATGATCATTGACGAAGCGTTTGATGCGGACAAACTCATCGAATTCCTGCAAGCCTTGATCAAGGATGCGGGCAAGAAAGTCTTCCTCATCCTGGACAACCTGCGGGTGCACCACAGCCGCCTGGTGAAGGCCTGGGTGGCCGAACGCACAGACCAGATTGAGCTGTTCTACCTGCCCAGCTACAGCCCACAGCTCAATCCTGAGGAGCGGCTGAACGCCGATTTGAAACAGGAGATGGGCAAGCGTGTGCCGGTGCGGACAAAAGCCAAATTACGCGACGCGGCCAATGAGCACATGACGCGCCTGGAGAACAACCCCGAACGCGTGATGAGCTACTTCCAGGATCGCCGCGTGCGCTATGCGGCTTGATACTTCATTGGGCCGGAGCAATAGGCAAGAAAAAAGCGGCGTCGAAACAGTCAACGCCGCTTGGGTACCGCCAAGTTGCTACGGCAAGAAGCCTTGCCGTTTTACTTCAAGCTCACTCGCGCCCGATTTGCTTCTGCCACTTGGTTGTTGCTGAACAAAACT
>JBBRGA010000190.1:0-5035 GCA_038241115.1 Burkholderiales bacterium | reverse complement strand
CACTGACCTGCTCGACCGATGCGCCAATCAGCACCTTGATCTCGCGTGCTGCTTCACTGGAGCGCTTCGCCAGGCTGCGCACCTCTGCTGCCACGACGGCAAAACCCCGGCCCTGCTCGCCAGCGCGTGCAGCCTCTACCGCGGCATTCAACGCCAGGATGTTGGTCTGGAAGGCGATGCTGTCAATCACGCCAATGATGTCGGCGATCTTCTTGGAGCTGCGGTCGATCCCGCTCATGGTCTGCACCACCTGCTGCATCACCGCGCCGCCGCGTGTGGCCACTTCGGTGGCTCCGACCACGAGTCCGACCGCCTGCTGTGTGCTGTCGGCGTTGTTGCGCACGGTGGAGTTGAGCTGGTCCATGGTGGCCGCCGTCTGCTCCAGGCTGGCCGCCTGTTGTTCGGTGCGGCTCGACAAATCGAGGTTGCCCGATGCGATCTGCTGGCTCGCGCTGGCCACGCCGCTGGCGCTGACGTTCACGCTGCTGACCATCTCGCAGATGCTGTCATGCATGCACTGCATGGCGGCAATCAGCTGCGACGTCTCGTCTTTGCCGTCAAAACCTGCGCGCCGCTCGACCCGCTGACTCAGGTCGCCCTCGGCCATGCGCAGGGCGCACTGGCTGGCGTATTCGATCGGCCGGGTGATGGTGACGGTGATGAAGCCCCCGGCCATCATTCCCACAGCGGCGGCCGCCAGCCCGATCAGGCCCATGGCCCACAGGCCGGTGCGAAAGCTGGCGTCGGCGGTCTCCACCCGGCGGGCGGTCGCCGCTTCCTGCGTGGCCAAATTGGCGGCCACCGCGTCGATCCATTTTTGGTTGGCCACCAGTCCGTCGCCCACCAAAAGATCGGTGGCGTCTTTTTCACGCTTGGCCATGGCCAGGATCATCACCTTGCCGTTGATCGCGCTGGCCGCCAGGCGCGCGGCCTCGACCGATGCCAGATGCGCCGGCAATTCGGCGTCGGGAGCAGCGGCTTCCGATGCGGGCTCGGATGTGGTGAGCGATGCAGGCGCTGACGCTGACTTCGAATCCGAAACACCGGCCGAAACAGCGGCAGATATGGATGCCGCCTTGAACTCGTCCCACAGCCTCAAGTAGGTTTCGCGGGCCTCCTTCACCTTGGCGGCCTCGGCGCGCTTTTGGTCGGGGTCGCTGATCAGGATCACGCTGCGGATCACGCGCTGCTGGATGTGCACCTGTTCAATCAGCGCGTTGCTGATCTTGATCTTGGCGTTGTCGACCCGAATGATGGTGTCCAGATCGCCCTTGATGCGGGTCATGGACCACAGACCGCCCGCGGCCACCACGCCGATGAGCGCGATCATGGCGCCGAAGGCAATGCCCAGTCGAACGCCGATTTTGATGTTGGAGATACGCACAGCCAGGTTCCTCTACAAAGAAGACAAGTGCCATAGGACCTCCTCGAAAAGACTTCGGTGCGATCGGCTACAACACTTTGAATATCGGACGGCCGTGTGCGGACTTAAGCCTGAAAGCACGCCGTTTTTTCGGGGATGTTCGCGGTGCTGATCACTGGCGCCGACACCGACACCGACACCGACACCGACACCGGCACCGGCACCGGCACCGGGTTTTTGGCGTCGGCCTTGGGAGGCCACGCAGCAGGCAGTGGGCCCGGACGCTGGATGTGATAGCCCTGAGCCATGTCCACACCCAGATGCGCCAGGTGCTGGAACACCGCTTCGTTTTCAACAAATTCGGCAATGGTTTTCAGGCCCACCACTTTGGCCACGTCGACGAAGCAGCGCACCGCGGCAGCGTCCAGCGGGTCGCTCAGCACATCGCGCACGAATTGACCGTCGATCTTCAAATAGTCGAGCGGCAGCGTCTTCAAGTACCCGAACGAGGACGCACCCGCACCGAAGTCGTCCAGCGCAGTGCGCAAACCCAGTTGCCGGGCCTGGCCCATGAACTTGGCCGCACTGGCCAGGTTGGTGACTGCCGCGGTCTCGGTGACTTCCAGAATCACGCGCTGGCAAATGGCCGGGCCGGCGGCTTCAAAGACTTCGAGCGCCCAGCTGTGAAAGCTGCTGTCGCCCACCGACTGGCCTGACAAATTGATGGCCACCGTGGGCGCGTCGCCACGCTCGAGCAAACCGCGCAGCCAGTCGATCGCATGGCGCAGAACCCAGCGGTCGACGCCGCCCATCAGATGAAAACGCTCGGCGCTGGGGATGAACGCGGCCGGCGGCAGCAGCGCACCGTCGACGTCCACCATGCGCAGCAGCAGCTCCAGCTCAGTCACCGTGCCGTCGCCCCGAACCGGCACGATGTGCTGGCCGTGCAGCACAAAGCGGCCTTCGTCCAGTGCCCGCTCGATGCGGCTGGCCCACTGCGAGTCGCCGCTGGCGTGAAGAATGTGCGCCTCGTCTTCGTCGAGTGCCACCACGCGGTTGCGCCCGCCTTGCTTGGCAGCGTAGCAACAGGCGTCTGCCGCCTGCATGAGCGCGGCGGTGTCGGCCCACTGGCTGTCGACGGCAACCAGCCCGATGCTGGTGCCCACCTTCATGCGGTGCTCGCCGTGCACAAAGCGAAAGTCGTCGAACGCGGCGCAGATTTTTTTCCCCACCGCCTGCGCCGCCGCCGCGCTGCAGCCTTTCAAAAGCACTGCAAATTCGTCGCCGCCCAGCCGCGCCACGGCATCGCCCTGGCGCACGGCATCGCACAGCATGCGGGCAATTTGCTGCAGCAAGCGGTCGCCCGCCGCATGGCCGCAGGTGTCGTTGACGATCTTGAAGTGATCGAGGTCGATGCACAACAGCGCATGGGTTTGCGCGGGGTCGGCCTTTGCCGCGTCCAGTGCGGTCTGCAGGCGCGGCTCGAAGTCGGCGCGGTTGAACAGACCCGTCAGCGGGTCGTGGGTGGCGCGGTGCTGCGCCTCCACGGCGGCCCGCGACAAGTCGCCCACCAGCCCGCGCACCTGCTTCAAAGCCAGCCGTCCTTCCATGGCCTGCGCGGTGGCCTGTGCCAGGCAGCGCAGCACCTCGCGTTGGCGATCACTCAACTGGCGCGGTTGGCGGTCGATGACGCAGATCGTGCCTATGCAGTGCCCATTGCTCAGGCGCACTGGTGCACCGGCGTAGAAGCGGATGTCGGGCACATCCGCAACGAGCGGGTTGTCGGCAAAGCGCTCGTCCAGGCTGGCGTCGGGCACCTCGAACAACTCGTCCTGCAGGATGGCGTGGGCGCAAAAGGCGGTGTCTCGCGGCGTCTGGGTGGCGCCTTCCAAACCGTGATTGGCCTTGAACCACTGGCGGTCGGTATCGATCAGGCTGATCAGCGAAATGGGCATGTCGCACACCGCGGCTGCGGCGTTCACCAAGGCGTCGAATTCGGCTTCGGGCGGCGTGTCCATGACCGCCAAAGCGTGCAGTGCTGCAAGGCGTTGAACTTCGTTGGCTGGCAGAGGTGCGGATTGCATGGCGAACCTTCGAGTGATGGGGGCTGGACTGCGGTTGGCTCGGCGGGGCGGGGGTGGCGTGGTGTTGCGGGGTGCGGGGTGCGGGGTGTGGGGTGTTGCGTGATCTGTGGGGAACCGACTACCCGCGTGCGTCGAACTGAAGAATTGCGCCGGCCATGCGGTCCAGCGGCAGCACCTGGTCAACCGCGCCGAGCTTGATGGCCTCCTTGGGCATGCCAAACACCACGCAGCTGGCTTCGTCCTGCGCCAGCGTGCGCGCGCCGCCGTCGTGCAACTGCTTCATGCCGCGCGCGCCGTCGTCACCCATGCCGGTGAGCATGATGGCCAGCACGTCGCCGCCGGTGCATTCAGCCATGCTGCGAAACAGCACGTCGACGCTGGGTTTGTGGCGGTTCACTGGCGGGCCGTCGGCCACCACCGCAAAGTATTGGCCGCCGCCCTTGCGCAGCTGCATGTGCTTGCCGCCCGGCGCGATCAGCACCACGCCGCGCTCCAGACGGTCACCGTCCTTGGCCTCGCGCACATTGACCGCGCAAATGCCGTTGAGCCGCTGCGCGTACATGGCGGTGAATTTCTCGGGCATGTGCTGAACGATGGCGATGCCCGGACTGTCGGCCGGCAGCGCGGTGAGGATCGACTCCAGCGCCTGACAACCGCCCGTAGAGCTGCCGATGATCACCGGCTTGTTGACCGACAACGCATGCAAGCCGGCCGAGGCCGCACGCGGCGCAGCGGGCCGGGGGGCAGCCGCCGGGGCCATCGATCCCGCTCGCGCGGCCGCACTGGCGCGCGGCCGCGAGCGTGCGGCGGTTTTCAAAGTCGTCACCAGTTCGCGCCGCGACTCTTCCAGAAATTGCTTCAGCCCCAGCCGCGGTTTCGACACCACCGCCACCGCGCCGGCGGCCAGCGCTTCGAGCGCCATCTGGCTGCCGCCTGTGGTCAGCGTCGAGCAGATCACGGTGGGAATCGGCGACGTTTCCATGATCTGGCGCAAAAACGTCAGGCCGTCCATGCCGGGCATCTCGATGTCGAGCAGCAGCACGTCGGGCGGCGTCTTGCGGATCACCGGCCCGGCGATCAGCGGGTTGGGCGCACTGCCCATGAGCTCGATTTCGGCGTCGCCCTGCAACAGGTGGGCCACTGTCTGGCGCACCACTGCAGAGTCGTCGACCACATAAACCTTGATCGCCATCTTGTGCTTTCAAATTCCCCCGAGGCGCACTGCTGGCGCCCCTGGGCCCACGGTCCAGTTGATGCGGCGGAATGCCGTGCCGCCGGTGTCCTGAGCGCGCAACCGGATGCCCCAGTCGGCCAGCGCTTGCACGGCCCAGTCGATGTTGTTCTGGCCCACGTGGGCTTGCTGAAACAGCGCGGGAAACATGTTGCCGCCGCCGTACAGGCAGGCCTCGCACAGCTGCGGGCTGATGCCGCAGCCCTGCAGCATGTCGAACATGGCCGCCAGCGCCGGCTCGGCATGGGTGGTCTGCTCGCCGCGCTCATCAGCCGGTGCCGTGCCGGAATGCACGATATGGCACATCGCGGCCACGGTGCGCCGAGGGTCGGTGAGGATGATGGCCACGCACGAGCC
>JBBRGA010000189.1:0-5037 GCA_038241115.1 Burkholderiales bacterium | reverse complement strand
CATCTGTCCGTGATGTTGGCGCATCGGTTGGCACGCGCTTACGGCACGCTCGTTGACCAAGTGATTGGTGACGGAAGCACAGAAGCTATGGGAACTGAAGTCGCACCCGGATTATTCGAGGCTGAGTTGAATTATTTACACCGCACCGAATGGGCCCGCACCGCAAACGATGTGTTGTGGCGCCGCACGAAATTGGGCCTGCACTTCACTGAGCCTCAACGTGAAGCCGTCGCCGCATGGTGTGTCGCGAACTGGAATACACAGCCCGACATTTCCATGACGGGCAATCCAGCGGAGCGCGCATGGAGTTGAGGTTGGAAGGCATAGAGCAACGGTTTGGTGCCAGCGTGCATTTGTACCCGCTCGATCTGAATTTGGTGCCGCAAGCCGTGACGGTGTTGTTGGGCGCCACGCAGGCGGGCAAAACCACCTTGATGCGCTTGATGGCGGGCCTGGACAAGCCCTTCAAAGGCCACGTGAAAGTTGACGACGTGGATGTGACTGGCGTGGCGGTGCGCGAGCGCAACGTGGCCATGGTTTATCAGCAGTTCATCAACTACCCGTCGATGACGGTGTTCGACAACATCGCCTCGCCGCTCAAACTGCGCCGAGAAAAAAATATCGATGCGCGGGTGAATGAGCTGGCCGCCAAGCTGCACATCGAGCCTTTCTTGAAGCGGCTGCCCGCCGAGCTGTCGGGCGGTCAACAACAACGTGTGGCGCTGGCGCGCGCCTTGGCCAAAAACGCGCCGCTGATGTTGCTGGACGAGCCTTTGGTCAACCTGGATTACAAGCTGCGTGAAGAACTGCGCGACGAGCTGTCGCAACTTTTTGCCAGCGGCCAGTCCACCGTGGTGTACGCCACCACCGAGCCCACGGAAGCACTGCTGCTCGGCGGCTACACCGCCGTGCTGGACAAAGGTGAACTGCTGCAGTACGGACCCACCGCCGAGGTGTTCCACCGGCCGAAGTCCATTCGCGTGGCGCGAGCTTTCAGCGATCCGCCGATGAATTTGATGGAGGCGAATGTCCAGACGACGGCGCAAGCAGGCAATGTCTTGTTGCCGGGCGGCGTTTCGATGGCGATGAATTTGCCTGCGCCAACCGCGAACAAAGTAGTCGCCGACAAGCTCACCGTGGGCATCAGGGCAGGTGCGCTGCGCGTGCACCGCCGCGACGGTGATCTGGCACTGCCGGGGCGGGTTGAGTTGGCTGAAATTGCCGGCTCAGACACCTTCGTGCATGTGCACACGGCCATCGGCGAACTGGTGGCGCAGCTCACCGGCGTGCATGTGTTTTCGTTAGGCGAGGCCATCACGCTTTACGTGAACCCGGCGCATGCCTACGCGTTTGGAGCCGACGGCGAATTGCTGGCTGCTCCCACCACTTCTGCGGCCATGGACTGAGGAACTGACATGGCCCGCATTGAACTTGACCTGGCGCATGCCTACAAACCCAACCCGCAGCGCGATGAAGACTATGCGCTGCTGCCTTTGAAAATGGTCTTTGAGGACGGCGGCGCCTATGCCTTGCTCGGCCCCTCCGGCTGCGGTAAAACCACGCTGCTCAACATCGTGTCGGGCTTGGTCAAACCCTCGCACGGCAGCGTGAAATTCGACGGCGTGACCGTCACCGAACGCACGCCACAGCAACGCAACATTGCGCAGGTGTTTCAGTTTCCCGTCATCTACGACACCATGACCGTGGCAGAGAACTTGGCCTTTCCGCTGCGCAACCGGGGCGTGGCCGCCGACAAGATCAAACAGCGCGTCGGCAAGATCGCCGAGATGCTGGAGATGAGCGACCATCTTCACACCCGCGCGGCGGGCTTGACCGCCGACGCCAAACAGAAAATCTCACTCGGCCGTGGCTTGGTGCGTGAGGATGTAAGCGCGGTGCTGTTCGATGAGCCGCTCACCGTCATCGACCCGCATTTGAAGTGGCAGCTTCGCCGCAAGCTCAAGCAAATTCACAACGAGCTGAAGCTGACCCTCATTTATGTCACCCACGACCAGGTTGAGGCGCTGACATTTGCCGAGCAGGTGGTGGTGATGACGCGTGGCCGCGCGGTGCAAATCGGCAGCGCGTCTGATTTGTTCGAGCGCCCGCAGCACACCTTTGTGGGTCACTTCATCGGCTCTCCGGGCATGAATTTTTTACCGGCAGTAGTTGACGCCACAGGTTTGACCGTGGCAGGGCGGCATCTGATGACGCCCACCCAAAAATTGAGCCAACACGGAAGCGTCACCTTGGGCGTGCGACCTGAATACGTCACGCTGGCCAGCGCTGACGCAGTCGGCGCGGTGCCGGCGGTGGTGACGCAGGCGCAGGACATCGGTACGTACTGGTTGCTCACGTGCATTACGTCCGAGGGCGGCACGATCAAGGCGCGCTTGAGCACCGAGCAAACCATTCCCAAGGTGGGCGCCAGCGTTTGGCTCAATGTGGTGGGCAGCCACACCTGCTTTTATAAAAACGAAGCGCTCATTGCCTGATCGCTGCCCAAATGCATCGACCCACAAGCACCGACGCACAAGCACCGACGCACAAGCATTCCATGAGCCTCATCAAATGACGCAAAAACCCGTCAATCAAAAAGCCTGGTGGTTGATCCTGCCGGTGGTGCTGTGCGTAGCCTTCTCGGCCATCTTGCCGCTGATGACGGTGGTGAACTATTCGGTGCAAGACATCATCTCGCCCGAGCGCCGCGTGTTTGTAGGCACCGAGTGGTTCAAGGCCGTCATGCGCGACGACGATTTGCAAGGCGCGCTGATCCGCCAGATCGTGTTTTCGCTGTCGGTGCTGGCGGTTGAAATTCCGTTGGGCATCGCGCTGGCTTTGGCGATGCCCGCGGCCGGCTGGAAGTCTTCGCTGGTCTTGGTGCTGGTGGCTATTTCGCTGCTCATTCCCTGGAACGTGGTGGGCACCATTTGGCAAATTTACGGTCGCACTGACATCGGTTTGATGGGCGCGACGCTGTCGAAACTCGGTATTGAGTACAGCTATACCGGCAACCCCACGCAGGCCTGGCTCACGGTGCTGTTAATGGACGTTTGGCACTGGACACCGTTGGTGGCGCTGTTGTGTTTTGCCGGCTTGCGCGCCATACCCGACGCCTACTACCAAGCCGCCAGCATCGACGGCGCAAGCAAGTTCGCGGTGTTCCGCTACATCCAGTTGCCCAAATTGCGCGGCGTGCTGATGATTGCGGTGCTGCTTCGCTTCATGGACAGCTTCATGATTTACACCGAGCCGTTTGTGCTGACCGGGGGCGGCCCCGGAAACGCCACCACCTTCCTGAGCCAGTACCTGACGCAAAAGGCCGTGGGCCAGTTTGATTTGGGCCCGGCGGCAGCGTTTTCGCTCATCTACTTTTTGATCATTTTGTTGCTGTGCTTCATCCTTTACAACTGGATGCAGCGCGTCGGCACGGCCGACAAGGAGCAAGCCCATGGATGAGCGCAGGTTCAAAAAACGCACTGTGTTTTTGGTGCTTTACCTCGTCTTCGCCATCCTGCCGGTTTACTGGATGGTGAACATGTCGTTCAAGACGAACGAAGAAATACTCAGCACCTTCAGCCTGTGGCCACAGAACTTCACGTGGGACCACTACAAGACCATCTTCACCGATGAAAGCTGGTACTCGGGCTACATCAATTCGCTGATTTACGTGGCCATCAACACAGTGATCTCGCTGCTGGTGGCGCTGCCTGCGGCTTACGAGTTTTCACGCTACAGCTTCCTCGGCGACAAGCACGTTTTTTTCTGGCTGTTGACCAACCGCATGACACCGCCGGCGGTGTTTTTGCTGCCCTTTTTTCAGCTCTACACCACGCTCGGTTTGATGGACACCCACATCGCCGTGGCGTTGGCGCATTTGCTTTTCAACGTGCCGCTGGCAGTGTGGATTCTGGAAGGATTCATGAGCGGCATCCCGCGTGAAATCGACGAGACGGCGTACATCGACGGCTACTCGTTCCCGCGCTTTTTCTTGACCATCTACATCCCTCTCATCAAGGCAGGCGTGGGCGTGGCGGCCTTCTTTTGCTTCATGTTCAGTTGGGTCGAACTGCTGATGGCGCGCACGCTGACCAGCGTGAACGCCAAACCCATCGTGGCAGTGATGACGCGCACCGTCAGCGCGTCGGGCATGGACTGGGGCGTGCTGGCAGCGGCAGGCGTGCTGACCATCGTTCCGGGCGCAATCGTGATCTGGTTCGTGCGGCATTACATCGCCAAGGGCTTCG
Source organism: Burkholderiales bacterium (assembly GCA_038241115.1). GTDB lineage: Bacteria > Pseudomonadota > Gammaproteobacteria > Burkholderiales > Burkholderiaceae_C > JANYJJ01. Next base: position 790 of record JBBRGA010000189.1, on the reverse strand, counting down.
CGATGGGCCGCGTCTGATGAACAAGGAGCTGGGCGATGTTTGAGTGGATGGCATGGACCACGCCGGTGGCTGTATTTTTTACCTGCATCGTTTTGATGTTGGCCGGCATGACGGTGTGGGAGGTCAAGTCGCCTACCGTCCTGCGCAAAGGTTGGTTGCCGATGGCCACCACCCGCGGAGACCGCTTGTTCATTGGCCTGCTCAGTGCCGCCTACGTGAATCTGGCCTTTGTCGCGACCAGTGAAAGGATGATCGGGTGGTTCGGCCTCGAACAAGAGCCCAGCATCTGGTACGGCTTTGTGGTGTCCATGCTGGTGCTGGCATTTGTGATGCGCAAGGGGTAAAAAAGGCAATTGGTTTTCTGAAAAACACGCTGGCCATTTCTTCCCAACTGGCGTGTCAAGGTGTTGAATGGGAAGCCATCGAGGAGACAAAAATGAAATTGAAATTGCACGCGATTGCCTTCGCTGCGGCTGCCATGACTTTCGGTCACGGGGCGATCGCTGACGAGGCCGCCGCCAAAAAATGGATAGATGCCGAATTTCAGCCGTCAACGCTGAACAAAGACCAACAGATGGTCGAGATGAAATGGTTCATCGAAGCTGCCAAGAAACTTCAGGCCAAGGGCGTGAAGGAGATCTCGGTCGTTTCCGAGACGCTCACCACGCACGAGTATGAATCGAAGACGCTGGCCAAGGCCTTCGAGGAAATCACCGGCATCAAGGTCAAGCACGACATCATTCAAGAGGGCGACGTGGTCGAGAAACTGCAGACTTCGATGCAGTCGGGC
>JBBRGA010000188.1:0-5049 GCA_038241115.1 Burkholderiales bacterium | reverse complement strand
GGAGCTTGTGCATCTGCACCAATTTTATTCGGTCGGCAGTTGAACCGCCTGTGCCTCAAAAGTTATGAATTTTTATCCGGATGGTGGATGTCGGCCAGCCCTGAGTCTTCAAGACCTCTTCCAGCTGAGGAATGCATTGACGAAGCTTTGCTCCCACCGCTGCATTCGCCACCAGCAAGGACCAGCCCGCCGCATCCACTGGGCCGGGCTTGACGTGAGCTCGCATCGCTGCGGGAATGCACAGCTTGACCGCTTCAAAACGTGCTTTTGAATCGCGAATTCGTTCACGCAACAAGGCCAGCGGCTCGCTCTGCAAGAGCGCATCCTGCACGCGCAATGCGTCTGGCACGCTTTGCATGCTGACCCGGTGCCCTGAGCTGATGTGCTTAGATTTCAAAATTCAAATTTCGTTTTGGTGGGCGCAATTGCAGTTGCGCAACTTCTTAGCGAAACGGTGTCTGAAGGCGGAGCCCCCAAAAAAAGGCGGAGTTTCTAGATGCAAATTTTGATCATTCACAGTAGCTTAGTGCGCACCCGTGCACTTCATTTCAGCCGCGTTGAAATGGCTACCGCGCTGACTGCGCTGACTGCGCTGATCATCGTGCTCAGTTTGTTGTCCGGAATGATTTACCACTTTATATTTTTGAAAGCTGCTCGTGAACGCTGGCCCGTGGTCAGTCACTTGGTTAATTTGTAGTGCGCGACGAGTTCGCGCAGCGCGACCGTTATTTGCGCGAGAACGTTGATGCCATGGCGCAGAAAGTCGGCGAAATGCAGGCCAAGCTCATCAAGCTCGAAGCCCAGGGTGACCGACTTTCTACGCTGGTCGGTGTGAAGCCTGAAGAACTTAAGTCATGGATCCCTGCGCCCGCCACGATCAAGCCGGGGATCAAGCGGCCAGGGTGGTCCTTTTGTGCCTGCTGACACGATGTCTTTCGAGCAACTCAACGAGGTGATGTCAGGGCGCGACCAACGCAGCGACCAACGCAGCAACTTGTTCGCCGTGATCGAGTCGCGCTTGTTAGAGGCCCGCATGCGCGCGTTGAGGGTGCCCAACGGCAGGCCCATAGATGTGCCTTCAGTCTCGGGCGTTGGTTTCCGCTCCGATCCCTTCACGGGTCGAGTTGCCTTGCGCACAGGTTAGGACTTTGCAGCTGACATCGGAACCCGCATCAATGCTGCCGCTGGCGGCGTGGTGCTTCCGCTCGAGGCGCACCCTCAATACGGCAACCTGATCGAAATAGACCACGGCCGGGGCCTGCTGACTCGGTACGCCAATGTTTGGCAGATCGTGGTCAAAGTGGGCGACATCGTCAAGCGCGGCCAAGCCATCGCCGAAGTCGGCACAACCGGTCGTTCCACCGGACCTCACTTGCACTTTGAAGTAACCGTGGAAGGCGTCCATCAGGACCCCGCGAAATTCTTGGCGGGGGGCGATGCAGAACCGCGGGCCGTTCTGCGCGGAGGCTCGGCTGTTGCAAACCCCCAGGTCACAGCGCAGCGTCTAACCCGCTGAGACGATGAGACGCTGAGACGCTGAGACGCTGGGTCGCGGGTCTGCTTGCATTGAGGTCTGGGCTGGCTTGCGTGGTCGACGTCGCGGTTAAACTCGCTGGCTCGCTGAAGTACGCAGATTCGGGATGTGTGCCCGAAACTCGCGCTTGTTACTTCAAGGCCAGACCCCAGCTTCTAGATGTCCATACAAAGCTGTCGCCCAGGCATCTGAGCCTGCACACCCGTATCAACTCCGACTCACATCCAAAAGACGACAACGCATGTTGCCCAAAATTCTGACCTCGATTTTCGGCAGCCGTAACGAACGCCTGCTCAAACAGTACCGCAAAGTTGTTGAGCAAATCAATGCGCTCGAGCCCAAACTTGAGGCCTTGGACGATGCCGCATTGCAGGCTAAAACCGCTGAATTCAAGAACAGGTTTGCGGCCGGCGAAACGCTCGATGCGCTGTTGCCCGAGGCTTTTGCCGTCGTGCGCGAGGGCGGCAAGCGCGCCTTGAAGATGCGCCACTTCGATGTGCAATTGATCGGCGGCATGGCCATGCACGACGGCAAGATTGCTGAGATGCGCACCGGCGAAGGCAAAACCTTGATGGCCACCTTGCCCATCTACCTGAACGCCATCACCAACAAGGGTGTCCACTTGGTGACGGTGAACGACTACCTTGTCAGGCGCGACGCCGCTTGGATGGGACAGCTGTACAACTTCCTCGGCTTGAGCGTGGGCATCAACGTGCCCGACATGTCGCGCGAGGAAAAGCAAGCCGCCTACGCCGCCGACATCACCTACGGAACCAACAACGAATTTGGCTTTGACTACCTTCGCGACAACATGGTGCAAAGCACCGACGATCGCGTCGCGCGCGGTTTGGCGTTTGCCATCGTCGACGAGGTGGACTCCATCCTGATCGACGAGGCGCGTACACCGCTCATCATCAGCGGCCAAGCCGAAGACCACACCGAAATGTATGTGCGCATCAACGCGGTGGTGCCGCAGTTGAAAAAGCAAATTGGCGAACTCGATTTGCGCACCGGAGAAGGCGTGATCGAAGCGGGCGACTTCACGGTGGACGAAAAAACCCACCAGGTTTTCTTGACCGAAGACGGCCACGAAAACGCCGAGCGCATGTTGGGCGAAGCCGGATTGTTGGCCGAAGGGGCCAGCCTTTACGACCCGGCCAACATCACCTTGATGCACCACGTTTACGCAGCGTTGCGGGCCAATCAGCTCTACAACCGCGACCAGCATTACGTGGTGCAACAAGGTGAAGTGGTGATCGTTGACGAGTTCACTGGCCGCTTGATGACGGGCCGACGTTGGTCCGACGGATTGCACCAAGCGGTTGAAGCCAAGGAAGGCGTGCAGATTCAAAACGAAAACCAAACGCTGGCCAGCATCACGTTCCAAAACTACTTCCGTATGTACGGCAAGCTGTCTGGAATGACCGGCACTGCCGACACCGAAGCCTACGAATTTCAAGAAATCTACGGCCTGGAGACGGTGGTAATTCCGCCCAACCGCCCCACCGTTCGCAAAGACGAACTCGATCTGGTCTACAAAACCAACCGCGAAAAATTTGAAGCGGTCATCGAAGACATCCGCGAGTGTCATCAGCGCGGTCAGCCAGTGTTGGTAGGCACCACCACCATCGACAACTCTGAGTTGATCTCAGAGATGCTTAAAAAAGTGACGCTGCCCCACGCAGTGCTCAACGCCAAGCAGCATGCCAAAGAGGCGCAAATCGTTTCGCAAGCAGGCCGCCCGGGCGCCATCACCATCGCCACCAACATGGCTGGCCGAGGCACCGACATCGTGTTGGGCGGCAGCGTTGAAAACCAAATCAAAGTCATTGATGCCGACAGCGAGTTGAGCGATGCCGACAAGGCCGCTCAGGCCGACAAGATTCGCAGCGAGTGGCAAGGCCTGCACGACAGCGTGAAAGCCCAAGGCGGCCTGCGCATCATCGCCACCGAGCGCCATGAATCGCGCCGCATTGACAATCAATTGCGCGGCCGTTCTGGACGGCAGGGTGACCCAGGTGCGTCGCGTTTTTACTTGTCGCTCGATGATTCTTTGATGCGCATCTTTGCCGGCGACCGTGTGCGCTCCATCATGGACCGGCTGAAGATGCCCGACGGAGAAGCGATCGAAGCTGGCATTGTCACGCGCAGCATTGAAGGCGCACAGCGCAAGGTTGAGGCCCGCAACTTCGACGTGCGCAAGCAGCTTCTGGAATACGACGACGTCTCGAACGACCAGCGCAAAGTGATTTATCAACAGCGTAACGACATCTTGGAAGCTCAAAGCCTGAGCGCGCAAATATCCAACCTCCGGTCCGGCACGATGACCGAAGTAGTGCGGACCTACGTGCCCGCAGAGAGCGTGGAAGAGCAGTGGGACTTGGGCGGCTTGGAGAAAACGCTGCGCGATGAATGGCAGTTGGATGTGCCGCTGCAGGCCGATGTGGAGCAGAGCAGTTCCATCACCGATGAAGCCCTGCTGAACAAAGTCATCAAAGCCGCTGACGCCAGCTTCGAAGCGAAGGTTGAGCGCGTTGGCTTGGAGCAATTCACGCCTTTCATGCGCATGATGTTGTTGCAGTCGATTGACACCCATTGGCGCGAGCATTTGGCCGCACTCGACTACTTGCGCCAAGGTATCCACCTGCGCGGCTACGCGCAGAAGAATCCCAAGCAGGAATACAAGCGCGAAGCGTTTGAGCTGTTCAGCCAGTTGCTGGACGTGGTGAAGATGGAAGTCACGCGCTCACTGATGACGGTGCGCATCCAGTCGCAAGAGGAAGCCGAAGCCGCTGCTGCTGCCATCGAAGAACGCGCGGAGCGTTTCAGCAACATCACCTACACGCATCCCAATGAAGACGGGAGTGTCAGTCAACAACAGGCGGCCCCCGCAGACATGGCGGCTGAAGTGCCCAAGGTCGGTCGCAACGATCCTTGCCCTTGCGGCAGCGGCAAGAAGTTCAAGCTGTGCCACGGCAAGTTGTCTTGAGCATGCCGCTGGGCTGATTTAGACGAATCAGAGCTGACCAAATTGGGCAAATCAAGCGTCACGAAATTGGCCAAATCTGACTTGATTTGCGCGCCGCGTTCACTTCGAACGCCGCGTCTGCGTCTTGAAGCGCCAAGCGTTCAGCACGCGCAGCAGATTGCTGATTTCCTCAACGCCTGTTTGCCTTCTTGGCCGTTCATTTCTTGGCCTCGGTTCACACGAGATTTGGCGTGGGCCGAAACTTTTTGCGCGCGGGGTTTGCAGTTTGTGGAAGAGGGCGAAAACCTCATTTTCAATGTCTTCCTCGACGGCAGCGGTGCGCTGATTGGGCGGATCGACTTCCACAGCTTTGACTTCGAAGCCCCACGCGCCGAAATTGGCTACCTGGCCGACCCGAAGTTCTCTGGACAGGGGCTTATGCGCGAGGCTGTGCTGGCCGCGGCAGACATGGCCTTTGCGTTGGGCTTTGTGCGCATAGAAGCCATCAGCGATGTACGCAACCAGCGCGCCATTCATTTCGCGCTCT
>JBBRGA010000187.1:0-5246 GCA_038241115.1 Burkholderiales bacterium | reverse complement strand
CCGCGTAGCCAAGTTGTTCGCAATACCGGCGCAGTGGGGAAACCGCATTTGCGCCCGTGGCCATGCCCGGAAATATCACAACGGGATGACCGTCTGCACCGGCCGCACGCTGGATGCGCGTCAAGGTGTGGGAGCCAAGTTCGAACGCAGCGCGCAACGGCTCGAGACCGAGCAAAGGCAGGGACGGGCGCTGTATGGCACGCGAATGGACTCGCGAATTCAGCTGATCTACGACATCGGGCTTCATATGAATGGTTGCTTGAATGACCTATGGATGTGAAAGCGGGGCGCTTCGAAATAAAGCGCCAGCAGTCGGTGCGTCTGCAAAAAAAATCTGCTGTTATTTTGGGTTTTGCGATTGAGTGAGATCGACAGACGGCGTGCCGTTCTCAACGCCAAATGGGCTGCACGCAGTGTCGGCAACCTCCTACGGGCAAATTCATAGCTCTTGCCCAGCGCACAACGCTGTGGGTCCGAACGGCAGCAGGAGCAGCCAGATATTCCTACGCTGAATTGCGGAGTCATCTGACCCATTGCGACAGAGCGAAAACTTAAATTGACTGCAGTCGCACCTCAATCGAGCGTGTGACGAACGTCCGCCATCTCCCGTGAGTAAACGGTCCGCGGACGTCTGATTTACGTGAACTCAAAACGGAGAATCCGATGAAAAAAACACCTGCACCCGCCGGGTCTCAAACGCCAGCACGCACCTCGGGTCAACCCAAGCCGGCTGGCGTCCGCGCACACCCGAAGGGCGCAGCCGACGAAAAAAGCACGCTCGACACCAGCCCCGTGATGGAGCAAACAAAGGCCACTCAGGCGCTGGTGGCTGCCATGCCCGTGAACCTGAACAAAGCCATGGAATGCGGCCGCGAGAACGCACTGCATCCCCCTGTGGGCATGACAGCAGATGCCGGGTCGGACACCGTCTCAGCCAGCACTTTGAGTGAGGCAAACGACTCCGCGAAAACCGGCGCAGCGGGCGAGCCCGGGCTGCACGCCAACGACGGCCAGATCGCGCGCGCACGGGTGGACGGCTCGGGTCATGCGCTCACCACCAACCAAGGCGTGCCGATTGCCGACAACCAGCACTCACTGAAGGCCGGGTTGCGCGGCCCGACGTTGTTGGAGGATTTCATTCTTCGCGAAAAGATCACCCACTTTGACCACGAACGCATCCCGGAGCGGGTGGTTCACGCGCGAGGTTCAGCAGCACACGGCTACTTTGAATCGTATGAAGCACTGACCGAACTGACGTGTGCGGCACCGTTCGCCACAGCCGGAAAAATCACACCGGTGTTCACACGGTTCTCGACAGTGGCCGGCGAGCGCGGCTCGGCAGACACGGCGCGCGACGTTCGCGGCTTTGCAGTGAAGTTTTACACCGACCAGGGCAACTGGGACCTGGTGGGAAACAACATACCGGTTTTCTTTATTCAAGACGCGATGAAGTTCCCAGATTTGGTTCATGCGGTCAAGCCAGAACCGAACAACGCCATGCCTCAAGCGGCCAGTGCGCACGACACCTTCTGGGACTTTGTGTCGCTGTCGCCAGAGACGACGCACATGCTCGTGTGGGTCATGTCTGACCGCGCCATTCCACGCAGCCTGCGCATGATGCAAGGCTTCGGCGTGCACACCTTCAGGCTGGTGAACGCTGAAGGCCAGTCTCATTTCGTCAAGTTCCATTGGAAGCCGATGCTGGGCACGCACTCGCTGGTGTGGGACGAGGCCATGAAAATCGCAGGTGCCGACTCCGACTTCCACCGCCGCGATTTATGGGAGGCCATCGAGTCGGGCCACTATCCTGAGTGGGAGCTGGGGTTTCAAGTGTTCAGTGAGGCGCAGGCTGAAGCATTCAGCTTTGACGTGCTGGACGCGACAAAGCTCATCCCTGAAGAAATGGTCCCCGTCAAGCCAGTGGGACGCATGGTTTTGAACCGCAACCCCGACAACTTTTTTGCCGAAACCGAGCAGGTTGCGTTTTGCACCGCACATGTGGTGCCAGGCATTGACTTCAGCAACGATCCGCTGCTTGCCGGACGGCACCACTCCTACCTCGACACGCAGCTTTCACGCCTGGGTGGCCCTAACTTTCATGAGCTTGCTATCAACGCAGCGCTCGCGCCAGTGTCAAACAACCAGCGCGACGCGATACACCGACAAGCGGTGCCTCGCGGGCGCGTGTCGTACGAGCCGAACTCTCTGGGCGGAGGCTGCCCGTTCCAGGCCGGCGCGAAAGGCTTCATCTCTTTTCCTCAGCCCACCGACGGGGAAAAGCTGCGCGGCAGTCCAGAAAAATTCGCCGACCACTACACGCAAGCCACGCTGTTCTACGAAAGCCAGACGCACGCTGAGCAGGCCCACATTGCGGGCGGTTTTCGCTTCGAACTGAGCAAGTTGACCGTGCCCGCCATTCGCACGCGCATGTTGGCTTCGTTGGTCAACGTGTCGCCTGCGCTGGCCGCTGCGGTGGCTGCAGGCTTGGGCATGCCGGTGCCGGCGGCTTTGCCGCGTGCGTTGCCGAACCCCACACCACCCGAGGTCACCGTGTCTGCCGCGCTTTCGTTGACGGCATTGCCTGGCGACGGCGGCATCGCGACGCGCAAGGTCGCATTGCTGGCCGCGCACGGTGTCCAGGGCGAGTCGCTTCTCGCAGCGCAAGAAGCCTTGAACGATGCGGGCGCGGTGACGTGTGTGATCGCGCTGCGATTGGGTTCGATTGAAACCAGTGACGGCACGGCGCTCGAAGCCACCGCCAGCTTCGAGAATTCAGCGCCGGTGTTGTTTGACGCTGTGGTGCTGCCGGACGGCGACGACGGTGTGAGACGTTTGTTGACTCAAACCGAGGCGGTTGACTTTGTCGCCCAGCAATACCGTCACGGTAAAACGCTGCTGGCGCTGGGGGCCGCAAAGGCGCTGTTTGACCGTGCGGGTGTCGAAGCCTTTCTGGGGTCCGGAGAAGAGGATCCGGGCGTGCTGTTCAGCGAATTCAACGATGGTCAGTCGGCTCAAAAAGCGCTCATATCAGCGATCGGAAAACACCGGCATGCTGTGCGCGAGACCGATCCGGCTGTGTAAAACCTGCTTTCCGCGTGGATTCGGGCGGTAGCGGCGCGGCTCGCGAAAACTAAACCCGGGAACGCTCAGGTTTCGTTTTTGGCGGCACCGCGGACGTTCATGGCAATAAGACAAAACTGAAGCGCCACCAGCGCCCACGACGCGGTGTGCCAGCCCCACGCGATCCAAAGCGCGTTGCTGACAAGGAAAACCCAAAAACCCTTGCTCCGGCGCGACTCGTCACTGGAGGCTACCAGCCACGAAGCCGCCACAGTGATGGCCATGGCTGGCCACTGCAACGCGTTGAGCCAATCCATGTCCACGTCCCGCGGTGTGCTTATTCGTCGGCTGCGTCTTCGTTGACTGCGGCTTCGGCTAACTCGGTCATCAGTTCATCGGCTACGTACATTTGCTTGACAGCGGCCTTGAGCTGAATGTTGTCGTCGTCCAAACTCAATGCTTTGGAAAACGCCGCCACAGTTCCGAAGCCGGTGATTCCGTAGTGGGTCATGCGCTGGTACTGCGCAATGATGGCCGCGTCGAGCACCGGGCCTTTGACCGGCGCTTCTTCGATGGTGTGCTTCAGCGCTTCGCTTACCAGACCCTCCATTCCTTTGCAGTGCTCTTTGGACACCTTGGCACCCTGATTGGCGATCAGCGTTTTCAGCAAGTCTGTGTGAACCGCAATTCCTTCTTGCGACGTTTCCAACATCTGCTTGAGGTTTGAATTTGTTGCTTTGCGCGAAATCTTTTTAAGCGCTCTGACCATCTGGTCATTGGCTGACCAGAGGTCTTTGAGCTCTTCGCAGTAAAGCTCAGAAAGGGTCGTGACTTGGGACATGATTTATTCCTGGTTGGTGGGTTGTGTAGACATGCTTGCTTCTGTTTTTCAGCGCCAGCCCATCAAGTTTGTTGCGGCAATGCGATGCGGCATCACAGACGACGGCCTGCTTTGGGCTAGTACATCGTGGGCTTGTCGAGTAAGCCAAATCCGACGCGCATTGCCGGACTACGCGCTTGAGCGCCCAACTTCACGGATCAATGCTCGGTAGGCCGCGTCTCGCATTCCAGCTTTGCGGCAATGAAAGGGTCGAACGAAGATCACCGGTATTGGCGCGTTGACGGCGATTAAACTTTGCCTCGAAGCCGGAAGAGCTTGTGACGAGTTCGACACCGATTGTTGGAAAGCGATGTTGTTCTCGCAGCATGTTTCAAAATCCACTTGAAACGCCAAGTGAACCAGCGCAAGACCTCAGCGTTCATGCGTCGTGATCTGGACCTGGCGCAGCGAGCTCAGGTCTTCAAATAGCAAAGGCATCCCATGACCCATGTCCTTTTTTGCTGGATCCTCACAGGCAGGCCCGCGCTTTCGCGAAGTCAGTGGGCTGATTTTTAAGAAGGAGCGTTTGAGCCGCATGCGGCGTGTTGTACGAGCGCTGCTCGTTCGGTGCAATGACCAGCAACCGCGTTGGTTCGCCGCTGCAGCAGCCGACTGATGCCACGGCTCATGAAGCGTGGCGCATCGTCGTACTCGGCGACAGTGCCAACAACCGGGCACACCTGCAGCGGCTGCTGTTGTCGGGATCGGTACTCCCCTACGTTTTTTCAGGAGCTGCGGCAGAAGCTGAAGCCCTGCGCGCGATTTGGTGCACGCCCGATGCACACGACGGCGTGTTGCTGAGCCTGCGTTTGTCGGACAACGACGCGCTGAACATGTTGGCGGCGTTCACTGAGCCTGACGGGATCACCGTCTGCGCCGTGGTGGTGCTCATCGGCGAAGCCACCACCGATTGGGGCAGCGCGGCGGTTCCTGCCGGCTCGCAGGACTACGTCGGCGATGCCCAATTGAGCCCACTGGTGCTGACGCGTGCGGTTGAAGATGCAACGGCGCGCTGGGCCATGGCACTCGAACTGCGCCAACGGCAGACGGCGCTGGACATCAGCGAGCAGCATTACCGTGCATTGGCAGCTGCCACTTCCGACATTGCCTACCGCATGTCGGCTGACTTCTCCAAGCTGCTGCCGCTGGACGGGCGAGGGATTGTTTCAAGTTCGCAAAAGTCACAGGCCAACTGGACGTGGCTGGCGCAAAACCTTCCGCGCGACGAGCACGCTCGCGTGAGGCGAGAGGTCAGCAAAGCGATCGCCAACAAAACACATTTTGAGATGGAGCACCAGGTGCTGAC
>JBBRGA010000186.1:0-5275 GCA_038241115.1 Burkholderiales bacterium | reverse complement strand
TTCCAGTTGACCGCTGGCGTTGTAGCGGATGCGCAGTGTTTCAGGCGCGTTGTCGGGATTGGAATCCTGCGCAACGTTGCGTCCTTCCTGCACCCCGGTGATTCGGCCGCGGCTGTCGTAGGTGTAGCTTTGCTCGACGGCCATGCGGCTGGTGTAGCGGCCTTGCCGCAGCAACTGGCCTTCTGTGTCGAATTGGTTGCGCTGGAGCACGCCCAGTGCGTTGGCGCTCCACAGCAAGCGGCCTGCGACGTCGTGCGCTTGGCGGGATTGCGGCTTTAAGTTGTCGCGGTTGCCGTTGCCGTCGCTGTTGCTGTTGCTGTTACTTGTGAAAATTTCTTGTGTGCGGCCCAAGGCATCCAGCTTGACGCTGTGAACCAGGGGTCTGAGCCAGCCCGGGCCGATGCTGCGGGTGGCCGACACGCGGCCGAGCTCGTCATGGCTGAAGCGGGTGCTGAAGCCTTCGGCGTTTTGCACTGCGGCGATAAGGCCTGTGTTCGGGTCGTACTGCAACGTGCTGGTGTGGCCGCCCGGTTCTGTGGTGCTGATGAGTTGACGCCCCTTGTCATCCCACACAAACCGCGTGATGTCGCTGTCCGACGGATCGGCCTTGGGGCCATTGGGCAGCGGGCCGTCGACTTGCACCAGCACGCTGCGCCCGTTGATCACCTGGTAGCTGTACGCGGTGCTGCGAATCAGCGGTGCCCCTGCAGGGCTGGGCTTGGCGTTGGCATCCACCAGGCTGAACCCAGCTTCCACAATTTGGGTCACTTGCCCCAGCGCGTTGTAGCTCGTTGCAACGGTGTGTTCCTTGCCAGCGATCACGCTGGGCCGTGCGACCAAACTGGGTTTCGCAGCCAGCGCAACGCTGCCATCGGCGTAGCGGATGTCGGTGTATTCAAAGCGCGTGTGCCACCGCACGGTGGCTCTAGATCCCTTTGAATCAGGGGCTTGCGTCCCGACCTTGCTGATGCGCCCATGCGCGTCGTATTGCGTCAGCTCCACGGCGCCGGGGTTTTCCAATTCACGGCCCAAGTCATCCAGCAGCACCTGCTTGACCAGCTGCCCAGCCGCGTTGTACGCATAGCGACGGTTGGTCGGCCCGCAGGTGGCGCAACCCGCGCCGCGCATCTCGATCAAGCGGTAGTGGCCGGCGATGACTGCGCTCCATATTTCTGTCCTGGCCCCCAGGCTGTTCGTCAACACCGTCTTGCCCACTTGCCGCGGCACTGCGTGGCCGAGCGCATTCGGCGGTCCCTCCATTGGCAAAGCCTTGCTCACGTAGTCGACCTGGATTTGCTCGATGCCGCGTTGTGCGCTGTTTTGTTTGTCTTCTTTGTTCTGAATGTTGTCCAGCAAAGGCAGCCCTCTGGTGCTCAGAATCGCCATGCCCTGGGTGTTGTAGACATACGTACTCAAGCGCTGTTCAATCGCTCGCCCGCCTTGCGCAGAGTTGCGAAGACTGATGCCCGTCAACATTGTTTTCAAACCCGCGTTGCGTGCGTCTTCGTAGTGATAGACCACGGCGTGCTGGGCGACTTCGGTTTCCACCTCGATCAATCGCCCGATGCTGTCCTGCAGGTAGGCGATGCGCCCCAACGGCGTGTCGATGGCCTTCAGTGCCCTGCCGCGCATGCCGGTTTTAAGCTCTGCAGCACCTGCATAAATGAAGTTCAGCTTGCGGCCCTGTGGGTCGCGCACTTGCATCAGGTCGCCGCTGGGGCTGTAGCTCAGGCTGAGTTGTTCGCCGCTGGCGGCGGTGACGCTTTGCAGTGGATAGCCGGCACTTGCAGAACCAGCCGCACCGGCACCAGGAATAGCGCTGAAAGTCAAAGTGCGCCCATCGGGCCAGCGCCAGTGGTAACTGCGCTGCCCTTGGTTTGCTGATGACGCAACCGCAGACGCAACCGCTGACCCACCCGCTGACCCACCCGCTGACACCTCGATGCGCACCTGCCCATCGGACGGCTGGCTGGTCGTGCACAGCGCGATCTGATCGCCGGTGCCGCGCTGAAAGTCAATCCGGCGGCCGTCCGCCTGGATGATTTGAATCTGGCTGCCGTAGTCCACCAACACGGCCTCGTAGCTGATGCGCCATTTCGCTCCCAGCAGTCCGGGGTGGGTGGACATGCTGTTGTAGTGACGTTTCAGCTCCAGACCCAACACACCGGGCAGGGCGGGCATATCGGTCTCGACTTGGTACTTGTTGCCGCTGATGAGGTTGATGGGGTTGCCGGCACCCACTTGCAGGCCTGCACCGCTGCCAGCCGACGTGGTGGCCGGGCCTGCCGCCGTGCCGCAGCTGGGGTTGCCGCCCGGAGGCGGTGAGCAACTTCCGGACGCACCGCCGCCGAGTGCGCTTGAAGACCTTGCGGGGTCCGCACCTGAACTCGCGCCTGAACTCGCACCAGAACCCGCACCAGAACCCACCGCTGCGGAAGGTCCAAACGCCGACGCAGCCTGCGTTCTCGAACACATTTGCCTGCTGGGATCGCAGGTCGCGTCGGTGCTGTTCAGGGTAAGCGCCAGCGCGCTTGCGCTCAGGCACACCCCAATGAGCAAGCCGCTTGCCAGCGTTGTCAATGAGGTCGGCGCAATGCAACGCGCCCACGATTCGAGCCCGGTCAAATGGTGGCGATGAGTGAGCGTGGTCATGCTGGTTGGCTCTTATATGAACTTATTCACTTATGGATTTATCGATTGGCCGGTGGGCAGGTGCCGCCGCCTCCCCCACCGCCCCCACCGCCGCAGTCCCCTGTGGCACCGCTGGAACAAATGGCGCAGCTGGGGTCCCACCATGCGCAGCTGGGCAAACCGCCGCCGCCGGCCAGCGGCCCAGGGTCGGTGGCCACCCCCGCATTGCCCTGCCCCGGCGAGCTGACCATGGCGGCGTTCCTGACAGCGTTGGACTGCATGCGCAGCGTCGTGTGCGTGACCACTGGAATGCGATTGGCTTGAATCAAACCCAGCTTGAACGCGTCCGCTCCAGCGGCGCCGGTTTGTTTCAGCGCCCAGGTGTAGAACCGCCCCGCCAAAGGCATTTGCTTGGTCTGCGGTATGCCGTAAGTGATGCGCAATTTCAGCAGGTTGGCGTCCGCCAAGCTCTGCCCGCTGCTGTTGGTCTTGGAGTCAGATTTACAACCCGGCACATCGCGCGGGCAGCTCAATTCGTCCAGGGCCACATTCGGGATCACCAGCTCGGTGACCCTCATCTGGGCTTGCAGTGCCGGGCTGTTGAAGTCGCTGAAGCTTTCTGTGGTGGGCGACAAAATCTCAATGCGCATGGCGCCATTGGTGTTGATGTCTTGTGCCACTTGCGCCAGCTTGGCCGTCAATTCAGCGGTGGTGTTGCCGCCGCCGTAATAGGGCACCAGCGCTTTCTGGAAGGCCGCGGTGATGGCGGCCATATCGGCGTTGTTGACGCTGCCCGCGCGGGCGGCCTCGAAGGTGGCGTAGTTGAGGTTGCTCTTGGCGTAAAACACCATCGCGGTTTGCAGCACACCCAAAAAAATGAACAGCAGCAACGGGATGACGATGGCGGCTTCGACCAGGCTGGCTCCGCGTTGACGGCGTTGACGGCGTTGACGGAGTTGGTGGCGTTGCTTCATACGGTGACCTCAGCTTCATTGAGGAGTTGGGGTTTGATCGCCAAAGTGGCTCCTTGCACCACCCCCCAAACGGCCGCCGCCCCCGCCGCAAACTCGACCACCCCGTGCGCGCCCCAGCAGGCCGCGCCGCGGTAGGGTTTGAGGCCGCACACCAGTTTGAGCACCACGCCGTCGCGGTCCACAAACGCCACGTCGATGGCGTAGGTCATGAACACGGTGTGCACGCTGTTGCAAGGCACGATGAACAGCGCCTCAAACGGTTGCAAAGGGCGGCGCGCAAGCAAGCCCAGCAAACGCTGGCTGAAGCTGTGGGCGCGGTGCATGAGCAGCGGCCGGGCAGGGTGGCTGTTCGCCGGGTTGCGGCTCGGGGTACGCACTTCACATGCCCATGCGAATGAACTTCATTGCAATGGGGAAGCCCAACACAACGAAGGTGCACGGAAAGATGAACGCAATCAACGGCAGCAGCAGCTTGACGGGTGCCTCCATTGCTAATTTTTCGGCCCGCGCGAAGCGTTCTGCGCGCCGCTGCTCAGACTGCGCTCGCATGATCGGGCCCAGATTCATGCCCATGTTTTCAGCTTGGATGAGGGCCGAGATGAAGTTGGTGATCGACGGCTCGTTCATGCGGTCCGCCATGGTGCGCATGGCGTCACTGCGTGAGCGGCCCGCACGCACATCGCGCAGAACGCGCGAGATTTCGTCGCGCAGCGGGCCTGCCGGGCCTTTGGCTACCGACTGTGTCAAGGCGCCCGTCAAGTTCAAACCCGCCTCCACGCACAGCGTGATGAGGTCTAGGAAGAAGGGCAGGGTTTTGAGCGTGTCGCGGCGACGCACCTGAATGCGGTCACGCAGCCAAATGGCTGGGAATGAATATCCGGCGGCGGCGGCCAGCAACGGCCACCACTGCACGGGGCGATCGAACGACAACAGCAGCCAGTACAAAAACGCGGCGCTCAGTACCGCCAAGATCACCCGCGCGGCGGTGAACTGATCGGCCGCCACCGCGTAGTCCAAACCTGCCAAACGCAGTTTCACAAGCGTCGCCGCCTGCTGCTTTTGCGGCATCAGCGGCTTCAACAAATGCGCTGTCCAACGTATGGGCCACCACACGATGCGAAAGCCCAGCGGCGGCCGGTCGGCGTAGCTGCGGTCTTCTGACGGCACGGCGGCGAAGCTGCTGACCAACCAGTAAAACAATCCCGCGACCGACAGACCAAGGGCGGCGGCGCTGGCGAAAGGAACCCACTGAAGACTGTTCATGCTCATGGCTCAAGCAATGCCTTTAAACGTCGATGGCGACAATTTTTCGGATGATCAGAATTCCGAAAATCTCGAGCAGCGCAATCACCGCCAAAGTGGCATGGCCCATCGGCGTGGTGAACATCAAGCCCATGGCTTCGGGCTCCATCTTGTGCAGCACGAAAAGCAAGACCAGGGGCAAGGCACCCACCACCAGCGCTTGCAACTTGCCCTGCGATGTGAGGGCGCGAATCTTCCCCTCCATGGCCAGCTTGGTGCGCAGCGTTTGCGATGCGCGCTCAAGGGTTTCAGCCAGCTGCCCGCCAGTCTCAGACGCGATGCGCATGGCCGACACCGTCAGGGTGATGGATTGCAGTGGCACCCGGCGCCCCAGGTTGTCAAGCGCATCGTCCAGCGACACGCCCAGG
>JBBRGA010000185.1:0-5288 GCA_038241115.1 Burkholderiales bacterium | reverse complement strand
GACGAGCGGCGCCGGCGCATCGCCC
Organism: Burkholderiales bacterium; assembly: GCA_038241115.1. GTDB lineage: Bacteria > Pseudomonadota > Gammaproteobacteria > Burkholderiales > Burkholderiaceae_C > JANYJJ01. The sequence goes on along the minus strand of JBBRGA010000185.1, from coordinate 5,263 downwards.
GCAATCTCGACCTCGTGAATCTCTCGGGCTTCGAGAAGAAGTTCCCCTGGCAGCTGTCGGGCGGCATGCAGCAGCGTGTGTCGATTGCGCGCGCCTTGGGTTTTGAGCCAAAACTGCTGATGATGGACGAGCCGTTTGGGGCGCTGGACGAGATCACTCGCGACCGGTTGAATGAGCAGCTGCTGCAACTGTGGCGTGGTGACGGGAAGCAAGCCAGACGCACTGTCGTGTTCGTTACGCACTCTATTCCCGAAGCGGTTTTTCTGTCGTCGCGCATCGTGGTGATGTCGCCGCGGCCAGGTCGGATTGTCGAAGTGATCGAATCCACCCTGCCCACGGAACGCCAACTCGACGTCCGCGACACGCCCGAATTCGCAGCGCTCGCGCACCGCGTGCGGCTGGCTTTGGCGGATGGTCATGGTTGAGGCAATGCACAAGGCGAACTCGTCTTTGGGTGCAATAAACCTCGGTACCCAGTTCGGGCCAACGCACCACAGCCCGCTCGCCCTGAGGTATCGAAGGGTTCGCGCAGGACTCTCTTCGACACCTCAGGACAGTCGGAACAGCCACCTCAGACCGAACGGGATAGGGGTTTCAGCTCAGTTCAAGCGATCTGAGGCACACCATCCAGCGCGCATCAAAGAAACCGGTTCATCGTGACATCACCCACCCTCACGCCCTGGCAACGCAGCTTTCCCGTGCTCGTGGTGCTGAGCGTCGTCACCTTGGTTTGGTACGCCGGCGCCGTGTGGTTGAACGCGCCGCAGATCATCGAACGCGTGCTGTCGGACAAACCCGGCTGGACCGTGCTGGAATTGGCACCACTCACCTGGAACATGGAGCGCCCTGTGCTGCCTGCGCCGCATCAAATTGCGCTGGATTTGTGGAATTCCATTACCGGTTGGCCGCTGGATTCACCGCGCAATTTGCTGTTTCACGCCTACGTGACCAGCACCGCCACGCTGCTGGGCTTTGTGATGGGAACGCTGCTGGGCGCGGTCCTGGCAGTGCTCATCGTTCACTCCCGCACCCTTGACCGCAGCCTGTTCCCGTGGGTCATTGCCTCGCAGACGATTCCAGTGCTGGCCATCGCGCCCATCATCATCGTCATCATGGGCAGCCTGGGGCTGACCGGCTTGGTACCCAAAGCCATCATCTCGATGTACCTGTGTTTCTTCCCTGTGGCAGTGGCCCTGGTCAAGGGTCTGCGCTCGCCGGGGGTGCTGGAAATGGAGCTGATGCACACCTATGCGGCCAGCAAATCCAACACGTTTTGGATGCTGCGCGTGCCGGCTTCGCTGCCGTATTTGTTCCCTTCGTTGCGCGTGGGCATTGCGGCCGGGCTGGTGGGTGCCATCGTTGGCGAGCTGCCCACCGGCGCGCAGGCAGGCTTGGGCGCGCGCCTGCTCACTGGTTCGTACTACGGCAACACCGTCCAGATTTGGTCTGCCTTGGTGATGGCAGCGGTGCTGGGTTTGGCGCTGACTGGCTGCGTGGCATGGGCTGAAAAGGCGCTCACTCCAGGAGTGAAGAAATGACAGGTGTGTTGCTGATCGCGGCATTGTTGTTGCTGCTCGTCGTGGCAGTGCTCAGCGTGCGCTGGGTGGCCAACATGAATGAAAAAGGCCTGCTCGGCCGGATCGGCGCGCCGTTGTTGTTCGGTGCCTGGGTGCTTATTTTTTGGGAGCTGATCACGCGGGCTTTTGACGTGCCGCGCGTGATCTTGCCCTCACCCAGCTTGATCGGTGTCGCGCTGCACAAATACGCGGCCGTGCTGTCCAACGATTTCATTCAAACCGTTTTGAAGTCGGCGCTGCTTGGCTTGCTCATGGGCAGCGGCTTGGGCTTTGCCATGGGTGTGTTGATCGACCGCAGCCCTTTTTTGCAACGCGGCCTGCTGCCAATTGCCGCACTGGCCAGCAGCGTGCCGCTGGTTGGCATTGCGCCCATCATGGTGATGTGGTTTGGTTTTGACTGGCATTCCAAAGCCGCAGTGGTGGTGCTGATGACTTTCTTCCCCATGTTGGTGAACACCTTGGCAGGCTTGAAAGAAGCGGGCCACATGGAGCGCGATTTGATGCGCTCTTATGGCGCAAGCTACTGGCGCACATTGTTTTCGCTGCGCTTGCCGGTGGCGCTGCCATTTGTGTTCAACGCACTGAAGATCAACTCCACACTCGCGTTGATTGGAGCCATCGTGGCCGAATTTTTTGGCTCGCCCATGGACGGTTTGGGCTTTCGAATTTCAACCGAAGCCTCGCGCATGAACATGGGCTTGGTCTGGGCCGCAATCTTCGTGGCTGCGCTGGCAGGATCATTGCTTTATGGAATATTGGGTTGGATAGAGCGCCGAGTGACGTTTTGGCATCCGTCGATCCGACGCGCTTGAATATTCTCAATGTCTGCACCCCCGAGCTTTCCACGCTGTTTAACCGGCCCGTACGCGGCATCATTCAGCACCACTTTCAATCCCGCCGCAAGGCAACAACCTGGAGTTTTTAAGATGCGTAAAACAGCTCTGCTCATGGCCCTCATGTTGGCCGGTGCCGCGGGCACCGCCAGCGCCCAAGAAAAAGTCACCGTTCAGCTCAAGTGGCTGCCTCAAGCGCAGTTCGCCGGCTACTACGTGGCCGCCGCCAAGGGTTTTTACAAAGAGGCGGGTTTGGACGTGACCATCAAGCCGGGGGGCCCCGACATTGCGCCCGCGCAAGTGTTGGCCGCCAACGGCGCCGACCTGACCGTCGACTGGATGCCCAGCGCGCTGGCTGCGCGCGAAGCCGGCGTGCCCATGGTCAACGTGGCGCAAATTTACAACCGCAGCGGCATGATGCTCACTTGCAAAAAAGCCAGCGGCGTTAACACCAAGGCCGACTTCAAAGGCAAGACGCTGGGCGTGTGGTTTGGCGGCAATGAATATCCTTTCCTCAGCTGGATGGGCAGCCTTGGCTTGAAAACCGGTGGCGCCACCCCCGACGTGAAAGTTTTGAAGCAGGGCTTCAACGTTGACCCACTGTTGCAAAACCAAGCGGCCTGCGTCTCCACCATGATCTACAACGAATACTGGCAAATCATCGACGCAGGCGTCAAGCCCGCCGACCTGGTGACGTTCCCGTACGAAGACCAAGGCGTGGCCACGCTGGAAGACGGCCTGTACGCCATGGGCCCCAAGCTGAAAGACCCGGCTTTCGTGGCGCGCATGGGCAAGTTCGTGAAAGCCTCGATGAAGGGCTGGGAGTACGCGATCAAAAACCAGGACGAAGCCGTGAAAATCATCTTGGCGGCTGATACCTCTGGCGGCTCCACCGCCGCGGTACAAAAGCGCCAATTGGAAAACGTCGCCAAGCTCATCACCGCAGCCGGCACGCCAAAAATGGGCTACTTGGAGCCCGCCGCCTACCAGCGCACAGTGAAAGTTTTGTTGGCCGGTGGCAGCGACCCTGTCATCAAGAAAGACCCCGGCGCCGATGCATGGACGCATGCGGTTTGGGACAAGGCGATGGCGAAGTAAAAACACAATCTGAGTTGACGCTTGAACGGGACGAAGCGCATGCTTCGTCCCGTTTTTCATGCACTCGCGCGAAATCCATCACCAGCCGCAGCGCAAACAAGAAACCCCGCGTCAATCTGCTCAGCAACGTCAGCTCAAATGAAACTCGCCCAAATCCTGTTCTCTCAAGGCCTCGGCCCCCGGCGTGAATGTGAGGGGCTGATCGCCTCTGGCCATGTCACGCTGAACGGCAGCTTCTGCGACGACCCGTTTTTTGAGGTTGATCCGGTGGGTGCGGTATTCACCGTGCGCGGCGCGGCTTGGCCTTACCGCGAGAAGGCGCTGATCTTGTTGAACAAACCTGCGGGCTATGAGTGTTCGCAAAAGCCCAAGCACCACCCCAGCATCTACAGCCTTCTGCCCGCGCCACTGCGCCGCCGCGATGTGCAGGCCGTGGGGCGTTTGGACGAAGACACGACCGGCTTGCTGCTGCTCACCGACGACGGCACGCTGATCCACAAACTGACCTCGCCAAAGCACCATGTGCCCAAGGTTTATGAGATTGGCTGCAAGCATCCGGTGGGCGAAGAGCAAGTTCAACAATTGCTAAGGGGCGTCACGCTGATCGACGACCCTGTGCCCGTGCGCGCGGCCGCAGCCGAGGCGTTGGGCGAGCAAGCCGACGGCTTGTTCGGCCTGCGCATGACACTCACAGAAGGCAAGTACCACCAAGTCAAACGAATGCTGGCGGCGGTGAGCAACCGGGTTGAAACGCTGCGCCGCAGCGGCTTTGGTGAGCTGACTTTGCCAACCGATTTGGCACCCGGCCAATGGCGTTGGTTGGACGGGCCGCAGGTGCTTTACCCGGCTGAACCAGAAACGCCAGTGCTACTTTGATCGACGCTGTAAGTCGCGTTCATGCCACGTTCATGCCACGTTCATGCCACGTTCATGCCGCGTTCATGCCGCGCCAGATCAGCCCGACACCGCCAACTGTCAGCAAACACCACACCGCCTGCATGACGCGCTGCGCAGGCAGGCGTGAGTGGAGGCGGCCGCCGATGAACTGGCCCACCAAGGCGCAAGGCAAGAGCACGGCAGCCAGTTCCAGCAAGCCCGCCTGTGAATAGAAACCGGTGCCGGTGAACAGCGCCAAGCGAATCAGCGCATTGCCGAATATCAGACCGCCGATGGTGGCGCGCAGCCGGTTTTTATCAGGCAAACGACGCGCCAGATAGACGGTGTAAATCGGCCCGCCGATGCCATACAGCGCGGTGACCGTGCCGCCAACCAGCCCGGCGGGTACCGCCCAGCGGCTGGAGATGGCTGCGGTCGAAACACGCCGCAGCAAGTTCCAGAGCGCCAGCGCAACAACAAAGGCCCCCAGCGCCACCAACAATGGCCGCTCGTTCACTTCAGACAACAGCGTGACGCCCGCGGCCATGCCGATCACCAGCCACGGCAGCAAGCGCAGCGCCTCGCGCCAGTCGACGTTTCGGTGGTGCTGTAGCAACAGCACGAAGCCAGTGACCAGATCAAAGATCACCAGCATGGGAACGGCGGTGCGCAAAGGCAGCAACTGCGCCAGCAGCGGCATGGCGGCGATGTTGGCCCCGAAGCCGGTGAGGCCGTACACGGTGTAGGCCAGCACCAGGGTGAGGGCCACAGCGGCCAGCGTGGCCCAAGGCATGTCGATCATGGCGCTTGAGCGAGCGTAGACGGCACGACGGAAATCGTCAGGCCCAGGAACGTCACCGCTTCGTTGTTTCGGCCCAT
>JBBRGA010000184.1:0-5289 GCA_038241115.1 Burkholderiales bacterium | reverse complement strand
AGCCTGTTGTGATAGTTCTGAAGCATTCGGACGCAACCCTGTTGCGGTCAAGCCGCAACCCCTTGCCAAATGCGTCTGCGCAGGTTGCGCAGGGCTGCGAGCGCAACCCCAAGCGCAACCCCTGCGGCCTATTTCTGGTGCGAATTAAAGGCGCTGTAGCCCTTTTGCGGCGGCTCGTCGGCGGGCAGCAACTTACGCACTCGCGATTCGGCTATGCCAGCCCACGCTGCAGCTTTTTTCGTGCCGTGCTCTTTGCGGTAGGCCATCAGTTTCTCGAGCTTGTCGGGCGTCCAACGCTTCGCGGCGGGCGTTGCGGCGGGTATCTTTGGATTCACGAGGTCAGTAGAAATTACCCAAGCCCCCTGGCGCGGATTAAATTTCTTTAACAAGCCAGCTTTAATTTCAAAAGGCCCAGCAACAAAGTCAAGCGTGTACGGCAGCGGCTTGTCTTTGCAGTCACGCAAAACATTGTTCAGATGCTCCGCCAGCAGATACGCGACCGTGCCGGGTTCCGGCTTCAAGTCCGTTGCTTCACCGAGCGCCTCAAAGAAGTTGAAGTCAATCGCCCACTGCATCGTTTCCAACAGGCCAGCTTTGATTTCAAAACTGCGACCGCCAAAGTCCAGCGCGTACGGCAGTGGCTCGTCTTCGTGGCCCTCATGGTTTCGCAGCGCTGTCGTCAAGTGGTCAAACAACCAATAGGCTGCAGTGCCCAGTTCGTGCGGTAGTTTCCCTGCCTCGCCAAGTGCTTCGTGAAAGTTGGCGTCAATCTCCCGCTGCTTGTGGTCAGGCTGTTCGTCGTGCTCACTCATCTGCGTTCCTTCAAGCGTCAGCCCTCAAATTGAGTGCCCCGGCCAATCGGTGAAGGTGTCCGACTTGTCGCCCGCTAAAGCTAGGCCAGGGCATAACTGGTGAAGATTATTGAGACTGGTCAGCGGATGGCCTCTATCCGCCCCACAGCACGCTCACCGCGCCCTTGGGGGAGGACGACCGAAAAAAGAAATCCGGGCTGGTCGTCAGCCGTCTGGCCGCTGTAAGCGGAAGTCAGGAATCCTTCAGGCCCGAAGGCATCTCCACCCCATCGGATGACGGCTGCACCTTCTTTTAATCCCGGCGCGACTGCCCCAACGACTGTCCCGGCTCGTCGTCCAGAGTCCACCCGGTCAGACTTTCGGCGTAGTCCTTGTACAAGTGCGGGTTCGCTATAAAGTGGTCTATCTCCTCGTCCGTCGCCTCTTGAGGCAAGGCGACTTCGGAGGTCGGTGTAGAAGTTGTTGGGTTCATTGGGGTCACCTTGTGAATCGTTTGGACTATTGCGCTCTGTGGCTTTGAGGATTGCTGGCGCTTCGGCCATGACCTCGGTCAGTTTGGCCTTCAGGGTAGGCGAGGTGCCGTGCACATCAACGGCGCTTGCTTGCCACCTTCTAGGCGGGTGATGGCGCTCTGTGTCGTGCACATGCGCTGGGCAACATAGCTTCGTGTCATCCCGGCGCGGGCGCGGGCTGCAATCAGTTCGCGCTTCATGCCTTGAGTGTCTTCATGGCGTTGCGGCACTCAGGCAGGCACCAGCTCAGAAGCGGCTACGCGTTTGCGGTTCGCGTTGGGCCTCCCCGCAGCCGCTTTGGGCTTGCTGACTTTCACCATCGGGCTCATGCCTGCGGTCGCGGCCATGTCAAACAAGGTGTCCAGCGAAAACAGATTTATCTTTCCGCGCATCAGGTCAGACACACGCGGCTGCGTCACGCCAAACAGAGCGGCGGCATCGCTTTGCGTCATGCCGCTGTTCTGAATCACGGCGCTCAGTTCCATCATCAGCGCAGAGCGTGCCCTCATGCTCGCGGCCGCCTGGGGCGTGTCTTCGATGGCGTCCCACACGTTGGCGAATTTTTGCTTAACGGTCATGTTGCATCTCCTTCATCAAGTCTGCCAATCGCTGGCGGGCTAGCTCCATGTCACGCGGGGCGGTCTTTGGGCTCTTCTTTTGAAAACAGTGCAGCACATACACGGCGCTTTCAAATTTGGCGACGTACACCACCCGAAACGCGCCAGCTTCGTCCCTGATGCGAACCTCCACCACGCCAGCGCCAATCGTTTTCATCGGCTTGAAGTCATCCGGCTGCAAACCGTTTTGCACCTTGTCCAATTGGTGCCCCGCTTCACGCTTGGCACTTTGAGGGAAGTCGCGCAGGTCACTCAGCGCAGTGCCTCTAAATTCTATCGGCTTCATCGTTTAAATATATATAACTTTGTATGTCTCTATTCGCTATTTAGAGCGGTCGCCAAAACAACTATCCCGCCACCACCCGCAGACCAGCCGGTGCGGCTTTGGCATCAAAGCTCACACCAGCCTGCTCAAGAATCCACGCCTCAATCTTTTCGTGATGCACGCGCAGCAAGTCAAGCGGGCGGCGTTTGTAATGCTTCTCTGCCGTGGCGCTGGGCTTGTGGCCTTGAATTTGAGCAACCACGCCGGTCGGCACTTCCAGCCACTCGGTCAGGCTGGCGAAGCTCCTGCGCAGGCCGTGCAAGGTCAGCCCTTCAAGGCCCGCAGCAGCGCACGCTTGACGGTGCGCGGTGTCAGGGTCCATCAATCGGCCAGACGCGCTTGCCGGGGCTGTGTGGCCTTCTGGCGCAGCGGTGCCACGGCCTGCGTGATAAAGCTCGCGGCGCTTTACGTGCACCGGCTCCAAGCTGATGGCACGCGCACTTGAAAACACCCAATCATTGCGGCGCGGCAGCGCAGACAAGACGCCCCAGACGTAGGGTGTCAACGGAATCTGGCGTTCGCCCTCCACCTTGTCTCGAATGTTGAGGCTCTGCCACTGGGTGTTCAAGTCGCTCCATTGCAGCGACAACACTTCGCCGGGGCGTGCGCCGGTCATCAGCAGCGTTTGAAGATAGGCAGCAGTCACCACGTTCGGAATGCCGCGCACGGCGCTGAACCATGCGGCCAGTTGCCCGCGTTCCAGTACGTCATCTTTTGGCTTTGCCTTGCCTGCGGCTTCGCGTGCTTTTTTGGCGCTTGCGGCGGCAGGGTTCACCTTGTCGGTCAGGTCAGCCTCGGCAGCAGCCCACCGAAGGAATGCCTTCAGCAGCCGCAGTGCCAGACGCACGCGCGCAGGCCGGTCCTTGGCTTCTTTGATGGCCCAACGCTCTACAGCCTTCGCGTCAAGGTCCATCAGGCGCAGCGCCATCAACGGGGCCAATGGGCCGGGCTTGGTCAGCACACCGAGCAAGCGCCTGCGAGCCATGCCGCCTTCTTGAACCATGCCCAGGTGGTCGGCATAGTTGCGCGCACCCCAACGAGGCCGACGCTCGGCCACGTAGCGGTTCCACGCCTCACCCACCGTCATGGCATCGGCGGTGGCTTGGATGGCTACGGCGGCAGCTTGCATGGCCTTCTCAGCGGTGGCTGCGGCCTTGGCTTCGGCACGCTCGCGCTCAAGCTCGCGTGGGTCGGTGCCAGCGTCAAGCAACACGGACAGACGCCGGGCTTCGGCGCGAGCTTTTTCAATCGTCCAGTCGTGCACGCTGCCGATGGTGATTCGGATGGACTTGTTTTTCAGGCTGCGCTCAAACACATGCGACTTCGCGCCGGTAGCAGTCACGCGCACGCGCAGGCTTGGTGCTTCGGTGTCACGCAGAAAAGCCTGAAGCTTTCCAGGTGGGCAGGTCAATCGTTCGATTGCACCAACGGTCAGGTCTAAACGCTGCGCCAAGTCGGGCGCGTCAGTCTTTTTCGGTCGTGCCATCGTGCGCTCTCCAATCCCATGTAGGGGCTATGTAGGGGCTATGTAGGGGCTGTACCCCAATTTTGCCGAATTTCAATCAACAGTTGAACTGGCTACCTGTCCAGTGCTTTGATGTTAAATTGTTGATTTATATTGATTCTATGGCTGACAATCAACACAGGCAAATATTAAAGCGTTCGGACTGTTAATCCGCAGGTCCCTGGTTCGAGCCCAGGTCGAGGAGCCAAAATAGGCGGGGTTAGCTGGTGAGTAGCCGCTAACCCTTTTGTTTTTCTCGGCCCGTTCGTTGTCGTACTGCTGCCGTAAGGAGCCCGCTCGTGGCCTCCGCGCGAAACCGGAACATCCGGCCAGCACACATCTGCCAATGACAGGCACGTCGCCCTGCAATCGCTTCGCGCAGCCGCGCAACACTGCCGTTGACCCCATTCGAACTTCCTTCGGCGTCATCCGGCAGTTTTTCGACCAAAGTCATCGCCGAACCGGCCGTGCTTTGCGCCTAGAGTCGTCTTAAGGACTCACCTGGAGAACCGCTCCATGCGCCAACGCAAGAACCCAGTCACCGTCGATTCACAACTGCCCGCCCAACAAACTCAGCGACGCTGAACGCCAGGCGGCTTTGGTCGTGAATGCGCTGACCAGAGGTGCGTCTGTCACCGACGTGCAGCGCGTTCTTGCCAGCGTGCAACCAGCGCTGCACGGTGCGTGCGGCCAGCCCGATGACCGCGCAGGCCCTGTGCAGCCGGGCGCTGGCGTTGCACGCTTCATCAATCAAGTGCAGCGCGGTGGCACGTTGCGCGAGCGTGCTAATTTGTCCTCGTCCTGCGATTTGAGAATCAAGGCCTGGAACTTTTTTTGAAGGACCAGCAATGCAGCGGCCTCGGCCAGCGCGCGGTCTTTGCGGCGCATCTCGCTTTGCAGTCGCTGGTGTCGGCCTTGCAGCTCGCGCAGTGCGGTGTTTGACAGGCGTTGCTCGGCCGCGCTGGCAGCGGTGGGCTGCGCTGTCGCGCAAAAAGCATCGCGCCACTGGATCAACTGGTGCTCGAACAGGCCTTTCTCACGGCACCAGGCGTGCAGCGCTGGCCCCATCAGGGCGTGGCTTTCGTTCAAGGCCATGAGCCGCTGCGCAGGGCTCCACTGGGCTGCGGGCTTGTCGCCAGGCACGCCGGGCAGCGTTGCCGCATGCGGCAACGCTCGCCCCACAGAGCGCGATCTCTTGAGCCAGCCCTTGAGCGTTCCCAGGGACATGTTCAGCTCGATGGCCACCGATTCCAAGGTGCGCGAATCGCGCGTACGGGCCTTACCCAGCGCCTGCTCAATGAACTCTGGTGAATGTTGGATCTTTTGCATGTTGTCTTGCTCCGGCGCGGATCATCCGCGTGAAAGGGGAGGCGACAACTAGTCTGACGCAGGGGGGTATGCGGGTGCGCTGCAGCAGAGGTGGATCAACAAGCAGGGTGCCGAGCTCCAGCACGCTCAGGGTGCCCTTGATGCCCAGCAGCAGTTGATCGTCGAGCCGGTTCAGGTCGTAGATGTTGTC
>JBBRGA010000183.1:0-5421 GCA_038241115.1 Burkholderiales bacterium | reverse complement strand
TTGGCGGAGTTGCCCGAGCTTCTGAGAAATGCTCAACAAGCGGGCCAGCTTGATGCGGTGCAAAAACCGTTGAACGAACGCTTGGCCCGCGAGGTATTGATCAGGGATATTTTTTCTGCGACCCGCGTAGGTGAAAAAGTGAGCTTGGCGATCAGCGCCAGCAAGCTGCGCTGGACAGTACGCACGCGCTTGCTGGTCTACGCCGCGTTCCCCTGGCTGCTGTGGCCGTGGTTTGGCTTGAAGCGGATGCTGAAAAAGCGCGCTTGACCTGCCTACGCAAACCGCCCCAGCTTCAGCCGCAGCACCCGGTCGCAACGCGCCGCCAGCGACTCGTCGTGGGTGACCAGCACAAAAGCCATGTGACGTTCGCGGGCCAGGTTGAGCATCAGTTGAAAAACGCCGTCGGCGGTTTCGCGGTCGAGGTTGCCTGTGGGTTCGTCGGCCAACACGCAGGCCGGTTGCCCAGCAATCGAGCGCGCGATGGCCACTCGTTGGCGTTCGCCGCCTGACAGTTGCGACGGGCGGTGGTTCAAGCGTTCAGCCAAGCCCACTTTGGTCAAGACCTTGGCCGCTGCCTCTCGCGCCTGTGCTTGCGGCATGCGGCGTATGCGCAGCGGCATGGCAACGTTGTCCACGGCGGTGAATTCGGGCAGCAGGTGGTGGAACTGGTAGATGAAGCCGAGGTGCTGATTGCGCCACTCGCCTTGGGTTTTGGCGTCCATGCTCTGGAAGTTTTTGCCTGCCAGTTCCACTTGGCCTTCGGACGGCGCTTCCAGCCCGCCCAACAGGTGCAGCAAGGTGCTTTTGCCCGAGCCCGAGGCGCCGACGATGGCCACGGTTTCACCGGCCTGGATTTGCAGGTCTATGCCTTGCAGCACATGAACATCCAGCGGGCCTTCGGTGTAGCGCTTGTGCAATGACTGCGCTCGGATGACGCTGCTTGGGTTATTCATAACGCAGCGCCTCGGCCGGCTGCACGCGGCTGGCGCGCCAGCTCGGGTACAGCGTGGCCACGAAAGCAAGGATCAGGCTGATGATGACGATGGGCACGATGTCGCTGCTTTGCGGGTCGCTGGGCATGCGGCTGATCAAGTAGATGCTGCCCGGCAAAAAGCTGGTGTGCAGCAGCCGCTCGATGAAGGGCACGATGACGTCGACGTTGAACGCCACCAGCAAGCCCAAGCCCACACCAGCCAGCGTGCCGATCACGCCCGACGCCGCGCCTTGCACCATAAAGATGCCCATGATCGAGCGCGGGCTGGCACCCAAGGTTCGCAAAATGGCAATGTCCGACTGCTTGTCGGTCACGGTCATCACCAAGGTGCTGACCAGGTTGAAGGCGGCCACGGCGACGATGAGCGTGAGGATGATGAACATCAGGCGCTTTTCGATTTGCACGGCGTCGAACCAGTTTCGGTTGGTGCGCGTCCAGTCGCTGACCCGAAGTTGCGGGCCCATCGCCACGCTCAACACATTGCCCACCTCGCGCGCTTGCTGCACATCGCGCAGCTTGAGCTGCACGCCGGTGGGGCCGTCGACGCGGAATAATTTGGCGGCGTCATCGACATGCATCAACGCCAGGCCGCTGTCGTATTCATAGTGCCCCGCGTTGAAGGTTCCCACCACCGTGAGCTGCTTCAAACGCGGCACCACGCCGGCAGGAGTGACCTGCCCGCCGGGTGCCACAAGTGTGACTTTGTCGCCCTCTTTCACCCCCAAGGTGCGGGCCAATTCCACGCCCAACACCACGCCCCAGGTACCGGATGTGAGTTTGCTCAGGGTGCTGTCTTTGAGCTGCGCAGCCAGGTCGGTGACGCTGGCTTCATCGACGGGCGAGATGCCGCGCACGATGGCGCCGCGCATGTCGTCGCCGCGCGCGATCAAGGCTTGCGCGGCCACGAAGGGCGCCGCGCCCACGATTTGTGAACCAACACCGGGCACCGCGCGCGCTTGCTCGACGGTGGCTCGCCAGTCGGCCAGCGCGTTGCCTTGCCCGTCAAATATCTCGATGTGCGCAATGACCGACAACATGCGGTCGCGCACTTCTTTTTGAAAGCCGTTCATCACCGACAGCACGATGATGAGCGCGGCCACGCCCAAGGCGATGCCGAACATCGACACGCCCGAGATAAATGAAATAAAGCCGTTGCGCCGACCTGCCCTGCCAGCGCGTGTGTAGCGCCAACCCACTTGCAATTCGTAAGGCCAGTTCAAGGTGCGGATTCCAATTTTGCGAGGGGCGTGGGGCTTCGATACCTCAGCCCGAACGGCGTTTTTTTCATGCAAACGCGCCAATTAAGCCAAGCCCTCATTCCCCCACCAAGCCATTGCGAATGGCGTAGACGGTCATCTCTGAATTGTTGGTAAGGCCCAGTTTTTCCAGCACCCGGGCTCGGTAGACGCTGACGGTTTTGGGGCTCAGGGTGAGTTCTTCGGCAATGTCGGACAAGCGCTTGCCGGATGCAATCATCACCAGGGTTTGCAGCTCGCGGTCGCTGAGTTTTTCATGGCCCAGGCCGTTGGTGGGCGTGGTCAAACTTTCCACCAGCATTTGCGCAATCTCAGGCGTCACGTATTTGCGGCCTTGCGCCACGGTGCGCACTGCCGCCACGATCAAAGCCGGGTCGCCGCCTTTGTTCACGTAGCCAAAAGCGCCGGCGCGCAACGCCCGAATCGCATACTGGTCTTCGGGGTACATCGACACCACCAGCACGCGCATGGCCGTGCCTTCGTCTTTCAGCACGCTCAGCACGTCCAGGCCGCTGCGCCCCGGCAGGTTGATGTCGAGCACCAGCACATCGGCGGTGTGGCTGCGCATGAGGGATCGCAACTCGCCGTAGTCACCGGCCTCGCCCACCACTTCGATGTCCACCGCGTCAGACAGGGTGTCGCGGATGCCGCGCCGGATCAGCGCGTGGTCGTCGCACAACATGACCTTGATCACAGAGAACCCCAGCCGGTCGGGTCGGCATCGCGTCCAGCATCGCGTCCAGCATCTCTGCCTGCATCTCGTCGAGCATCGTGTGCGTCATCCACCGCCACCGCGCGGTCGGCGCCAGCTGGGTGGTCCAGGCCCACGTCGGAGTCGCAGGTGTGCCTGATGCCGGCGTCCAAAGAATCAAACTTCGAATTCGGCGCGTGTCCGCCCAAGTAAGCACCGGGTGTGGTTTCCAAAAAATCTCCTTCAGGCAAGGGGATGGACAGTATCAAGGTGGTGCCTGCTGCGCCGCTGCTCAGGTCTACCCAGCCGCCCACGGTGCTGGCACGCTCGTGCAAACCGCGTATGCCGAACGAGCGCGCTTTGGCCAGGTCGGTGCTGCTCAAGCCGCGGCCGTTGTCGCTGATCTCCAGCGACAACACGCCGCCGGCCATCGACAAGTCGAGCTCCACCTTGCTGGCCTGTGCGTGTTTGGTGATGTTGGTCAGCGCTTCTTGGGCGGTACGGTAGGCCACCAGCGGAACGCCCGCGGGCAGGCTTCCCAAATGCTGCGGGCCGCGAAGTTGGCAGCTCACGCCGGTGCGGCGCTCAAAACGCCCTGCCATCCACTGCAGGGCGGCCAACAAGCCTTGTTCGAGGATGGCGGGGCGCAGGTTGTGCATGATGCGTTGGCTGGCTTCAATGGCCAGCGTCAGCGTTTCAGACGCCGAACTCAGGCGCGCCAGCAACTCGGGCGCTTCGCTGTGGCGCTCAAGCCAGGCGATGTCAAATTTCAGCGCGGTCAGCGAACCACCCACGTCGTCGTGAATCTCGCGCGCTATCGCAGCGCGCTCCATCTCGATGCTGGTTTGCAGGTGCTGGGCCAGTTCGCGCAGTTGCTGCTTGGATGCGCCCAGCGCCAAGTCGGCCTGCACCCGGGCCCGGCGCGTGCGCTGCGACTCCACGGCTTGCAGCAGCGCAGGCACCAGGCGGGTCAGGTTGTTTTTCAGCAGGTAGTCGCTGGCGCCGTTGCGCATGGCTTCCACGGCGGTGTCTTCGCCAATTTCGCCCGACACCAGCACAAAAGGAATGTCGCGGCCACTGGCCATCAGCAAATCAAGCGCCACCAGGCCCGAAAAACCGGGCAGGTTGTAGTCAGACACGATGACATCCCAGGGCTGCTCGATGGCGCGCAGGTAATCGGCCTCGGTGTCCACCCGGCGGGCGGTGACTTGCAGGCCGCCGCGACGCAGTTGGGCCAGCATCAACTCGTGATCAAGCTCGGAGTCTTCGAGGTGGAGCAGCGCGATGGCGGTCATTGGCGTGGCGACTTCAAGCGCTTGTTCCGCAGTACATAAAAAGCATCGGCGAAGTATGCCCTCAGGCCCAAAGCAAACCCTCACCCAAGCGGACTGCGACCCATTCGGCGCCACAGCCACCGCGCTCAGCGGCTTGGCCTGGAAATAAAGGTGTTTGGCGCAAGAGTTCTCGCTAAAGCCCATGCACCCAGATGCCGAAGACGCACCATGGTTCTGATTTACATCCTCGCTTCTGCCCAGTTTCTGCCCCACTACACGCCTGCTTCCGGGTCTGTTCGCCACGCCGCTCAGCGGATGGGCAGCCGCTTCGGCTTCTCGCTCACCGAAATCCATGATGACCACTGAATCAGCTTCATCGCGTGCCTCTGCCTCGGCAGAAATAGGTCAACTGCCGGTTTGGACGGTGGCGGCCCTGCAAGACGACCTGCTCACGGCCTCGAATGATCTGGACCGTTTGCAAGGCCTGCTCACGCATGCCTGCGACACC
Organism: Burkholderiales bacterium; assembly: GCA_038241115.1. GTDB lineage: Bacteria > Pseudomonadota > Gammaproteobacteria > Burkholderiales > Burkholderiaceae_C > JANYJJ01. Next base: position 698 of record JBBRGA010000183.1, on the reverse strand, counting down.
CTGATCGAGCGTTTCTCTGGAGCTTCCGGCCACATCAACGACCTGTTGAGCGCGGAGCAGCTCGAGGCAGCGCAAAGCGAGCGCCTGAACGGCGCCATTCATCAATTGGGCGGTGCCATGACGGCTCTGCAGTTTCAAGACATGGCCTCGCAGCTGATTCACCACACCCATACGCGCCTTCGCGGCTGCGCAGACCAACTCGCGGTGCGTGCCTTCGGCGCCGACGAAGGTGACGAAGCCATGGTGATGGCCGCGCCCATGCGTCCGAACCCCGTCACGCAGTCCGAAATGGACGCTGGTTCAGTCGAACTCTTCTAGCCCACAGCCGTTTTTTGAAACCCTGCCTGCTCACCCCTTCGTTTTTTTGGACACCGCCATGCACTCCATCCTCGCCGTAGATGATTCCGCTTCCATGCGCCAAATGGTCAGCTTCACGCTCAAGAGCGCGGGCTACAGCGTGACTGAAGCCGTGGACGGCCAAGACGCTCTGGAAAAGTCGGTGTCACGCGACTTTGACCTGGTGCTGACCGACCAAAACATGCCCCGCATGGACGGCATCAGCCTGACGCGCAAGTTGCGCGAGAACCCGAAGTTCAAAACCACGCCCATCCTCATCCTGACCACCGAGTCGAGCGACGAGATGAAGAAATCAGGCCGCAGCGCCGGTGCCACGGGCTGGATGGTCAAACCGTTCGACC
>JBBRGA010000182.1:0-5484 GCA_038241115.1 Burkholderiales bacterium | reverse complement strand
TTCGACGGCTTGAGCACCGAGCAGCTCAGCCGCAACGCTGCCGCCATGGCCATTGGCGAGCGCCTGTACATCAACAATTGCACGGCCTGTCACGGCTCCAACGCGCAGGGCAGCAAGGGCTTCCCCAACCTGACCGACAGCGATTGGCTGCACGGCGGCACGCCTGAAAAAATTGAAGAAACCCTGGTGCTGGGCCGTGTGGGCAACATGCCGCCCATGGCCGCGGCGGTTGGCACCCCAGAGGATGTGCGCAATGTGGCGAACTACGTGCTGAGCCTGTCGGGCAGCCCGCACAACGCCATTGCGGCGGCCAGTGGCAAAGCCAAATTTGTGGTGTGCACAGCCTGTCACGGCGCCGACGGCAAAGGCAACCAAGCCCTGGGCGCACCGAATCTGACCGACAAAATCTGGCTGCACGGCTGGGGCGAAGAAGCCGTGGTGGCCATGGTGAACCAAGGCAAGTCGAATGTGATGCCGGCGCAAGGCGGGCGGCTGACGCCCCAGCAAATTCATGTGCTGGCGACTTATGTGTGGGGGCTGTCGCAGCAGGCGACTCCCATCTCGCAAGCGGCGACTCCCATCTCGCAAACGGCAACGCCGGTTCAGCAAACAGCGAAGCCCGTGACATTGGAAACTGCGAGCCGGTGATGCCGCCCTCCTCGTCAACGTCGCGAGTGATACCGATCACGCCGTTGCCTGTCTCGTCGGTCGAGGTGATTTCGCTTTACCAAAGCGAAGCCAAGATTCAGATGCGCTCAGTCACCGGCTGGTTCGCCGGTTGGCGCTGGGCCTTTGTGTGGTTCACCCAGTTGCTGTTTTACGGTCTGCCCTGGCTGCAGTGGAACGAGCGCCAAGCGGTGCTGTTCGACCTCGACTCGCGCCGCTTCTACATCTTCAATTTGGTGCTGTATCCGCAAGACTTTATTTACCTCGCCGCGCTGCTGATCGTCTCAGCCTTCGCGCTGTTTTTATTTACCGCCGTGGCCGGGCGCGTGTGGTGCGGCTTCGCTTGCCCACAAACCGTCTACACAGAAATTTTCATGTGGGTGGAACGCCGCTTCGAAGGCGACCGCCAGGCCCGCATCAAGCTCGACGCCGCGCCCTGGAGCTTCAACAAACTGTGGCGGCGCAGCGGCAAGCAGCTGGTGTGGTTGGCCATCGGGCTGTGGACGGGCTTCACCTTTGTCGCGTACTTCACGCCGGCACAACAGTTGTGGGCTGGGGCCATGACGCTGACCTTGGGGCCGTGGGAATGGTTCTGGAGCTTGTTCTACGGCTTTGCCACTTACGGCAACGCAGGTTACATGCGCGAACAAGTGTGCAAATACATGTGCCCGTATGCGCGCTTTCAAAGCGCCATGTTCGACCGCGACACCCTCATCATCAGTTACGACGCCGAGCGCGGAGAGCCGCGCGGCGCGCGCCCACGCGGTGTGGATCCCGCGTCGGTGGGCAAAGGCGACTGCATCAACTGCACCCTGTGCGTGCAGGTGTGCCCGACCGGCATCGACATTCGCAACGGCTTGCAATACGAGTGCATCGGTTGCACCGCCTGTATCGACGTGTGCGACACCGTGATGGACAAAATGGGCTCACCGCGTGGCTTGATCCGTTACGCCACGCAAAACGGCATGCAGGGCAAGTGGAGCACCGCGCAAATGTTCAAGCGCGTGTTGCGGCCGCGCGTGCTGTTCTATACCGCCGTGTTGGTGCTGATCGGTGGCGCGTTTGCTTTCAGCGTGGCCACACGCGCACCTTTTCGGGCCGACGTGGTGCGCGACCGCGGTGCGCTGGCGCGGATGGTGGACGACGGCCGCATTGAAAACGTCTACCGCATCCAGCTGATGAACGCGACCGAGCGGACACAACACTTTCGCATTGAGGTAGACGGCTTGCCCGACGCAGCGGTGATCACCAATCACGCCCCAGAACACGGCGCCAGCGTGATGGAAGTGGGGCCCACGCAAGCGCGTTGGGTGCCGGTGGCCGTGCAAATACCAGCGCCGACCGCAAAGACTTTGGGCGCCGGTGCACACGCCATGCGCTTTCGGATTCGCTTGCTCAAGGACAACGAGGACAGCGAAGGCAGCAAGCAAAGCAAGGAAAGCAAGACCACAGCGCATGAAGTCACCGAGAAATCGACCTTCGTGGTGCCGCGATAGGCCAACAATTTTTTCAAGCAGGAGCCGCCCATGAATAAAAACCCAGTCGGTGAAATGAAGTTTTCACCGCACAGCGAACCCAACCCCAGCGTGCCTTGGTATCAAGTGGGCGTGATGTGGTTTTTTGCAGGTGGCCTGGGCGCGGTGGTGTTGGCCAGCTTTGCCCTGCTGTTCACTGCCGTCAAGCACCGCGACACCGTGTTGCCGCACGACCCTCAACCTGCGCGCACTTCCACGGTGCCGAACACACCCACCTCGCCCGCGATGCAAGCCCGCAACCACGCGGTCACGCCTGCGCGCTGATTGCCGAACCCCATCAAGGCGTCGCCATGAAACACCGCCTCTTGGCCATTGCCTGGCCCGCTTTCACAGCCGCCGGCGTGTTGGAAGCGTTGGTTTTTGCAGTGGTCGATCCACATGAGTTGCATTGGTTTGGAGGTGCGGCTTTGGGCTGGTCGGTGCAAAGCGTCTACTCCGTCACTTTCTTGATTTTTTGGCTGGCCATTTCCACGTCCGCTGCCATCACGGCGCTGCTGATGGTGGAAGCCGACGAGTTGAATTCGGCTGCCGCGGCGTCGACCCATTTGTGATGGACGTGCCGCTGATCCTGGCCGGCTTGGCAATGGGTGTGGCCGCGTCGCCGCACTGCGTGGTGATGTGCGGTGCGCCCTGCGCCGCCCTCACGCAAGGCAGCAAGCGCAGCGCCAACGGCTTCCATTTAGGCCGCGTTCTGGGATATGCGGCAGGCGGCGCTTTGGCGGCCAGCAGCGTGGCAGTCCTGGCCGCATGGACACAAGCCGCGCCGGCGTTGCGGCCGCTGTGGACGTTGCTGCACCTGGCTTTTTTAGCGCTGGGTTTGTGGTGGCTGGCAACCGGCCGCCAGCCTGATGGATGGCAGCGCGAACGGGCTGTGAATGTGAACGCCTCTTTTCTGATCAACGCGCCGATCAGCATGCCGGGCAAACCACGCCGGCGGGCTGTCCGCGCCAGTGCGGCGGGCCTGGCCTGGGTCGCGTGGCCTTGCGGTGCCCTGCAAGCCGCGTTGTTGTTGTCGGCCCTGGCCAGCAGCGCCGCCGCCGGCGCCATGACGATGGCAGCGTTTGCGGTGGCGTCTGCGCCCGCGCTGGCTTTGGCGCCTTGGGCTTGGGGGCGCTGGGCCCGGTGGCGTGCGCAGCGCGGCGGTGATGCTTCGGCGCAGGCCATGTCGGCGGTCGGATTTCGGGTCGCCGGTGCCAGCCTGGTGTTGGCCACCGGCTGGGCTTTGACGCACGGCTTGTGGATGCGCGTGGCCGCTTGGTGCGGCATCTAGGAGCGTGGGCGGCGTCCTACCATCGACGCCATGAAGCAACCCAATGCACTCCTGAGCTGCGCCCAAATGGCCGAAGCCGACCGCTTGACTGTGCTCAGCGGCATAGGCGCATTTGCCTTGATGGACGCCGCCGGCCGCGCGGTGGCACAGGCCATCACCCAGCGCTACACGCCGCGCGCAGCGGTGGTTTTAACCGGGCCCGGCAACAACGGCGGCGACGGGTTTGTGGTGGCGCGCTGCCTTGGTCAGGCGGGCTGGAAAGTACGCGTCGCCATGCTGAACGCAACACCGCCCGCAGCCGGTGAAGCCGCACAACACGCTGCGCTGTGGCAAGGCGATTCGGTCGCGCTCAACCCTGCCGCATTGGCAGGTGCCGAATTGGTGGTCGACGCCATTTTTGGCGCTGGCCTGAGCCGCGCGCTCGACGGTGAAGCGGCCCGCACCCTGCAGGCTGCGGCCGCACAAAAGCTTCCCATCGTCGCCGTCGATGTGCCCAGCGGCTTGATGGGCGACTCGGGCCTGGGCGCGGGGGTTGGCGTTGGCGTTGGCGTTGGCGTTGGCGAGGGTACGAGTGCGGTTGCCTGCGCGCTCACGGTCACGTTTTTTCGCAAAAAGCCGGGCCACGTGTTGCAGCCTGGCAGGTCGCTGTGCGGCGAAGTGGTGGTGGCCGATATCGGCACCCCCGAATCGGTGTGGGAACACATCCAACCGCAGAGCTTCGAAAACGCGCCCAGCCTGTGGCGGCACGCGCTGCCCGCGTTGCACCCACAGGGCCACAAATACAGCCGCGGCCACGCGCTCATCGTTGGCGGCTACCCGACCACAGGCGCGGCGCGTTTGGCCGCTCGCGCAGCAGCGCGCGCTGGTGCAGGCTTGACCACCGTGGCCGTTCCTGAAGTCGCCTTCGCTGTTTACGCCACCGCATTGACCAGCGTGATGGTGGCGCCGCTGGCCACGCAATCTGCCATGGCCGACCTGGCGAATTTGCTGGGCGATGCGCGCTTCACAGGGCTGCTGATCGGCCCCGGCGCGGGCCTGCATGCCAGCACCCGCGAACAGGTCTTGGCACTGCTGGCCACAGGTCGGCCGACCGTGCTCGACGCCGATGCGCTCACCGTGTTCAAGAACGCCCCGGGCGACTTGTTCAACGCTGTCCACGCGGCGGGCGGGCACTGCACATTGACGCCGCACGAAGGCGAATTTGCGCGGCTTTTCAGCGGCGATGATTTCACCAGCGCCAGCAAAGTGGACCGAGCCCGCGCGGCGGCGCAACTCAGCGGCGCTGTGATCGTGCTCAAAGGCAGCGATACGGTGATTGCTGCGCCGACGCTGCGCGGCTCGCCCGAAGATACCGAGCTAAGCACCAAGCTAAGCACCCAGCTAAGCACCGAGCTACGCACCGATCCAAGCACCGATCCAAGCGCCGACCAAAACGCTTGTCAAAGTGCTGATGAAGGCGCTGATCCAGTCGCGATGCCAACCGAAGTTCACACCATCATCAACACCAACGCCCCGCCCACCCTGGCCACTGCCGGATCAGGCGATGTGCTGGCCGGACTGATCACCGGCTTGTTGGCGCAAGGCATGCCGCCATTTTTGGCTGCTGCTGCGGCGGTGTGGATGCACGGCGCGGCCGCCACGGCCTTTGGGCCCGGACTGATTGCAGAAGACTTGCCCGATTTATTGCCTGAAGTGATGCGAGATTTAGGCCGCAATTTGGGGCACGGTTCAAGGCAGGCTTAGCTGTTCGCTCAGTTGCGCGCGGCGGTGGATTGAGTCCGCGCGAGCACCGCGCCGTGTTTGTCAGCGCTGCAGCCTGCTGGTGGTGGCCGCAGGCCTGACTGCTTCTGCCGCAGCAGGCTGACTTGCAGATGAATGCTGCACGGCAGCGCGAGGCTTGAGCGCTTGGTGAATGGCCAAGCCAACGGCAGCACCGACCAACTCCGCCAGCACGAAGCCCACCACGCTCGACGGAGCAATGCCGGCGAAGCTGTCGCTGAACATGCGCCCAAC
>JBBRGA010000181.1:0-5564 GCA_038241115.1 Burkholderiales bacterium | reverse complement strand
GCCGTCGCGGTGGCAGTGAAGGTGGCGGTGGCGGTGGCAGCGGCGGCCGTGGCGGTGGAAGCGAACAGCGCACTGCGGCGCGCCTGCCGTCCAGTGCGGCCGACCTGATGCTGCGCATGGTCAACCACATGGTGGACAACTATCTGGAACTGCGGCGCTTGTTGAGCAGGCAGCTTGACCATTTGCAGCAGTCGTTGTTTGACCCTTACGGCAATTTCGACAACTGGAAAGTGCTGCTTGATTCGCGCAACACCCTGCATTTGCTGCAAGATATTTGCGAAGACCAGCGCAGCGCCATCACCGAGTGGATCGATGCGCTGGACGAGTGGCCCGAAGAAGCAGAAGCGACAGCGCGACGCGACCGTGAGTTACTGCGAGTGCGCTCTCGCGATGTGCTGGAGCACATCGAGCGCGTGCTCAGCCATGTACGGCGACTCGAGTCCTCGGCTGAGACCGCCGTTCAAATGCACTTCTCCGCGCAGGGCCACCGCACCAACACCATCATGCGCACGCTCACCGTGCTGACGGCCATCTTCATGCCGCTGAATTTGGTGACGGGTTTCTTCGGTATGAATTTCGAGGGCCTGCCGCTGATCCACAGCATGAAAGGCTTTTGGATCGTGTTTTCCGTCATGCTGTTCCTCGGCGTGAGCATGAGCGTGTTTTTTTGGCGCAAGCGCTACTTGACCAGTCGGCGCTGAGTCAAACGCGCAAGCTTCATCCCTCAGCGCGCGACGTGTAAGGGTCGGCAACGCCCATTGCGCAAAGCAGTGCTGTTTCGCGCGCCTCCATCTGTTGCGCGGCAGCGTCTTCCTCGTGGTCGAAACCTTGGGCGTGCAGCGTGCCGTGAACCAGCAAGTGGGCGTAGTGCGCGGGCATCGAGATTCCCAAAGCCAGCGCTTCGGCCTGGACCACATCGGCGCACAGCACCAAATCGGCATGCACCTCGGGGGCGTGACTGTAGTCAAAGGTGAGCACGTTGGTGGCGTAGTCTTTGCTGCGGTAGTCGCGATTCAAAGTCCGCGCTTCTTCAACTCCAACAATGCGCACCGTTATTTCGGCAGGTGCGTCCAGGGCGCGTCGTATGCAGCGCTGCACAAAGCTGCGGCTCAAATGAATTCGGTGAGCGCGCGCCAAGTCGCTGCGGCCGAATTGCAGCGACAGCGTCAGTTTTGGCAGACTTGCTTTGCGCATTTCAGCTGTCCGAGCGCGCCGCGTCGTAGGCGTCAACGATGCGCGCAACCAAAGGGTGGCGCACCACATCACCAGAGCTGAAGCGCGTGGTGGCGATGCCGCTGACGCGCCGCAAAACGCGCTCTGCATCAATCAAACCGCTGAGCTCGCCGCGTGGCAAATCGATTTGACTGACGTCACCCGTGATCACGCATTTGCTGCCCTGGCCGATGCGCGTGAGGAACATTTTCATTTGCTCGGTGGTGGTGTTTTGTGCTTCGTCCAAGATGACAAAAGCGTGGCTCAAGGTGCGACCGCGCATGAAGGCCAGCGGAGCCACCTCGATGCTGCCTTTCTCGAACGCGCGGGTAACTTTGTCGATGCCCATCAGCTCGTAAAGCGCGTCATACAGCGGGCGCAAATAGGGGTCTACTTTTTGCGCCAGATCGCCCGGCAAGAAACCCAGGCGTTCGCCAGCTTCCACAGCTGGGCGCGTCAAGATGATGCGCTGCACCGTGCTGCGCTCCAGCGCGTCGACTGCGCAGGCTACCGCCAGATAAGTTTTGCCGGTACCGGCTGGGCCAATCCCAAAGGTGATGTCGTGGCTTTGGATGTTGTCCAGGTAGAGGCGCTGGTTGGGCGTGCGGCCGGCCAGGTCGGCGCGCCGGGTGCTCAGCACCAGGGGCTCGGCTGCCATGGTGAATGGTGCCCCGTTTTCGATGTCGTGGTCTGAGAAGGCCAGTGCCTCGACCAAAGCCAGCTGAAAAGCCTCGGCACGCATCGGTTTTCGGGCGCGCTCGTAGAGAGCTTGCAACAAGGCGACCGCGCGCTGTGCGTTACGCGGCTCGCCTTCCACCGCAAAGGCTTCATTGCGCCGGCGCATGGTCACGTCGAAAGCGGTTTCGATCTCTCGCAAGTGGGCGTCCATGCTGCCGCAGACGCGGGCCAAGCGGGCGTTGTCGAGCGGTGTGAAAGCGTGGCTGAGGATCACGTCGATTTGTTGGCGGCACCAAGCATTGACAAACAACGGAATTGTCACCGCATCCTGCACAATCGTTTGCAATGCTGACCCTCAATTCCTCGCGTTTTCGTTCGAATTTGCAAGCGGTTTTGCGGTGGGTTTCGCAATCGACGTTGCGATCAGTTTTGCAATCGATTTCGCGATACGCCGCTCAGCTTCGGGCGCTTCCGACTGCCCTGCCGTTGGCCTTGCTTGCTTTGGTTTTTCACACGGCGCCCGTGTATGCAGAGCCGCTGGTCATGCGTGCGGCCTTCGCCGCCAGCAGCGACGCGGCCCACTTCCCGCAAGACGCATCGGTTCGCTTGATTCGTTTGCCTGACGACTGGGTGGACGCCAGCTCGAGGAAAGAGCGCAGCCGCTGGTACCGAGTCACCTTCAACCGGCCCTTGGACGCCACGCCAGACTTGCTGTTGGCGGTCTACATCGCTCGTGTGTGTTCCAACGTCGAGGCGGACCTGAACGGGCGCCGCGTTCACAGCGGCGGGCGCATGACCGAGCCGGTCACGCGCAATTGCCATCGCCCGCAATTGATCACGCTGCCTGCCGCTTATTTGCGGGCGACCGACAACGTGCTTGATCTTCGGGTGCAGGGCCAGTCGCTGCATCACGTGCTGGCCAACCAGCGTGCGGGCGGCTTGTCTGAATTGCAAATTGGTCGGCTTGATGAGCTGACCGAGCTGTACGAGACAGCCGTCTTTATGAACATCACTGTGGTGCAGTGCATTGCCATCATGGTGGCGGCTTTGGGCCTGTTTTTGTTTGCGCTGGGCTGGATCAATCGACGCGAAATCTATCTGCGCTATTTCGGCTTGCTGTGCGTGGGCTGGGCTGTTTTGACGGCGCGAGTTTGGCTGCGCGATTTCCCGTTGCAAGGAGTGGACGGCGAGTTATTGGTTGCCATGCTTTTCCCGCCGGTGGTGGCCATGGCGGTGCAATTTTTACTGAGCTATGCCGGTCTGCGATCGCGCTTGGTCGAGTTGGGTCTGGCGGCGCAGTGTGTGTTGTTGCCGCTCAGTTTGTGGTGGGTGGACTCTGACAACCTGTTCGCCTTGGCCAATCTTTGGTACGTGGTTTTGGCCGGCGAAATCGTGGCCACCACCGGTTATTACTTGCAAACACTATGGCGCAACCGGCGGCCCGACTTCCGCCCTATGGCGGGCATTCTGGGCGTCGGCATCGCTTTGATCTTTATCGATTTGGCCAGCCAGCTTCATCTGCTGCCGATGCCGTCGGTGCGCATCGTGCAGTTTGTGGTGCCGTTGATGTTTCTGCTCATTGGCGCGCGCCTGTTGCAGGTGTTTGCCTATGCCTTGAAGTCGGCCGAAGCCAGCCGAATTTCTTTGGAAGCGCGGGTGCGCGACATCACCGCAGAGATTGAGCGCAACTTCTCTCAGTTGGCCGAGCTTCGCGTCGAGCAGGTCACCGAAAAAGAACGCAAGCGCATTGCCGGCGATCTGCACGACGACTTGGGCGCCAAGCTGCTCACCATCGTTCACACCAGCGAGTCGGAGCGCATTTCCACGCTGGCACGCGAGGCGCTTGAGGAAATGCGGCTGTCCGTCAAAGGACTCACCGGCAAACCGGTGCGGTTGGCCGACGCGCTGGCCGATTGGCGCGCCGAAGTGGTGTCGCGCTTGGGTCAGGCCGGCATCGAAGCCGATTGGCGCGGTCCAGCCGAAGACACGGAGCAGTTGCTGTCGGCGCGCGTGTTTGTGCAGACCACGCGCATCCTGCGCGAGGCGGTGAGCAACATCATCAAGCACAGTGGCGCGTCGCATTGCAAGGTGCGTCTGATGGTGAATGAGCGTGACTTTGGCGTCACCGTGCAAGACAACGGCCGCGGCATTGCGCTGGAACTCGACGGCAAACTCGACCGCGGTCACGGCATGTCCAGCATGAAGCACCGAGCCAAGCAAATGCAGGGTCAGTGCCTTGTGGAGTCCGGGCCTGGCTACGGCACCGTGATAAGGCTCACGCTTCCACTCTGACTGCTCCCGCATTTCTCTTCTTATCGTGCCTTCAGTTGCGCATCCACACGGTAAAGTGAATTTGGCGCCTTACTGCGCTGTCCTGTGGGCGCTGTGATGCAGAACATTTTGTTGCTGGAAGACCTGCCAGAAATACGCGCATGGTTGAAGGCATTGGTGATGACGGTTTTCCCCGATGCGCTCATCTCAGAAGCCGCGCGCGTTCACGATGCGCTGGCTTTGGTGACCGCGGTGAAGTTTGATTTGGCGTTGGTCGACTTGGGCTTGCCCGATGGGTCGGGCGTGGACGTGGTGGCGGCGCTGCGAGAAACGCAGCCAGACGCGCAGTCGGTGGTGGTCACGATTCACGACGACGACGACCATTTGTTCCCCGCGCTGCAAGCCGGTGCTTTTGGTTATTTGCTGAAAGAGCAGGCGCGTGAGCTGATCGCCGAACAACTCAAGCGCATGAGCGCAGGTGAGCCGCCCTTGTCGCCTTCGATCGCCAGGCGCGTCATTTCGCACTTTGCGTCGCAGTCACGCCAGCAAGAGCGCCCGCAAAACATGCCCAACGTGGTGCTCACCGACCGCGAAAGCGAAGTGCTTTTGCGCGTGGCCAAAGGCTTCACGCTGCCTGAAATTGGCGTGCAACTGAACCTGTCGCGTCACACCATCGCCGATTACGTGAAGCAGATTTACCGCAAGCTCAACGTGAGTTCGCGCGCCGAAGCCGCACTGGAAGCGCAACGTCTGGGTTTGTTCAGGCGCTGAATTGACGGCGTCGATGCGCCTCGTCGTCACCGGATAATCTGCCGATGATTGGACGACTCACTGGCCTGCTCGCGGAAAAATCGCCTCCGCAAGTGCTCATCGATGTGAACGGTATCGGCTACGAAGTCGACGTTCCCATGAGCAGTTTTTACAACTTGCCGGGCGTGGGCGAGAGGGTCACGCTGCTGACCCACTTTGTGGTGCGCGAAGATGCGCAGGTGCTGTTCGGCTTCCTCACGCACGAGGAGCGCGCCACCTTCAGAAAACTGGTGAAGATATCCGGCATTGGCCCGCGCATGGCGCTGTCGATACTGTCCGGCCTCAGCGTCAGTGAACTGGCATCGGCGGTGAGCAAAAAAGACAGCGTGCGCTTGACCAAGGTGCCTGGCATCGGCAAAAAAACCGCTGAGAGATTGGTGTTGGAACTCGAAGGCAAGCTGGGCGACTCGCCAAGCCTGCAGGTGAGCGCCACGCAAGGCGTTCAAAGCGATATTTTGCAAGCCCTGCTGGCGCTGGGCTACAACGACCGCGAAGCAGCCGCCGCGTTGAAGGCGCTGCCCGCGGAGGCAGGCGTCAGCGAAGGCATCAAGTTGGCACTGAGGTCGCTGGCGAGGTAGCGACAGCTTCCATTT
>JBBRGA010000180.1:0-5597 GCA_038241115.1 Burkholderiales bacterium | reverse complement strand
CGATACACCCGGCGCTCGACTCGCTGCAACAGGTGCTGCACGCTCTGCACCCGCAACCCGATGATATCGAGCGCATCGACATTGACACGTATCGCTTCGCTTCAGTCATGCGCAACCCCGATCCGCCGAATTACTTCGCGTCGAAGTATTCGCTGCCCCACGCGGCGGCTGTGCTGGTGGTGCGCGGCAGTGCCGACCACGCAGCGATCGACGACACGGCGCTGAGTGATCCTCTGATCGCGACGTTGCGTCATCGCGTGCATGTCACCGAAGACCGCGCGATGAGCGCCGTGGCGCCACGTCTACGTCCCGCGCGCGTCACCGTCACGCTGAAAGATGGTAGACAGGCGAGCCACGCGTGCGAAAGCCACCGCGGGGATTTCCATCAGCCTTATGAAGACGCCGAGATACGCGACAAAGTCCGCGACCTCGCCGGCTTCGTGCTCACGCCGGAAGGTGTGGCGCGTGTTGAAGAGGCGGTGAATCGCTGCGATCAGTGGACCAGCGTGGAAGAGCTGACAGTGGAGCTGCGCCGCCATGGACGCGCCGATCGCTGAACGGCGCTCACTCCAGTTTGATGCCGGCGTCAGCGATGATGCGGGTCCACTTGGCGATCTCGTCGCGGACGAAGCGCTCGAACTGCGCCGGCGTGCTGCCGACGGGAGTCGCCCCCTCCTGCAAAGCGCGCTCGCGTATCGCGGGTGTGGCCATAGCTTTAGTGATTTCGCTACTCAATTGTCCGATGATGGCCTGAGGGGTGCCGGCTGGCGCCATCAGCCCGAACCAGCCCAGCGCTTCGTAATTCTTGATACCTGCCTCCAGCGCTGTGGGCACGTCAGGCAACGCGGGTGAGCGTTCCCGAGTAGACACTGCCAGGGCTCGCAACCGTTTGGCGCGTATGAGGGGCAGAACCGTTTCTATCGTGTTGAACGCTGTGGTGGCCTCGCCCCCGAGCACGGCGGTGGCGGTGGCCGCGCCGCCTTTGTAGGGCACGTGGGTGTAGTTGCCGTTGGCATTGGCATTGAGCAGCTCAGAGGCGAGGTGCGACAGGCCGCCCGCGCCCGCCGATCCGTAAGGCAAGCCGTCTTTGCCCGCTGCCTTGCCAGCTGCCACCAGGTCGCCCACCGTTTTCCAGGGTGATGCAGCCGGCACCACCAACACCAGCGGGGCCAGCGACACCCTGGCCACCGGCACGAAGTCGGCGGCGGTGAAGCCGGCCTTGGTGTAAGTGACCGGGTTGACCGACAGCATGCCCGTCAGGCTCATGGCCAGCGTGTGCCCATCGGCCGGGCTTTGCATCAGCGACTGCATGCCGAGATTACCGCTGGCGCCGGGCTTGTTCTCGACAATCACGTTCTGCTTCAGCTCTTCTTGCAGGCGCGGTGCCAACAAGCGCGCGGCCACATCGGTGGCGCCGCCGGCCGGGTACGGAACGATGATGCGGATCGGCTTGTTGGGGAAGGCCTGCGCTTGTGCAAGCACCAAAGCGGGGGCGGAAGTCAGCAGCACCGAGGTGATCAGGCTGGCCGAAAAAACACGACGACGAACGAAGCTCATGGAAGACTCCTGGTGGGTTTGTTTGTTGGATTGATGGTTGGATTGCTTTTTGGATTTTTTACAGGCGTGAAAAACTGAAACCTTGTCACGACCGCTTGTGAATGCCCGACTCGTACAGCGCCTGTTTCTGCTCCAGCGCATGCCAGCCGATCAGGTCTTTGAAGGCTGCCATCGTGGTGCGGCCGCATGGCAACGCGGTCATGGGCGCGCCGCGCTGCGCGGCCAGTGCCGCCAGGTTGGTCTGCATTGCGTGCACCATGCTGAACAGCGTCACGATGGGGTAAGTGGCAAAGGCGGCCACCGATTCAATCTGCGCCCTGTCGAGCTTGGCCATCCAGGTGCCTTCCATCAGCTGCAGCGACAGCCGGCAGCCGCACACCTCACGCAGGCGCGCCAGGTCGTCGTAGCTGCTGAAGGTGCGTGAGATGGGCTGGATCAGGTCGGCGCCTGCCTCGACAAATCGGGCCGCGCGCTCCAGCGCCTCTTGCGGGTCGGACACGTCGGTGCGGGCGACGATCAGCAAGTCTGGGTCTTGCCGCGCATCGACTGCCGCGCGCACACGTGCCACCGCATCGACCAACGGCACCACGACAGACTGCGTGGCCGCCGCTGGGCAGCGCTTGGGGCTGACCTGGTCTTCGATGGACAACGCGGCCACGCCGGCTTTCTCGAACGCGCGCACCGTGCGGGCGACGTTCAGCACGTTGCCGTAGCCGGTGTCGGCGTCCGCAAAGATCGGCTTGCGCACGACGTTGGCCATGTGATCGACGACCTGCACGTTTTCGCTGAGCGTGTACAGCTCCATGTCGGGCTGGCCCAGCAACGACGCTGAGATGCCGAAGCCCGTGCTGAAGATGCCGTCGAAATCCGACTGATCGACCAGCAACGCCGACAGCGCGTCTTGCGCGCCGGCAAACCAGAAGGTGGGGCCGCTGGTGATTCGACCGCGAAGTTGTTGGCGCAGTTGTTGGTGGGTGGTGGTCATGCTGCAACTCCTTTGGCCTGGGCCATGCGCGATTTGAGATACGGAATCAGCCCACCGGCTTCGAGCGTGCCGCGCTCGGCGGCGCCCAGCGGTTGCAGCGCCAGCGTCTGGCCGCGTGTGGGCAGGCGCACCTGCGCGGCCTGCCAATCCACCTCGACGGCGTCGCCACGCCGGGCCGCGCCCAGAATGCCGGGACAGGTGACCAGGGGAAAGCCCATGCTGATCTCGCCGCGAAAGAAGCCCGGTGAAAACGATTCGGCCACCACGCCGGCGATGCCCAGGTGGCGCATCGCGCGCATTGCGGGGTAGTGCGGATGGCCGTAGCCAAAATTGCGCCCGCCCACCAGCAGATCGCCGCGCTGCACCGTGGCGGCGAAGCCGGGTGCCTGGTCGGCCATCACCAGTGCAGCCAGTTCATCGATGTCGGTGACTTTGATGTTGCGCACGCCCACGATCAGGTCGATGTCGTAGTCGTCTTCTTCAAACACCCAGGCGACGCGACCCCGCAGGTTTTGCATGGCCATCACAAAGCTCCCAGGCTGTGGGTCAGATAAGGCCGCGGGTCGGCAATGCAGCCTTCCACAGCCGACGCCGCCACCACCGCAGCGTTGCAGATGTAGATCTCGGAATTGACGCTGCCCATGCGCCCCGGCGTGTTCAAGGTGCCGGTGGACACGGCACGCTGGCCGTCGGCCATCGTGGCAATGCGGCCGTAGCAGTAATCGCAGGTCGGCGAACTGATGAAGGCGCCGGCCTCGGCCAGCGTCTCGATCAACCCCTCGCGCGCGGCTTGCACCATGATGGCCTGCGACGTGGGCACCACATGCAGCTGAAAGCCCGGCTTGACCTGGCGCCCGCGCAGCACCTGTGCGGCGATGCGCAGGTCCTCCAGCCGGCCGCTGGCGCACGAGCCCAGGTAGCCCGAATGCACTTCAAGCCCCAGGTGCGCCGACAGGTCACGCGTGTTGGCCGGGCTGGGCGGTATCACCACGATCGGCTCGAGAGTGGACACATCGAGGGTGACCACCCGCTCATAAACCGCATCAGGATCCGGATGCACCGGCGCGACGTCCAGCCGCTTGCGGCCGTCCAGCCAGGCGTAGGTGGCCGCGTCGGGCGCGATCAGCATCGTGGTGGCGCCAAGAAACATCGCCTGGCCGCAGATGGTCTGCCGTCCCTCGACGCTCATCGCGTCAATCACCGGGCCGCTCAGCTCCACCGCCTTGAACGCACATGACGACGGGCCCATCACCCGCACCAGGTGATGGAACACATCGCGCGCCATGACGCCCAGCTGCAAGCTGCCGTTGAGCACGATCTTCACCGTGGGCGGCACGCGCAGCGCGATGGTTTCGGACACATAGGCTTCCAACACGCCCTTGCGCGCGCCGAAGGCGTACGCACCGAACGCGCCCAGCTGGCTGACATGACCGTCGAAGTGCACGATGAACGCACCCGGCGTGGCGTAGCCCATCTCTGCCGACACCTGGTGGCCGATGCCTTTGCGTTCGATCACTGGCACACCCTGCGCGGCGCCCCAGGCGCGGGTGCCGCGGTGCAACTCTTCTTCCTTGGGCGCGGCCGCGGGAATCATGTGGTCGATGAACAGCACAAAACGCTCGGGCTTGGCGACCTTGTCGATGCCAAATTCCTCTCGGGCCTCGCGGAAAAACACATCGGTGTAACCAGGAAAGTCGTAGCTGATGACGAAGTCAGGCCGGGCCTCGATCTCGTCGCCGGGCTGCACCGAGGCCCGCCCGCTCGCGCGGGCCAGGATTTTTTCGGTCATGGTCTGCGGCACGCGCGAAATTAAGTTTGTCACAATGTGGCAATTCAAAAGAAATAAACCAAGGGGTATCGTCCAATGAAACACACGCTTTGGCCTTCAGGTCGAACCCCAAGTTCTGCCGCATGGTGGAAACCGTTTGCGTCGGGAAGGTCGCAATGACACAGAGCGTTTCGACAGGGACTGTGCGCAGTGGCACCCAGAGCATTGAGCGCGTCGTCAGCATGCTGCGGGTGGTCGCATCGAGGGGGCGCAACGGCATGCGTCTGGGCGATGTGGCCACCGCCAGCGGGCTGCCCACGTCGACCTGCTTTCGCATGCTGCAGCGCCTTGAGCTGGAAGGCATGGTCGAGCGCCATCCGGTGACGCGCAAATACTTTTTGGGGCCGCTGCTGCACGAGTTGGGTCTGCTGACGCGCCCACGGTTTCAGCTGGCCGAACGTTGCGAGTTGGCGCTGACCGAGATTGCCGAAGAAACCAAAGACACCGTTTATCTGAGCGAGCGGCGTGGCCTGGAGGCGATTTGCACCGCACGCGCGCTGGGCGACTACCCGATCAAGGCGCTGACGCTCGATGTGGGCATCCGTCGGCCGCTGGGCGTGGGCGCCGGCGGCCTGGCCATCCTGTGCGCGCTGCCGCCTGACGAGGCCAACGAGATCATCAGCGCCAACGCGCAGCGCTACGCCAAGTTGTCGGTGCTGGACCCGGCGCGCGTGAAAGCAGCCGTGGAAGAAGGCCGCGCACGCGGCTTTGCCTTCCTTGACAGCGCGGTGGTGGCCGGAACTGCTGCAGTGGGCGTGGCATTGCCGGCGGTCTACCCACTGGCCGCCATCAGCGTGGCCGCGATCTCATCGCGTCTGGATGCCGCTCGACGAGTTGAGGTTGGCGCCGCGCTGCAGCGGCAGGCGCAACAGTTGTCCCACATGCTGGTTGGCTTGTCCGCGGCAGCGGCGGCGCAGACCGTTTAGCGTGTTGCCGTGCGTTGCTGCACGTCTACTGGGTAAAGATCTCGGGGCTACGCGGGTTCAAAGGGCCAAAAGCTTGTCCAATATGACATTCGCTTACGTCTGTCCACACTCTCGTCGCGCTCTTGCCGCACTCACTCCATGATCTCCATCGTCAACCAACCTGCCGGCACGCCGGCCGCAGCGACAAAGCGCTTCATGCGGCTGTTGGCGCTTGCGCTCACTGCGCTGGCATTTTTGTTGACCGCCCTGCTCCACCCGGCCCCCGCGATGGCCGCAGCGCCGGCCACACAGCGGGTCGAGG
>JBBRGA010000179.1:0-5695 GCA_038241115.1 Burkholderiales bacterium | reverse complement strand
GGTGTCAATCTCGTCCATCTCGGCCACCTTGTTCAGGTACTCGTGGATGTTGAGGAACAGCGAGGCGTGGATGTTGGGCTGCCAGGTCATGAACCAGTCGGTAGAAAAAGGCAGCTGACCCTTGCTCGGCGACTTGCCGGCCACTTCTTTGTACAGGCGCAACAGGCGCTCGTAGCTCAGGTCGGTTTCTGATTCCAGCACTTGCAAACGCGCCCCGAGATTGATGAGAGTGACCGCGCGGTTGATCTGCTTGGCTTCGGTGAGGATGCTTTTGACACGCATTTGATGTGCTCCTGGATTTACGATTCAGTGAATGATCTGGGCCGTGGTGTTCGTCGCAAGACAAGCCGGCGCCGGGCCGCCCCAAGCGGGCTTGTCACCCCTCGGGGGTGGTGCGGTATGCCGCACCGGGGCCGACATTTATGCAGCTTCTTGATGGCGACCGGCCATCAATATGCTGGCGTGCAGGCGGGTCGTGGTGTCGTTCGCCGCGCCTTTGCCGTGGTTGGTCAGCAAGCCCCACACCAGATCGTCGTCCATGCGGAAGCGGCACAGCAAGGTGTTGCCCGAAGCAATCTTCATCATCTGTGCAGGCGTCAAAAGGGCGATCAGCGCTGCGGTGTCTTCGCTCACACCCAACCGATACAGCGCTTGATCGCGATCGGTGCGAATCAAGCTTTGGGCCAGCATCAGGTACGACAAGTTGGCTTCGCGGATTTCGGTCAACATTTGAACTGCGTTCATGGTGTGCTCCAGGGCGTGGGTGGTGAGGGTTGTTTCGTGTTGTCTGCCACAAGTCGACTTTGGGCACTTGGCTGCTTGTCGGTCGGCAGCTTGTGGGTCGGCTGTGTGTCTCAACGTGAAGCGAATTGTGAAGACGCCAACTGGCCTGCAACATCAGGTCAGTTCTACCGCTGAAGTCCATCTTCTTCTGTGGCGCGTGTAAGGCAAATTCCTACAAAACCTCAAGCGCCCGGGTGCGGCGATCAGTCTGCGTGTGAAAAACTCGCAGCGTCGCCACCGATCCACCAACACGCAACGAGTCAGCCATCACATGAACATCCTCATCACCGGCGGTGCCGGATTTTTAGGCGCGCGCTTGGCCAAGGCACTCTTGGCGCGAGGCGAGCTGTCGTTGGCGGGCGCCGCGCCGCAGCGCATTGCCCACATCACTTTGGTCGACCGCACCGCACCGCCGGCCGACCTGCTGCACGACAGCCGGATCACCTCGGTGGTGGGCGACTTGAATCAGCTCTTGAATGGGCTTTTGGGCGATACGCCAGCCAATGCCGCCGCCTTGCCGCTCTGGACGCGGGCCGATGTGGTGTTTCATTTGGCTGCGGCCGTCAGCGGTGAATGCGAGGCCGACTTTGACTTGGGCATGCGCAGCAACGTCGACGCCACCCGCGCCTTGCTGCAAATGTGCCGCTTTGCGAAGACGCAGCCCACGGTGGTGTTTGCCAGCTCGTTGGCAGTGTTCGGCAACTCGGCCGCGCAGCCGCTGCCGGCCGTGATCGATGACCGCACTCTGCCCACGCCACAAAACAGTTACGGCATTCAAAAGTTCATCGGTGAACAGTTGGTGGCCGACTACGGCCGCAAAGGCTACATACGCGCTCGCAACGTGCGCTTGATGACGGTCAGCGTGCGGCCAGGGCTGCCCAACGGTGCGGCATCGAGCTTCTTGAGCGGCATGATTCGCGAGCCGTTGGCGGGCCTGCGCGCAGCCTGTCCGGTGCCCCGAGAGACAGCGGTTGCACTGGCCTCACCCGCCCGCACGATAGAAGGCTTGATTTGCGCGGTGCAAGCCAGCGACGCCGACTGGGGTGCACGCACCGCCATCAACTTTCCTGCACTGACGGTCACCGTGGGTGCCATGGCCGACGCGCTGGCGAAGCTGGGAGGCAAAGCCGCCGCTGATCTCATCGACTGGGTGCCCAATGCGCAAATAGCGAACATCGTGACCAGTTGGCCCTCGCTGATTGATGCGGCCCGCGCACGCGCTTTGGGCTTGCTGCCCGACCCTGACTTTGAAAGCATCGTCTTGGATTACATGCGCGAAAACCCGCGTTAAGCCGAGGCCGGTTAGCAGCAACAATCCGGGCGCTCCAACGTTCCAAGCCAAGCGCCGGGCCGTTGCAAATCCACACTTCCGAGGAACCACCCCATGAAACTTTCCAAACTCTTGATCGGCCTGAGCCTGGCTCTGGGCTTCGCTGCAGCAGCCACTGCGCAGACCACCATGCGCATCAGCATTTCGGTGGCGCAAAACTCGCACCAAGGTGTGGCGATTGACACCTTTGCCAAAGAAGTCGAAAAGCGCACAGCTGGGCGCTACAAGATTCAAACTTTTTACGCCGGCGCACTCGGCGGCGAGCGCGAATCGATTGAAGCGGTTCAGTTAGGCACACAGGAACTGGCGTTTTCTTCTACCGGCCCGATTCCCAACTTCGTACCCGAAACCAAAATTTTGGACGTGCCGTTTTTGTTCCGCGACAAAGCCCATGCGCGTGCCGTGCTCGATGGCCCCATCGGTCAAGAAATGCTGACCAAATTTGACGCCAAGGGTTTCAAAGCCCTGGCCTGGGCCGAGAACGGCGTGCGCCACATGACCAACAGCAAGCGCGACGTGAAAGTTCCTGAAGACTTGAAGGGCCTGAAAATGCGCACCATGGAAAACCCAGTGCACATCGCCGCCTACAAAGGCCTGGGCATCGTCACCACGCCCATGGCATTCCCCGAGGTGTTCACCGCCCTTCAACAAGGCACGGTTGACGGTCAGGAAAACCCGCTGTCGGTGATCATGTCGGCCAAGTTTGATCAAGTGCAAAAGCATTTGTCGCTGACCGGCCACGTCTACTCACCGGCAATTTTTGTGATGAACAAAGCAGCGTTTGAAAAGCTGACACCGGCCGACAAACAAGCCTTCATCGACGCCGCCAAAGAGGGCACCAAGCTCAACCGCGCGCGCGTCGACCAAGACGACGCCACCGGTGTGTCCGACCTGCGCGCCAAGGGCATGACGGTGACCGAGAACGTCGATAAAGCCAAGTTCGTGGCCATGCTGGCCCCAGTGAACGCAGAATTTGAAAAACAGTTCGGCAAAGCCAACCTGGACGCGATTCGCGCCGTCAAGTAAGCCAAGCCCGACACTTTTTGACTGCCCGCGAGACCATGCTGAAT
Organism: Burkholderiales bacterium; assembly: GCA_038241115.1. Lineage (GTDB taxonomy): Bacteria > Pseudomonadota > Gammaproteobacteria > Burkholderiales > Burkholderiaceae_C > JANYJJ01. The sequence continues at coordinate 2,512 of JBBRGA010000179.1, read as the reverse complement.
GGGCTCGCGGGCAGCCTCGTTTCTGCACTCCAAATCCTAAGCTGCATGAAAAAGGTCACCGCCCCGTGAAGCAAACATTCCTCAATTTCGAACATCGCACCACCCAGTTTTCGATGGGCGTGGCTTGCCTGATGCTGGTGATTGCGTCAGCGCTGGGCATGTTCCAAATCATCACGCGCTTCGTGCTGGAGCAGCCCGCCGAGTGGAGTGAAATCCTGATCCGCCTGAGCTTGATCTGGATGGTCTTCATGGGCATCCCGATGGCGTTTCGACAGGGCGCCATGGTCAGCGTCGATGTGCTGTACCGCTGGAGCCCGCCGGCAGTCAAACGCTTGCTCGATGCCGCGGTGTGCCTGGCCACTTTGGCCTTGATCAGCATCATTTTGTGGTGGGGCTGGGACTACGCCCTGCGCGGGCGCGTGCAAAGCATGGCGGGCTTGGAGTCGCTGTCCATGTTTTGGGGCTACGTGGCGATGCCTGTGGGCGCGGCCTTCAGCGTGCTGGGAATCGTTGCGAATTTTCTTGATCCGCAGCGCAATGAGTTGGAGACCGCGCAATGAGCATCGTGATGATTTGCACCATGGTGCTGTGTTTTGCATTGACGGTGTCCGTGGCGGTGTCCATTGGCCTGGCCTCGATATTGGGCATTCAGGTGGCCAATGCCAACATGCTCATTTCGGTGAAGGAAATGTTTTCCAGCATCAACAAGTTTCCGCTGGCCGCCATTCCGTTTTTCATCTTGGCGGGTAACCTGATGGAAACCGGGGGTATCTCGCGACGCCTGGTTGAATTTGCCAAGAGCATCGTCGGCGGTGTGCAAGGCGGCTTGCCGATGACGTGCGTGCTGACCTGCATGATTTTTGCGGCGGTGTCGGGCTCGTCGGTGGCCACCACCTTTGCGATCGGCGCCATCCTCATACCCGCCCTCATCAAGCACCACTATCCGGTGGGTTACGCGGCTGCGCTGCAAGCCACCAGCGCCGAGTTGGGCGTCATCATTCCGCCGTCGATTCCGATGATCTTGTACGGCGTCAGCGCCGAGGTTTCGATTGGTGAACTTTTTATCGCGGGCTTCGGCCCGGGGCTGTTCATCGGCTTGTCGCTGATGCTGTTTGTTCACCTGTACTGCCGCTGGAAAGGCTGGGGCAAAAACGACGGCGACGGGCGTTTGAAATTTGGCGCAGCAGCATGGCAGGCCAGTTGGGCACTGCTCATGCCGGTCATCATTCTGGGCGGCATTTACGGCGGCATCTTCACGCCCACAGAGGCTTCAGCCGTCGCGGTTTTTTATGCCTTGGTTGTAGGCATGGTGATCTACCGCGAAATCAAGGTGGCTGACCTGTTCTTGATTTTGCGCAAGTCGGTGATGTCTAGCGCCGTCATCATGTTCATCATCGCGAACGCAGGCTTGTTCGCGTTTTTGATCACCCGCGCCGGCGTGCCGGACGCCATCGGGCGCTACCTCGAAGCGGTTCTGCAGTCGCCCGTTTTGTTTTTACTGGGCGTGAACGCCGCGCTGTTTTTCATTGGCATGTTCATCGAAACCAGTGCCGCCATCATCGTGCTGGCACCCATCTTGGCGCCGGTGGCCATTCACTTCGGCATTGACCCGGTTCACTTCGGTTTGATCATGGTGGTCAATTTGGCGCTCGGCATGATCACGCCGCCGTTCGGAGTGAACCTGTTCGCGGCCTGCACGGTGGCGAAAATCTCGCTGGACAAAATCATTGGCCACCTGATTCCCTTTGTGTTGGTGATCCTGGCTTGCCTCATGGTGGTGACGTATGTGCCGCAGTTGTCGCTGTTCTTGCGGGATTTGGTTTACGCAAAGTAAGCCCACCTCAGCACCCAACGCCTGAGCCTCAGGGAATGCCCAACTCCTGAATCTTTCGCGTGATGGTGTTGCGGCCTATGCCCAACTTTTGCGCGGCCTCAATGCGGCGGCCTTTGGTGACTTCGAGTGCGGTCTGAATCAGTTGAGCCTCGAATTTGCGCGTGAGCGTGTCCCACACTTCGGGCGCACCGGACAGCAGCAGGGCGCGGGCTTCGGCTTCGAGTTGGGCCAACCAATCGGGCCCGTTGGCAGAACTTGCGTGCACCTGCGCGGCAGCAGTGGATGCAAATGAATTTGCGGTCGCGCCCGGCGAGGTCAGCGCGGCAGTGTGCGCGCTGGCCATCGCGCTTGCTCCCAAGTACGCACCCAAGGCCGACGCCTGATCGGCAGGCGCTTGAGAAGCAGAGCCGCCAGCCATGCTGCGGCTCGAGTCGGCTACCGGGACACTGGCGCCTGAGTGCGCTGCCACAGGCACGACCGCCGTTGGCTGCACAGCGCCCGACGTCGAATAAGGCGCGAGCAGGTTGGCTGTTGCGTGTTGCAATTCAGGCGGCAAATCCTTGGGCTCGACCAACTGCGCAGGCGCCATCACGGTGAGCCAATGGCAGATGTTTTCGAGCTGACGCACGTTGCCGGGAAACTCAAAATTCATCAAGCGGCTCAGCGCTGCATCGGTGA
>JBBRGA010000178.1:0-5928 GCA_038241115.1 Burkholderiales bacterium | reverse complement strand
GAAAATCAGCGCGGGAGCGTCAAGATGAACGCGCCTTTGATGGACACCTTGGCAGCAGGCAGCTTGATTGCCAGCTTTGACATTGGCACCTCAGCCGTCAAGGCGGTATTGGTGAACCGCAACGGCCGCATGCAAATGGCTCACACCGTGAGCTACCGCAATTCGGGCCTGGGCATGGCGTTCAGCACCGAGCAGGATTCCGAGGACTGGTGGCTGGCGTTCTGTCAGGTTCTGCAGCGTTGGTGGGCGCAGGGCGTGGGCCCTGAAAGCATCGCCGCGCTCACTTTCAGCGGCCAAATGCAATGCCTGCTGCCTTTGGACGCGCACGGCGCTGCGCTGCGCCACGCCGTGCTGCACACCGACGCCAGGGCCGGTGCCGAGGCCGCTCGCATCACCGGGCAGCTGGGTGCCGATGAGATTTTCCGCGTCACCCGCAACCCCTTCAACGCCACTTCAGTGCTGCCGAAACTGATGCATCTGCGCGACCATCAAGGCGACTTGCTGCTGCGCACCGAGCACGTGTTGGTGGGTGCCAAAGACTTCGTCATTCAGCGTCTGACTGGCCGCTTTGTGTGCGACCCCACCACCGCGGCCACCACCGGCATGTTTGACATCGAGCGCGGTGTTTGGGCACACCCATGGCTGGATGAGTTGGGGCTGAAACCGGTGCTGCCGGAGCTGTTGAATGCCGGTGAAGCCGTGGGCGGCATCAGTGAGCAGGCGGCTTCAGTGACGGGTTTGTGGGCGGGCTGCCCGGTGCTGTGCGGCTTGGGTGATGCCGCCGCCACCACCTTGGGCGCAGGCGTGAGCGATGCCTCGCAGTGCTATGCCTACCTGGGCACATCAGGCTGGGTGGCGCGCATGTCCGAGCGCTTCAACCCGCAAGGCGCGCCGCTGTTCGTCTTGCCCTGCCTGCCGGCTCTGCCGGGCGAAGGCAATCGGCGTTCGCCGCGCCGCATCTTGATCGGGCCTATTTCCAACGCCGGAGCGGTACATCGCTGGGCCCTGGGCTTGTTGACGCAGGCCGATGACCTGTCTGAAGACCAGCGTTACGGCGAATTTGAACAGGCCGTGGCTGCGGCACCCTTTGACCCCGACCTGATGTTTTTGCCCTACCTCAGCGGCGAGCGTCTGCCGGTGAACAGCGCGGCGGGGCAGGGCGCTTTCGTTGGTTTGTCGATGAACACAACGCGGGCGCAGATGATGCGTGCCGCGCTGGAAGGCGTGTCGCTGTCGCTGCGCTGGGCGCTCGACTTGCTGCAATCTGATGGCCAAGCTCCCAACCGAGCGCCCAACCTAGAGTTGATCGTCGTCGGCGGTGCCACACGCAGCGCGCAGTGGATGCAGATCTTGGCCAACACCTTCGACGCGCCGCTGCGCATCGCCGCAGACGCCGATTTGTTGCCTTGCCTGGGTGCTGCAGCCTCTGCCGCGGCGGCTTTGGGGTGGAGCGAATCGCCCGAAGCGTTTGTGCGGCGGCGTCAGCAAGCCACCGAAAAGAACATGATGCAAAGCGCAGAAAGTCAGGCCGAGGTCACGGTGCATCCAAATGCACATGCCGCGCGCGACATGGCGGCAAAATCCAACCGCTGGCGCGCCCTGCAGGCGGCGGTTTCTACCGTGACGGTTGCCTCGCACGCAGCCCCACAATCGCCGCAATGAGGCCTGTCAAGCCTCGTGCGCAGACTTCACGCTCAAACCATTTCACCCAGCCCATCCAGGAGCCACGATGACCAAGCAGTCCATTCACCATCAACGTCGTCAGTTTGTAAAACGCGCTGGCGCCATCGTCAGCGCCGCGTGGGCATTGAGCCTGAGCAACAGCGCCACGGCGCAGGCGGGCAAAACCATCACCTTGATCACGCCGTACCAACAGTCGGTCACCACCAACGAGATGTTGAAAACCTTGAGCGAACTGGCCAGCAAAAAGGGCTGGAAAGCCAACGTCATCGACACCAAAGGCGACTTTGGCCTGATGGCCAGTCGCATGGAGGACGCAGTGGCCGCCAAGACCGACGCCATCGTCATCGTCAGCGCCGACCCGAACCAAGTGAAAACCCAAATTGCCGCCGCCGCCGCCAAGGGCATACCGGTGTTCGGCTGCGACTCTGGCTACATCCCCGGCATGGTGATGAATGCCACCAGCGACAACGCCGCGATGTCGGCTTCCATCAGCCAGCACCTGTTCAAAACCATCAACAACAAAGGCACGCTGGTCGTGTTTACCCACAGGCCGCATCCGGGCGTGGTGAAGCGCTCGATCGAGCTGGACGGCATGTTGAAGAATTCGCCCAACATCAAGGTCTTGAGCGAGATGCATGTGCAGGTGCCCGGTCCGATAGAAAACGCGCGCAAGCAGATGGAAAGCATCCTGACGGCCAACCCCACCAAGGGTTCCATCACCGCCGTGTGGGCCGCATGGGACGAGCCGGCGATCGGCGCCACGCAGGCGATACAAGCCGCGGGACGCAATGAGATCGTCGTCACCGGCATCGACGGCACCAGCCAGGCGGTGGACCTGATCAAACGTGGTTCGCCTTTGATTGCCTCGATGCAGCAAAACTTTCGCGGCATGGCCGAGTTGGTGACTCAGCAAATCGACAACACCTTCGCAGGCAAAAAAACGGCGTCGACCGAAATGTTTGCGCCTGCCTTGCTGATCACGAAGTGAACGCCACGTAGGGAACAAACAGCCATCATGTAAAACGCTCGGCCTTCACTCACGGCAAATTCACTCACGGCAAATTCACTCACGGCAAATTCACTCACCGCAAATTTCGTCACGGCAAATTTCCTCACGGTGCCTTCCACGCGTCAACTTCCCGCGCGGCGAGTTTCTTTTCCCAGGCCGTCTCAACCTCTGTGTACAACGCTTACTTCGGCCTCAAACGCGATCCTTTTTCCATCGCCCCCGACCCGCGCTTTTTGTACATGAGCGAGCGGCACCGCGAAGCCTTGGCGCACTTGCTCTACGGCCTGGAAAGCGGCGGCGGTTTTGTGCTGCTGAGCGGCGAAATTGGCGCCGGCAAGACGACGGTGTGCCGCTGTTTTCTGGAGCGTCTGCCCAAGCGCTGCAACGTCGCCTACATCTTCAACCCCAAGCTCACGGTGGTGGAGTTGTTGCAGTCGGTGTGCAGTGAATTTCGCATCCCGTTGCCGACCCGCAATTCCCCGAACGCGGCCGCGGCCACCGTCAAGGACTACATCGATCCGCTGAACGATTTCCTGCTGAGAACCCATGCGGTAGGACAGAACAACGTGCTCATCATCGACGAGGCACAAAACCTGTCCAGCGATGTGCTGGAGCAGCTGCGACTGCTGACCAATCTAGAAACCAACGAGCGCAAGCTCTTGCAAATTATTTTGATTGGTCAGCCCGAGTTGCGCGATATGTTGGCGCGCCCTGAGCTCGAGCAATTGGCGCAGCGCGTGACGGCGCGCTTTCACCTCGACGCGCTGTCCGAGGCAGAGACCGTGCAGTACATCCGCCACCGTTTGACGGTGGCCGGAATGCGCGGCGCGGTGCCGTTTGACGGCGATGCCCGAAGCCGAATCCACCAACTGGCGCGTGGTGTGCCGCGTCGCATCAATTTGCTGTGCGACCGCGCGCTGCTGGGTGCTTATTCAACGGGCCAGGCCCGCGTCAACAGCAGCATCGTGAACCGTGCCGCGCAAGAGGTGTTCGGCCGCGCTGAATTGAGCAAGACCTTTGGCGCTGCAGCCAAGCTCACCAGCGGTTTTTTCGGTGGCGGACGCAGCAGCTGGCTGGCCTTCAGCGGCCTGACTTTGCTTTGTTTGGTCGGCCTGATTGCGTGGACCGCGAAAGATCGCCTGCGCCCGCAGGCTGCCAGATTGGCTGCCTTGCCGGCGGCATCGGCAGTGAACAAACCGGCTGAGGCTGTGGCGGCTGGGATGGTGGCAGCTTCAGCAGGATCAGCTTCAGCTTCAGCCTCCGCAACAGCTGCGGCTGCGGGATCGACGCTGTCCGCCCCGTCGCCCGCTGCATCGGCAGGGTCACTGACAGCACCAGCAGCCGCACCAGCAGCCACCACGTTGGCTTCGAACACCGCCGACTTGCAGTCCGGTCTGGGCGCGTTTCGCAGCACTGAAGACGCCGCTCTGCGTGAACTCGCGTTGCTCTGGAAGCTCAACTTGGGCAGTAACGATTCGTCAAGCCCCAATGCAGCGAACGTGAGCGCGAGTGACGCCTGCGGCGCCGCGCAGCGCAGCCAGGTTTTTTGTTTGCGCAGCAAAAGTAATTTAGCGTTGATACGCCAGCTCAACCGCCCGGGCATCGTGACATTGTTCGATGCGAAAGATCAGCCGCACTACGCCTTGCTGACCGGCCTGACACCGCAGACCGCCACGCTGCAGGCGGCGGGTGTTTCGCGCACCGTGGCGCTGTGGGCGTTGGCATCGGTGTGGCGCGGCGATTTCGCCACGCTGTGGCGCGCACCCGCTGACTATCGCGGCAGGCTGCAGTTGGGCAGCGCTGGCAGTGGCGTGCAGCAACTGGCCACGCAACTGGCCACGCATTTGGCTGCGCAACGCGGCCAGCCTGCGCCTGCGGGTCAACCAGGCCAGGCCGCGTCGGCAAGTCAAACGAGCTTTGATGCCAAGTTGAAGGCGAAGGTGGAGGCCTTCCAAATTTCGCAAGGTCTGACCGCCGATGGCGTGGCAGGCCCCACCACCTTCATGCAACTCAACCGCGTGAGCGGCGTGGACGAACCGCGGCTGTTTGCAGACGCTGCAGTGTCTGCAAAGTAGACCGGACCTATCGCCATGTCCTACATCCTCGACGCCCTGAAGCGGGCCGATTCTGAACGCGAGCGCGAGCGTGAAGACGTGCCCGGCCTGCACTCCAGAACCGACACCTGGATAGCACGCGACGAAGTGCGCGCCGTGCCGTCAAAACCGCAAGCCGCGCTTTGGGCGCTGGGAGGTGCGGGTTTGATGGTGATGCTGGGATCGCTGTGGTTTTTCTTGACACGCGAGGCGGCCACTGTCGTCAAGGCACCTGTGGCAGCGGCGCCGGTGGCAGCGGCACCTGCAGCATCCGTGGCGCCGCCGGTCGCGGTGATCATGCCTTTGCCGGTCCCTGCGGCCCCGCCTCTTCCGGTGATCGCTGCTGCGACAGCAGTGCCCCAACCGGCACCCGCACCGGCACCGGCGCCGGGGCGTCAAACCCGTGCCGTCGAGCCTGTTCCGCCTTCCGCCGCAGCCAAGCCCAAACCCAAGGCGCAGGCCCCATCGGTGGATGCTGCGGCACCGGCGGCGGCCCGCGCTGCTGCGCCTGTCGCTACCAGTGTCACTGCCACTGCCCCAGCGCGCGCACCGGCAAGTGCCGCTGCACTGGCCGCTGCCCCCGCAGCCACTACCGCCGCCACCACCGCCGCCACCACCGCGCCCGAGGCGCGCGTCTACACCTTGAGTGAGCTCCCGGACGATGTGCGCGCTGGCCTGCCGTCGCTGGCGGTGGGCGGTGCGATGTACTCACAAACACCGGCCAACCGCATGCTCATCATCAACGGCCAGATTTACCGGGAAGGCGACACCTTGGCCCCGGGTTTGGTGCTCGAGCAAATCAAGCTCAAATCGGCCGTGCTCAAGGTCAAGGGCTTGCGCTACGGCATTTCGTTTTAAGGCCGCGGCAGGCTCGGCTGCAGAACGCGCCTCCTAAAATGTGTGCCGCACAAGTCCACTCACAAACCTGAAGGCCAAGGAAGCGCAATGAGCATCAAGAGCGACAAGTGGATCCGCCACATGGCCAAGACCACCGGCATGATCGAACCGTTCGAGCCGGGGCAAATTCGCCATTCGGCCGACGGTCAAAAAATCGTCAGCTACGGAACCTCCAGCTACGGCTACGACATCCGCTGCGCGCCCGAATTCAAGGTCTTCACCAACATCTACAGCACGGTGGTCGAC
>JBBRGA010000177.1:0-6004 GCA_038241115.1 Burkholderiales bacterium | reverse complement strand
ACATCATCGGGCTGCTTGACCGGCCCAGCAGCGGCAGCTTGGCACTGTCCGGCGCAGACACCGTGACGCTGGCGGACGCCGAACTCACCCGGCTGCGCGGCCACAGCATCGGCTTTGTGTTTCAGCACCACCATTTGCTCGGCGCTTTCACGGCCCTCGAAAACGTGATGCTGCCGATGCTGGGCGACGCCGAATTTCCGAACGCCGCGATGGCCGAGCGCGCCGCGCAGCTCATCGCCGACGTCGGCCTGGCGGCGTTTCGCGACCAGCCCGCCGGAGAACTGTCTGGCGGTCAGCAGCAGCGCGTGGCTCTGGCCCGCGCGCTGGCCATGTCGCCGGCGCTGCTGCTGGCAGACGAGCCCACAGGCAACCTCGACACCGTCAGCGCAGATGCTGTTTTCGCCCTGCTTCGCAAGGTCAACGCCGAACAACGCACCAGCGTGCTCTTCGTCACCCACAGCCCCGAATTGGCAGCGCGTTGCGACAAGACCATTCAGGTGATCGACGGCAAGGTCATCGCGCCGCGATAAGTGAGCCACTTGAAGGCAGCTCCAAGCGAATAAGGCGGCCCTGCGGGCCATCGGTCAACACGTACAGCCAGCCGTCAGGGCCTTGGCGCACGTCGCGCAGGCGGGCCTCGATGCCGGTGTTGACCCGAAACTCCCCCGCCACCTTGCGGCCGTCCAACACCAACCGAAACAGCGTCTGTTCGCGCAGCGTGCCCATCACCAGGTTGCCCTTCCAGCCGGGGTAGCGGTCGCTGGTGAGGAAGGCCAAGCCGCTGGGCGCCACCGATGTCGGCACCCACCGTTTCAACGCTGGCTCGAACCCCGCTTTGGGCCCCTCCTCGCCAATGGCCGTGCCGATGCCGTAGTTGCGGCCGTGGGTGATCAACGGCCAGCCGTAGTTGCGGCCGCCGCTGACGACGTTGATCTCGTCACCGCCCTGCGGACCGTGCTCGCTCTCCCAGAGTTCGCCGGTGATTGGGTGCAAGGCCATGCCCTGGATGTTGCGGTGGCCGATGCTGAACAGCTCGGACGCGGCACCTGCGGTCTTGGCATAAGGGTTGTCGGCGGGGGCTTTGCCGTCGACGTCGATGCGCACGATCTTGCCGAGGTGGTTGGAGGTGTCCTGCGCGTCGTCCTTGCGCGAAAAACGGTCGCCCAAGCCGACCCACAGCATGCCGTCGCGCGCAAACACAATGCGCGAACCGCAGTGCAGGTTGCTGACCACCTTGGGCTGCTGGCTGAAGATGGTGCGCACCTCAAGCAACTTGTCGCCCACCAAACGCGCGCGGCCCACAGCCGTCGAGTTGCCGCTTTGGCCGGCCGGCGCTGGCTCGGTGAAGGTGAAGAAAATCCGTTGATTGGCAGCGAACTGCGGGTCAAGAACCACATCGAGCAGCCCACATTGGCCGGCCACGCTGATCGGCGGCAAACCTTCGAGCGGTGCCGACAACTTGCCGTCGGCCTCAACGATGCGCATGCGGCCTGTCCGCTCAGTCACCAGAAACCGACCGCCCGGCAAAAAAGCCAAGCCCCACGGGCTGGCCAGTCCCTGTGCCACAGTGACCGGCTTCAAGTCCTGCGCTGCCGCGGGCATCGCGATCGCCATCGCCACCCCCAGCGCCACCATCAAGGCGCTGCACCAAGTCCTCGCCCACCGCCTCAAATTTGTATTCATGCTGTGCACGTTTTTAGGACTGAATGAACATTTCGTAAACCTTGTAGCCGCGACCTGCATCGACCATGAGTTGAGCAGTAAGGAGGGTGCACATGGCACGGTCTGACGTTCTGGCGAAACGAGTAACAGCTGAATTGCGCGGCTCGCACGTCGGTTGCTTGCCCGTATGACTTGCCGTCGGCGCGCCGTCGTCACGACGGGTTGGGCGTCGACGTGCAAGAGCTGTATTTGCGCAGCTAAGCCGCAACGTCGATGTATTCGACCTGGCTCGACGGCGCTGGCGGAGTGATTCCGTCTTCCCGCATACCGTCCAGGTGGAAAGCGATCGCGTCGCGAATTTCAGTCTCGACTTCAGCAACGGTTGCGCCGGTTGCTACGCAGCCCGGAAGGTCGGGGACGTAGGCCGAGTAATTGTTTTCTGCCATTTCGATGACTACTGCGTATCGCATGGTGTGAAGCTCCTTATTTCAGACCGGCCTGTTTCAAGATGCTGTTCTGTGTCCCAGGGGCGAGATCGTCGCTGGGCTTGCCTGGAACCGTAACTCGTCCGGGCTTGACCCTGTGCTTGTACTGGCGGTGGCTGCCCCTCGTCGCGACAACCGCCCATCCATCGCCGTGCAATAGCTTCAGCATTTCACTCACCTTCATGGCGCGAGGATATCTGGCGCAGGTGCGTTGTGCGCCGCCGGGTTCCAGCTGTCCTCGGCGTATGCACCTGCGATTGCGTGTGCACTGACGCCGAGACGCCGGACATTGGGAATGTGCTGATCGTCACTTGGTAAATTTTTGCTTTGGGTGACTCAAGACACCTCTTCATTGACACCGCTGCTGCGCGGTGCACACGCAGCAACGCTCAGGCATCGGGGTTGGGCTTTGGACTCCGGGGTTTGCCCAGTTGCCGATTGCCGCGCTTGCGTAGGCTGCGCTGCCGCTGGCATCGCCATCGCAGCCGCAGCCGCCAGCGCCAACCCCGCGGCGCTGCACCAGCGGCCCACCCACCGCTTCAAAGTTTTCTTCATGTCGTGATCTTTCTCAGGACTCAATGAGCATTTGGGCGCGCTGTGTGCGAGCCACGTACACAGGCGACCGTTTGGCTTTAGCGGTTGCACCACTGCTTCTCGCAGGGAGTTCCGTTCTTGTCACCGTCCATCTGGGTGCCGATGCAGTTGGCTGCGATCAAAGTTGTGCAAATGGACATTTGGTTCACCGGATCAGGGATGGATCGGCTGGTTCAAGACACACGCTTGCTGGGTCGCGGTGACGGCTCAACATTTGAGGGAAGCGAGTGACGGCGGGTCGGCGACCAAGAAGCCGGCTGGTGCTGGTGCTGCTGCTGGTGCTGGTGCTGGTGCTGGTGCTGGTGCTGGTGCTGGCGCTGGCGCTGGCGCTGGCAATGCAACTCGCTCAGTTCAGAAACTTCAATCCAAGGATGCCACCAACGATTGCAGCGATGCAAAGAATTCTCGCGGCGCTTGCGGGTTCCTTAAAGATCACCATGCCGAAAATGGCCGCGCCGACTGCGCCGATGCCAGTCCAGACCGCGTAGGCGGTTCCGAGAGGCAGGGATTTCATTGCAAGCCCAAGCAGCCAGAAGCTCACCCAAGCGGCAAGAAATGTGATTCCTGTGTACAGGTGCTTGGTGAAGCCCTCTGAGGCTTTCATGCTGCTTGACCAGACAATTTCAAGCACGCCGGCGATCAGTAGCAGCGTCCACGCTGTGGCGGCAGAAGGTAGTGAAGCCATCGAATGTGTTGCCTTTCAGGTTGGCGAGCGCAAATGGCCCGGTTACGGGAAGTGGCCCGGTTGTGAGGCCTGAAGTTTGACTTGAGCGGCTTGCACAGGCAGGGCGGGTTTGGCCCAGATTGAAACGATGCCCCCGCCGAGCCGATGATTCGCTCCCCATCTTTGACGACGAGAACCGTTTGAGTTCGGATGTGCAGTTCTTTCGCAGAAATTTCTTCGGCGAGTGGAGGAACCAGCGCCCGACCTTAAAAAGCAGTGCGCTGCTTGCGCGGCTGCAACTGTAAGCACCACAGCGCGCGATTCAGGCGAGCCGGTGCGCAGGGCCGCCAGGAGCCGCGCTTCCTTTTCGCCCTCAGGCAAATTCCACCTACTGCCAGCCAAAGCGCCGGATGTAGAAGCGCTTCATCAGCGTGGTGAGCAGGCTGTAACTGACGAGGATGCCCAGCAGCCAGCCGTAGTAGGCCAATGGCAGCGCTTGCAGCTTGAAGTAGCTGGCCAGCGGCCCGAACGGCAGCCACAGGCCGATGGCCATGATCGCCAGCGTCATTGCCGACAGCGGTGCGGCGGCGCGGCTTTGCACAAAGGGCAGCTTGGGCGTGCGCAGCATGTGAACAACCAGTGTTTGCGTGAGCAGGCTCTCAACAAACCAGCCCGACTGAAACAGGCCTTGCAGCGGGTCGCTGTTGGCAGCCAGTACCCACCACATCACGCCGAAAGTGGCGATGTCGAACAGCGAGCTGATCGGCCCGAAAAACAGCATGAAGCGGCCGATGTCTTTCGGGTTCCACTGCAGAGGCTGGGTCACCAGATCGGCGTCGACGTTGTCGAAAGGGATGCCGGTCTGGCTGATGTCGTAGAGCAGGTTCAGCACCAGCAATTGCAGCGGCAGCATCGGCAAAAACGGCAAAAACGCGCTGGCCACCAGCACGCTGAGCACATTGCCGAAGTTGGAACTCGCCGTCATGCGGATGTACTTCAGCATGTTGCAAAAGGTGCTGCGCCCTTCCACCACGCCGTCAATCAGCACCCGCAGGCTTTTCTCCAGCAGGATGATGTCGGCGGCCTCTTTGGCGATGTCTACCGCGCTGTCCACGCTGATTCCAATGTCGGCGGCGCGCAGTGCTGGCGCGTCGTTGATGCCGTCGCCCATGAAGCCCACCACGTGGCCGTTGGCACGCAGCGCGCGAACGATGCGCTCTTTGTGCAGCGACGTGAGCTTGGCGAAGATGTGGTGCTGCTCGGCGGCGGCCTTCAACGCGTCGTCGCTCAAGGCTTCTACCTGTGTGCCCAGCAGCACGCTGCTGCCGGCCGCCAGTGGCAGGCCGACCTGCTTGCAAACCTGCGCCGTGACCAAGTCGTTGTCACCGGTGAGCACCTTCACGGTGATGCCGTGTGCCGCCAATTGTTTCAAGGCCGGCGCAGCGGACTCTTTGGGCGGGTCGAGGAAGGCGATGTAGCCGATCAGGGTCAGCCCGGTTTCGTCGGCGACCGAATACACCATTTGACCGGGCGGCAGCGTCTTGACGGCCACCGCCACCACGCGCAGCCCTTCGGCGTTGAGGCCCACTGTGACGGCCTGCGTGCGCGCCAGCAGTGCGGCGTCCAGCGGCAACGTTGGCATCGACCGTTCGCCGTCCAGGCTGGCGTCGACGGCCTCTTGGGTCCGAACATGGGTGCATGCCGCCAGCACCTCTTCCACCGCGCCTTTGCAGATCAGCTCGTGGTGATGCTCTGGCGGGCGCTCTGGCGGGCGCTCTGGCAGGTGCGTTGGCCCGTCCACCAACACCGCCACCACCACCGACATGCGCCGGCGCTCGAAGTCGAAGGGGATCTCGTCGATCTTGCGGTAGGCCTCTTTCAGCTTCAGCTCGGCGGCCACCTCCACATGGTCGAGCACGGCGCGGTCGAGCAGATTTTTCAGGCCGGTTTGGTAGTAGCTGTTGAGATAGGCAAAGTTCAGCACCTCGTCGGTGTCTTGGCCGTAGGCGTCAGCGTGGCGCGCCAGGGCGATCTTGTCCTGCGTCAGCGTGCCGGTCTTGTCGGTGCACAGGATGTCCATCGCGCCGAAGTTCTGAATCGCGTCCAGCCGCTTCACCACGACTTGTTTGCGCGACAGCAGCACCGCGCCTTTGGCGAGCGTGCTGGTGACGATCATCGGCAGCATCTCGGGCGTCAGGCCCACGGCCACTGACAGCGCAAACAAGAACGCCTGCAGCCAATCGCCCTTGGTGTAGCCGTTGACGAAAAAAACGATGGGAACCATCACCGCAGCGAAGCGGATCAGCAGCCAGCTGACGCTGTTGACGCCGGTCTGGAAAGCGTTGGGGGCGCTGTTGCCGGATGCGTCCACCGCCGTGGCGTGAACCGCCAGCGTGCCGAAATAGCTGCGCACGCCAGTGGCCACGACCAAGGCGGTGGCCGTACCCGAGGTGACGTTGGTGCCCATGAAAACCAGGTTGCGCTGGTCGAGCGGGCCGCTGGCCGCTGACGTGCCCGGCGGCGTGCTCGGCGGTGTGGCGGCTGCAGCAGTCAGCGCGAATTTTTCGACCGGCATGGACTCGCCCGTCATCGCCGATTG
>JBBRGA010000176.1:0-6108 GCA_038241115.1 Burkholderiales bacterium | reverse complement strand
GATCTCTTCACCGGCACGCAGGCTGGACTTGCCTTCAGCTTTCTCTTTCTTGCGCTTGTCGGTGCCACCGGAAGACATCGGCTTCTGGCTCGCGCTTGGGCCATTGGTCATGCTGCCGTCTTTGGTAGCGGCCTTGGCTTCCGCTTTCACCTCTGCACGTTTCGTGGGCTCGGAGGCGGCTTGGGCAAATGCGCCTTGGGCTGCGAGGGCCGTCAAAAGTGCTGCAGAAATTGCTTTGGCGAGGGTGTTGAGTTTGTGGGTCATTTGAATTTCTCCGAAAGGTTTGGTTTTACGGTGGCCAAGCAATGCTTTGCTCAGGCAACCCATGTTACGTCGTTGCTGGACAGCGCTTGCTTACCGACCCGCAAAATTTAGTGGGCCTGAGCCGCCGTGCCAATCTGCGGTCACGCCGCCTTCGCGTAGGACAACAGCCCGAACTGTGACGGGCGGCCTGCCTCACTAGCCTTACGCCTCACAAGCCTTACAACAATCAGCCCCGCAGTCCTACACACTCATCTCATTGGGCTACATACGATGGCGAATGGCTGAAGTCATCGATTCCCCTTTCTATCGTCGGCCTGCGCACGCCCAGGTCGGTCCTATGCAAGCTCAGCGCTTGGCAAATTCAGCTTCGAAAGGTGCAGAAGATGAAACGCCACAAAGCATGAGTGATCAATCCGGCGTTGGCGAGCCCGTCGCGCGCAAATTCAACTCTGACGTCTCAGACGTTATCTCGCTCGAAGCGCTGAAAAATCATCTGTTTGCGGCCTTTCCGCCCGACGTGCAGCGGCGCTGGGCGTCGTTGCTGGAGGTGGTGGAGTTGCCGCTGGGCGCGGTGTTGTACGAGTCGGGCACCACGCTCAGTCACGCCTACTTTCCGACCACGGCCATCGTGTCGTTGTTGTATGTGATGGAAGACGGTGCGTCAGCCGAAATAGCGGTGGTGGGCAATGAAGGCGTGGTGGGTGTGTCGCTTTTCATGGGCGGTGAATCCACGCCCAGCAGGGCGGTGGTGCAAAGCGCCGGTTTGGGTCTGCGACTGACTTCCGACGCCATGAAAGCCGAGTTTGCTGGTTCGGCCGCAGTGATGCAGCTGCTGCTTCGCTACACGCAGGCGTTGATCACGCAAATGGCGCAGACGGCAGTGTGCAACCGGCACCACACGCTGGACAAACAACTCTGCCGCTGGCTGCTGCTCAGCCTGGATCGGCTGCAAACCAACGAGCTGACGATGACGCAGGAGCTCATCGCGAACATGCTGGGCGTGCGCCGCGAAGGCGTGACCGAGGCAGCGCTGAAGTTGCAACATGCCGGCCTGATTTCTTATTCGCGCGGCCACATCAACGTGCTCGATCGCGCGGGCCTCGAGCGACGCACCTGTGAGTGCTACAGCGTGGTTAAAAAAGAATACGAACGCTTATTGCCGCCCGCCGTGCATGATTGATTTGCGCTGATTTGACGCGCATCAAGGTGTGCGCGACGTCGTGCCCTGACCATGCACCAGGCACCACTTACCTCGCAGCGATTCAGTGGTCTGTCGGCACCGACTTGCCCGCAGCCACCGGCGTTGAAACGGCACCGCACCCCCATGAAAAAAATGCACTCCTTCAGCCTGAAGCGCGCAGCCCGAGCGGCGGCACTTTGCAGCACCTTGATGGGTCTGATGGTGGTGGTTCAACCCAACGCGGCTCAGCAGGCGCCACCTCAGGAAGTTCCGGTTCAGCCAACTCAGCCACAGCAAAGCATGAATCCGTCGAGCGAAGAGCCCGTTCCCGGTGACTACCGCGTGGTGAACGGCAAGGTGGACGCCGGCACCTACACCGGATGGCGGCTGTATCACACCACCTGCTTCGGTTGCCACGGCGTGGGCGGCGTGGGCACCGATCTGGCACCCAATTTGTTGGATCGCATCAAAACGCTCACGCCGCGCGGCTTTGCGACCAAGGTTTTGACAAGCTACCGAATCGTGCTGCCAGACAACGAGACCAAAAGCAGCGACGCCAGCGTGGTGCGCGAATCGATGCTGGAAGAAATCATGCGGCGCAGGCGCAGCGCGCGAGGCCAAGTACTGATGCCTGCGTGGAGCGGCGACCGCAGCGTCAGCCCGCACGTGCTTGATTTGTACGCTTACCTTTTGGCTCGCTCCGACGGCGCGCTCGGGCCTGATGAGCCAACGGTGCTGGTTGCGAAAAAGCGCTAATCGGGCCAGCGTTTGCCGCTCAGCGCCTAAGCGGTCTGCCAAATCACCTTGCGGCCTGACGCTTCCCAGGCTTCGAACTGCGCCGCGTAAACGTCTTCGATCCGGTTGCGCTTGACCTTGAAGGTGGGCGTGACGATGTCGTTGTCGACGGTCCACGGCGTGGTCACCAAGATCAGGCAGGCCAATTGTTCATGCGGGTCGAGTGCGGTATTCACGCGCTTCAGGTGTTGCTCCAGCGACTGCTCCAGCTCGGTGCGCGCTGCGGGGACTTGCGCGGCCTGCGCGGCTTGCGCGCTCAGCATCAGGATGCCCAGCGGCTGACTCAGGTTGGCACCGGTGACGATGCAGGCTTCCACCGCGTCGTGCAGCGCCAGCCGCTCTTCAATGGGTGCCGGTGCCACGTACTTGCCCTTGCTGGTTTTGAACAGGTCTTTGATGCGGCCGGTGATGTGCAAATTGCCGCGCACATCGACTTGGCCCTTGTCGCCGGTGCGCAGCCAGCCGTCGTCTGTCAGGGCGGCGCGGCTCATCTCGGGTTCTTTGAAATAGCCCATCATTTGCGCGCCGCTGAGGGTCTGAATTTCACCCGTTTGCGCATCGATGCGCACTTGCACGCCGGGGTAGGGAGGGCCGACCGAACCCATCTGGTTCTGCCCCGCCAGCGTCAGGTTCGACACCGCCAGGTTTTCGCTCAGCCCGTAGCCTTCATTGACCGGCAGGCCGATGCTTTGATACCAAGTCAGCAGGGCCATCGGCATGGGCGCTGCACCGCCCGCCGCAAAGCGGCACTGGTCCAGCCCCATGGCCCGCAGCAGCTTGCGCCCCACCAGCGTTCCCAGCACCGGGATGGCCAGCAGAAAGTTGAGTCGTGCGGGTGGCAGCTTTTGGTGCACGCCTTGCTGAAACTTCATCCAAAGGCGTGGCACCGAAAAAAAGATGGTCGGGCGCGCACGCTGCATGTCAGTGGCAAAAGTCTCCAGCGACTCGGCAAAGTAAACCCGAAAGCCGCTGTGCAGCCAGCCGTGTTCAACCAGCACGCGCTCCACCACGTGCGCCAGCGGCAGGTAAGACAGCATGCGGTCGTCGGCATTCATGGGCACGCGCTTTTGCGCGGTGCTCATGGCCCATGCAAAGGAGCCGAAGCTGTGCATCACACCCTTCGGCGCGCCGGTGGTGCCCGAGGTGTAGATCAGCGCGGCGAGATCGTCAGGGCTGCGTGTCAATTCGCTTAAATGTTCGGGGCGCAGCGGCGCGGTGCGGGCGCAAATGGCAGCCCAGTTGTCGGCGTTGTTGCGGCTTGTGACGTCGGGCGGCGAAAGCGGGTAAGCGATGCACGGCAACTCAGCGGGAACGCCGGGTCTCATGGTGTCCCAATCGTCCAGCTTGCCGATGAAGCAGGCCCGCGCTTCACTGTGTTTCAGGATTTTCGCTACGGTGTCGGCCGCCAACGTGGGGTACAGGCCCACCGATACATGGCCCGCCATCCAGATGGCCAGGTCGCTCATCAACCACCAGGCGCAGTTCTTCGACAGGATCGCCACCTTGCTGCCCGCAGGCCAACCCTGTGCCCGCAAGTGCGCCGCCATGCGCCGCACCTCGTCCGCCACTTGGCCCCAAGTGAAGTCGCGCACCACGCCTGCGCCCATCGGCTGGCTCAACGCAATGCGAGCCGGCGAGCTGCGCTCCCAGTGCAATAAGCGCTGTATGGCCAGGGATTCAGGTTTGACGGTGAACATGGATTGGGCAGTAGAGGTGGGTTGGGCTGCGAAGCAAACCGACACTGAAAATGCCATTTGGCGCTTTGGCAAAAGCACGGCGTTTGATCTGGATCAAGCGCGCTGGACGCCACGCAGACCGAGATCGCGGCTGTAGTTATTTGACGGCCTGAGCCTTCGCCCATCGGGTCACCACTGTCTTGATGTCGTCCACCGCCGGCACGACGGCCAGCGTGATCAATATCAGCGCCAGCGGCACGGTGGACACGTAACCCAGATGCTTGAAACCGAAGGCGCCCGCCACGCCGCCCGCAAAAAAACTGCAGACCAAGGTGATCAGCATGCCAAGCCGTTGGCGGTCTGCCAGCACCGACGGCCTGGCAATGGAGCTTGCGCGGTTCCAGTAAAAAAGCTTGCCCAGTTCAATGCCGATGTCGGTGACCACGCCGGTGATGTGCGTGGTGCGAATGTCAGCGTGTGAGAGCTTGGTGATGAGCGCGTTTTGCAGGCCCATGATGAAACAAAGCAGCATCACCGTGGCCGGCACCGTGAGGCTGAAAAGCAGCCCCTCGAGTTGCGCCAGCCAGCCGCCCAGAATGCCAAAACACAGCAGCAGAGAAGCCTCGGCCAACAAGGGCAGCGCATATTCACTTTGCAGTTGGCGCCGCCTTGCAAAGTTGACCATGACCGCCGTGCACGCCGCGCCCAGCATGAATGTCAGCAGCGCGCCCGCACCCACCAGCACCAGCGCAAATTCGCCCAGCGCAATGTGGTCGGCCATGGCCGAGACGATGCCCGTCATGTGCGATGTGTACTGCTTCACCGCCAAAAAGCCGCCTGCGTTGATGCCCCCCGCGACGAAGGCCAAGGCATAGCCCAAATGGCGGTTCGACCGCGCCGTGCGGTGGCGCCCGGTCAAGCCGCGTGCGTAGTTGATGGGCATGGAAAGGAGGTGTCAGCGAGGCAGGGCTGCATGAATCAGAGAAGAAGTTTGGTGCCGCCTTGATGGTGCCACCGTGCGCTGGCGCACAGACGGGTTGCCCTGCGGCTTTTAGCCTTGAGCCCAGTGGCACTGAAATTGCGCCGAAACCTGAGAACGCTTGACCCAACGCACATCTCCGAGAGTCCGTCCATGAACGTCACCGCCGAGCGACCCGCTGTTCGTCAAAAAGCCCGAACGAAAGTCTTGTTGCGCACGCCGTCGGACTTGCGCGCGACGTCCACCGCGCCGCTCACAGCGACGCTGAACTGTGTGCTGGCCGACGTCATTGCTTTGCATTTCAAGACGCGTAATTTCTACTGGCACATGAGCGGCCCGCACTTCGGCGAGTACCGGCTGATGCTGGACGAGCAGCAGCATCAGCTCGACGCGGTGATCGGCGTTTTGGCCGAGCGTGTTCGCAAACTCGGCGGCAACACGCTGCGCTCGATTGGCCACGTGGCAAGAACCCAGCGTATTTTTGACAACGACGCCGACTGCGTCGAGCCGTCTGAAATGTTGTGCGAGCTGTGCGAAGACAACAAGGCCGTGGCCAGCCGTTTGCGCGAAGCGCACGCCTTGTGCAAAGCGCACCGTGACATCGCCAGTGCCAGCCTGATTCAGGTGTGGCTGGACGAGGCCGAGCGCCGCAACTGGTTCCTTTTTGAAAGCGGGCGTCGCGCTGACACGGCGGGGCGCTGAAGCGCTGACTCTCTTATTTCAACCCCTGGCTTTGACCCTGTTCGCCTGAACCGCGCGCGCCATTAACCAAGAAAGTTCCCGATGACACTTTTTCACGCCGTGGTCTGGACCGACCATCAGTCCGCGCAAGTGCTGCAATTCGACGCCGAGCATGTGGTGGCGAGCAAGGTGCATTCGCACACGCATCACACCGCTCAGCACGGCAGCACGGTGCGTTCAGAGCATGAGTTTTTTGGCGAGGTGTGTGATGCGCTTGACGGCATCACCGAGGTTTTGGTGGCCGGTTCGCACACCGCGCTGGCTGACTTTCGCCGCTACGCCGACAAACACCGTCCGCAAACCGCCGCGCGCATCGTCGGCTATGAGGTGGTGGACCACCCCAGCGAGAACCAGTTGGTGGCCCTGGCCCGCAAGCTGTTCGCGAAGCACGCCAGCATGAGCCCGGCGCCGCACACAGGCGACATGCGCGGCCAGTGAAATGAACCTGCCTGCGCTGATGGCCAGCGCGCACG
>JBBRGA010000175.1:0-6285 GCA_038241115.1 Burkholderiales bacterium | reverse complement strand
GACCCGTGACGGTTCACCAGGCCCAGCAGCACGATCTCTGCAAGCGCCATCGCCAGCATCTGCAATGCGGCCGGCAGGCCGATGTGCAGCATGCGATGGGCGATGGCCGCACTCGGCTTCCAGTCCTGCCACCCGGCGCCGTCGCCGGGCGTGGTGGTGGTGGTAGGGGCGAGGGGATGCCCGCCCTCACGCCAGCGCCAAATCAACACGGTCAGCACAACCGCCTGCGCGACGAGCACCGAGACGGCCACGCCAGCCGCGCCCAAAGAAGTGCCCGCAACAAGCAGCGGCGTCCACACCGCGCCCACGAGCGTCGCAGCCAGCAGGGACCACATCGGCGAGAGCGCGTCGCCGGTGCCGCGGCTCAGGGACAAGCCCGTCCACGCGACGAACACGAAGGGCATCACCAGCAGCATGGCGCGCGCATAGCGGATCGCGTCCGGCAAGATGTCCGGCGGCGTGCCGAGACCCCGCATCAACCACGGTGCAGACCACGCACCGGCCAGCGCGACCGCCAGCCCGACGCCAAGTGCAGCCACAAAGGCCGTCGCGGCAACCCGCCGCACTTGCGCCGCATCGCGCGCGCCCCACGCTTGTCCCGCAAGGACGGTCGCGCCGGCGCCCAGTCCGATGATCAACGACAGCAGCAAGAAGAACACGGGAAAGAAGGAGGCAGCCGTCGCGATGCCGCGCACGCCCAGCAGGTGCCCGAGCCAGAAGCCATCGAGCAATCCACCCGCACTTTGCAGCGCGTGCGTCAGCACGAGGGGTGTCAGCAGCGCAAGGTAGTGCGTGCGCAAGGTCGGCGCCCATGCGGCGCGCGTGTTGGTTTCTGGCGGGTTCATAAAAGCTCCTGTAAATCGCGGACGTGTTTCTCCGCAGCGCTCAGCTGGGAGCCTTGCGCTGGTTGCAAACAAAGGTGAAAGAGGTCGGGCTTAGCCGGGTGCGGGTTCGGCGAGCTGGTGCACGTAGGCCTGCACGTCTTCCGGCCAGGTGGCCATCTGCACCACCAGCCGCTCGTGGTCGCCGGCGAACAGTGCCCGCGATGCTTCCTCGAAGCCAGCGAGGTCGCCGGCCAGCGTGGACATGGCGTGATAAGCGCGGTCGCGCGCCTGGCGGGTCCGCGCCCGGTCGCCGCCGGAGCGCCGCGCTTCGTGCACCAGTTTGCGCAAGGCCACAGAGGCGCCGCCTGTCTGCGCCCCGAGCCAGTCCCAGTGTTCCGGAAGCAGCGTCACTTCCCGCGCCACTACGCCGAGCTTCGGGCGGCCGCGGCCCCTGGGCGCTTGGGGCGGCACAGCCACGGTGTAGCGCGCCGCGACGGCTTCCTCGCCGCCGCGCAGATCCAGGTCGGCAGATTGGCCGCTGGCATTGCTGAAGACCAGCGGCTGCCCTTCAGGGCGGGCTTGTTGCGCCCGCAGGACAGCGACCGCGACCTCATGCAACGGACCGGTGGCGAGGCGCCGCCCGTCCAGGAAAGCGGTGTGGGTCATTGGCAGTGCTTCGTTCATGTTGCTTATTCTATCCGGGTAAAATTAGCATGTCAAATAAAATCCGGGTACAAATAAACTCGGTGGCAGCGGGCCCGCTGGATTCAAGCGCACGCCTTTAAGCATGGGTCTGAACCCAGTCCGGTCGACACGATGGATCGAACCTCCCAGACGTGGCCGTTCTTGACCTGAGCCCACTGATCGGAACGAGGTAAGAAAATCTAGACCTCCGCGACTTCGAATCAGCCTTCTGGAGCCGTCGAATGAACACCAAGCCCCTGCACCCAATCAAAGCGCTTGCCGCCATAGCTGCATTCACCAACCTGGCCTTCGCAACATCAGCGCTGGCGGCGGATCCGACACAGGGCAGCTGCTCGGCACGCAGCGCGGCCACCGCTGCGCGCGTGGTCGAGCTCTACACCTCCGAGGGCTGCAATTCTTGCCCTCAGGCTGACCGCTGGTTGTCGCGCATGGCGCCGGATGTTGAAGCGCGCAGCGACACGGTGGCGCTGGCATTTCACGTGGACTATTGGGACCGCCTGGGTTGGAAAGACCGTTTCGCCAGCGCCGCCTACACCGCCCGGCAGTCGCAGCAACAGGCCAGCAACGGTGCCAAGTTCAGCTACACGCCCCAAGTGGTGCTGGACGGCGCGGACAACAAAGACTGGATCAACACGCGCGTGCCTTTGAAAGCAGGTGCGCCTGCTCAAGCGCAGATCAGCCTGACCCGCGAAGGCCCTCAAATCAACGCCGAGGTTGCAGCCAATGCCGGAGGTCCAACCCGGCTGGCGGCCTACTGGGCGGTGACTGAGTTGAACCACACAACGGCTGTGAAAGCCGGTGAAAACGAAGGCGTGACTCTGAAACACGACTTCGTGGTGCGCGAATACAAACCCGTTGCAGCGTGGGAAGTCAAGCCTGGCGCGACCACGTCGTTGAGCTTTGTTCCCAGCACGTCGGCGGATGCGAAGCATCCCAGGCAAGTGAACTTGGTGGTGCTTGATGCGTACAGCGGGCGACCGGTGCAGGCTTTGAAGCTGGGTTGCTGAGCGGTTGCGTGTCAAGGGCAAGAACTCAAGCCTCGGCGTAAAAAGCGTCCGGATTTACGGTCAGTTTTTCATCCCCGTCGCAGGTTTTTCTGGGCAAAGGGAGAGGAGCCATTCACAAGGCGCTTGAATGAGTTGGGCCCCGCGTTTTTTTTGAAGACCCAAAGCGCGAGTGGAGTGGCGAGCGCAATCGGGTCAAAGCGGGACTTCGACACCTCAGCCCGAACGGGGTGTGGGTTGTGTTTTCCGCAACGCAACCCAACCCAACCCAACCCACCGCACCGCACCGCACCGCATCGCATTGCACCGCAGCCGCTACAGCAAACACAGCCGCAGTAAAAACAGCTAAAACCTTAGCGAAAACAGCTGCGAAAAAATATCAGTCCACAGCCCGCAGCGCAGCGCGAAGCTCCGCGCCCAACTCTGGCTTGTGCGAAAACGGATCCGTTGGATTCCGCCCCAGCATCACATCGTCCAAACGCGTCTGCACACTGCCCAACGCCTTGGGATGGCTGTAAACGTAGAAGCGGCCCTCATCCATCGCGTCAAAAACATACTGCGCCACTTCGGCCGCAGTGCGCTTGCCGCTGCTCACGGCCTTGTCGCTCATGGCCTGCCCAATCAACTGGCTGCGCGTGGGTTTGGCGCCCGCATCACGCAAATCCGCAGGCCGGTTGCGGTGGCTTTGCGTGATACCCGTGGGCACAAAATAAGGGCACAGCACCGACGCGCGGATCCGATCTGTGACCAACGCCAAGTCTTGGTACAGCGTTTCGCTTAACGAGACCACCGCGTGCTTGGTCACGTTGTAGACGCCCATGTTGGGCGCATTCAATAAACCGGCCATTGAGGCGGTGTTGACGATGTGGCCTTCGAATGCAGGGTCGGCCTTGGCGGCGGCCAACATCAGCGGCGTGAACACCCTCACGCCGTGCGCCACGCCCATCAAATTGACGCCAATCACCCACTCCCAATCTTTCAGCGTGTGCTCCCAAATCAAGCCACCTGCGCCCACGCCGGCGTTGTTGAACACGAAATTCGGTGCGCCAAAGCGTGCCATCGTGGCGGCAGCCAACGCCTCGACTTCATCCGACTTGGAAATGTCCAATCGGTACGCCAACACGCTGCTGCCGGTTGAGGCTCCGATGGCCGCGATTTCAGCAGCAGCGACGTCCAGCGCGTCTTGCTGCACATCGGCCATGACCACATTCATGCCGCGCTTGGCAGCAATCCGCGATGCCTCCAGGCCGAAGCCCGAAGCTGCACCAGTGATGACGGCAGTGCCGCCTTGGTAGTTCTTCATTGGGTTGCTTTCGATAAGGTTTGAACGGGGGCGACCAAGTTGATGGTTTTGGCCAATCGAGGCGCGAAGATCAGCCGCAGCGTGTCGGCGACATCGCGCACTTCGGCACCTTGCAGCGCACCTTTTTCACGCAGCAGCCGGTGAAGTTGTGGCAAGTGGTAGTGCGGTACCGCTGGGTACAAATGGTGTTCGAGGTGGTAGTTCACGTGGTGCGGAAACAGCAGCGCGCGGCCCAGCCAATTGCCTGCGCTGCCCCAAGTGCGGTTGGTGCGCGCCGCAGTCAGCGGCGACGAGAAATCGGTGGTGGCACCGTGCTCGCAAATCGCACGCAGACGCAGCACGGGTTGCAGCACTGTGAGCAACGGCAGCGCCCACAACACGAAGTACCAAGCAGCCCCTTGCCAGCCCCACACCAAACCGCACAGCAACGGTGCAGTCACATGAAAAGCCACCACAAACCAGCGGTCAGTGCGCGCAGTCGATCTCAGCGTGGATGAGGTGTCGTCCAGCGGTCGAGCGGCACGGTTGGTGACCGCATTCAATGCAGGCGCGCCAAAAAAGTAGGCATACGTCTTGAACGCATTCAAGCCCACCACGTCTTGCGCCAGCTTCTTCCACAGGTATTTCACGCCGCGCGGATAGCCACCGTGGATCGCGGTGTCGGGGTCTTCTGCGGTGTACAAATGGTTGTGGTGCAAGCGGTGCGTCACACGGTAAGTGCACATGGAAACGCCGCCCGCCATGCCCACCATGCGGCCGACCACATCGTTCAAACCGCGCTGCCTGAACAAGCGGTAATGAGCGGCTTCGTGCGCCAGGATGAACAGGCCGTGTTGTGCCACGCCGATCACCACCACAGCGACCAGCACAGCAAAAAGCGCCCCCATCGCCGATGCCGCGGAAGGCCAAGCGCCTGCACCCAAGCCCGCGCCTGCCCACAGTGCGAAGCCCGCGGCGCTGGCAATGATGAACAAGGTTTGCAGCAGCGCCAGCGCTGAACGCGCGTTGCTCAGTCGGGTCAGCGGTGCCAATTCAGCGGCGCTCAGCACGCGGCGCGCCTGCGCATTGCCCGAGCCCACTTTCGGCTCGCCGGCGTTTGTCGGCAGCGGACGCATGTCGTTGCGAAATTCTTCGCCAGCTTTGTCGAGCTGATCGTCACGAATGTTCATGAAACCTCCTTGTGGCCTCAATCCGAAGCCTGTACCCGCTCAACCAAAAGCCCACCCACGCTCAGGCTGCGCAAGAACTTGAAAGTGCCTGTGGCGTGTGCGACCAGAACGTCGGAAGCGTCAAACACCGAACCTTCGCAAAACGCCAAAGTGGACGTGCTCGTCAGCAGCTTGCCCATGCCGCGCAAACGGCCGGTGGCGGGACGCATGAAGCTGGTTTTCATCTCGATCGTGACGACGCCACGGCCGCCGTCGGGCTGTTGCATGTCCAGGCTGCGTGCCGCGTGCGCCATGACCACATCAAGCAAGGTCATGGTCACGCCGCCATGGGCCATTTGCCAGGAGTTGTAGAGCTGATCACGCAGCGGCACATCAATTTGCGCCAAGCCGCCGCCCACACTGATCAGTTCGAAACCGAGCAGTTCAGCAAAGGGAATTTGGACGGGAAACTTCATGGCTCAGGACTTCGATACCTCGGCCCTGAATGGGCTTGGGTTCTATGTGCAGTTAAGAAAGACAACGCCTCAAACCCCATGCACCGCGCTCACACCACCGTCGATTGCCAAAATTTGGCCGGTGATGTGCTTGCCCGCCGCGCTGGCGAACAACAACGCGGCACCTTTCAAATCGTCGTCGTCGCCAACGCGGTTCAAAGGTGCGGTGCGCGCAATGGCATCGGTGCCTAATTTCTCGAAGGTGCTGCGCGTCATTTTGCTGGGGAACATGCCGGGGGCCAGCGCATTCACGTTGATGTTGTAGCGACCCCATTCGCCGGCCAGCGTGCGAGTGAAGTTCACCACCGCCCCTTTGCTGGTGCCGTAAGCGATGAACTGAGTTTCGGCCGAGGCGCCCGACAAGCCTGCAATGGAAGCCACGTTGATGATGCGACCGCCGCCATTGGGAATCATGCTCATCTTGCCGATGGCCTGGCTCATCAAAAAGATGCTGCGGATGTTGATGTTCATCACCTTGTCCCACGCTTCGATTGGATGGTCTTCGGCGGGTGCACCCCAAGTGGCGCCGGCGTTGTTGACCAAGATGTCGACACGGCCCAAGCGCTGCATGGCTTCTTCGGCCACATGCTTGATTTGGGCGGCGTCGCTGGCGTCAGCGGCGACCCAGCGGGCGTCTATGCCTTTGGCCTGAAGCGCTGCCACGGCCGCTTCCAGTTCTGGCGCCTTGCGCGAGGTGAGCATCACTTTGGCGCCCGCCTCTCCCAGTGCTTCGGCAATCTGCAAACCCAATCCGCGCGAGCCGCCGGTGATGAGGGCCGTTTGGCC
>JBBRGA010000174.1:0-6301 GCA_038241115.1 Burkholderiales bacterium | reverse complement strand
CATCGGCTTGCTGCCCGCCTTGATGGCGCTGTTTATCTACGCCTTGCTGCCCATCGTCAGCAACACCTGCGCAGGCCTCAAAGGTGTTTCCAACGGACAAGCCCAAGCCGCATCGTCGCTCGGCCTCACGCGCTGGCAAAGCCTGCTTCACGTGCAATTGCCACAAGCCGCGCCGGTGATGTTGGCCGGCGTCAAGACGGCCGCTGTGATCAACGTCGGCACTGCCACTTTGGCCGCTTTCGTGGGCGCAGGCGGCTTCGGCGAACGCATCGTCTCGGGCCTGGCAGTGAACGACACCCAAACCATGCTGGCCGGAGCCGTGCCGGCCGCTGTCTTGGCGCTGGGCCTGCAGGCTTTGTTCAATGGGCTTGAGCGCCGCATCACGCCGGCTGGGGGCCGTTGAACTCCTCGACGCTTGGAAGCGAATTGAGCTGACACCCGATTTGGCGCACTCGCGTTTGTGGGTGTGAGCTCGGTTCGCCTCGCGGCTTTCGCCGCAGCCCTCGCAGCCCACCTCTAGAGCAGCGCACAAGCCCGAGTCAGGTAGCTGCCTGCGACAATCTGCCCATGGAATTTCTTGTGTGGTTTCCCCTTGCCTTAGCGCTTCTGAATTTGGTCTTGATCCTCTGGCTGGGACTGCGAGCCAACCCTTCCCAGCAGCGTGCGAGTGATGATTTGAAGTCGGCTTTTCAAGCGGCCAATGAACGCACCGAGCGTGAATTGCGCGATGAGTTGGGGCGCAGTGCGCAGGGCACGCGCCTGGAGTTGGGCGCCGCGCTGAGCACGGGGCTGAGCACGTTTCAACAGAGCTTGCTGAACCAACAAGGCGTGTTGCAAGAAGGCTCGCTGAAACAGCAAAGCATGGCCCAAGAAGGCGCGTTGAAACAACAAGCCGCGATTCAGGAAGGCGTTTTGAAACAACAAGCCGCCGTGGCCCAAACGCAGAACGAACAGATTGCCAGCTTCCGCAGCCAGCTGGCGGCCATGCAGACCGGCGTGGCCACCGCATTGCAGTCGGCCAGCAGCACGCAGACAGCGCAAGCGCAGGCTTCGCGCGAGGCGCAGGACATGTCGTTGAAGCGTTTTTCCGATTCCATGGGCGAGCAATTGCGTGCGCTGTCTGAGGTCAACGAGCGGCGTTTGATCGAGGTGAAATCCACCGTCGAGCAGCGGCTCGCCACCTTGCAGCAAGGCAATGAATTGAAGCTCGAGCAAATGCGCGCCACGGTGGACGAGAAGCTGCAAGCCACGCTGGAGGCAAGACTCGGCGAGAGCTTCAAACAAGTGGCCGACAGGCTGGAGCAGGTGCACCGCGGGCTGGGTGAAATGCAGGTGCTGGCCAAAGACGTGGGTGCGCTGAACCGCGTGCTGACGAATGTGAAATCGCGCGGTGTGTTTGGTGAAGTTCAGTTGGCCGGGCTGCTCGAACAAGTGTTCACGCCCGAGCAGTACGCCACCAACGTCGAGACGGTGCCTGGCAGCGGCGCGCGAGTGGAATTTGCCATCAAGCTGCCGGGGCGGCGCGACGACGGCTTGCCGCTGTGGCTGCCCATCGACGCGAAATTTCCGCGCGAAGACTACGAGCGCTTGCTGGACGCGCAAGAGCGCGCCGATGCGCCAGCGGCCGACGCGGCGGGCAAGGCCATCGAGCAGCGACTGCGACTGGAGGCCAAATCCATCCGCGACAAATACGTGGCCGCGCCACACACCACCGACTTTGCGATTTTGTTTGTGCCCACCGAGGGCTTGTATGCCGAAGCGCTGCGTCGGCCCGGTTTGATGGAAAGCTTGCAGCGTGAGCACCACGTGATGTTGGCCGGGCCGACCACGCTGCTGGCCACCTTGAACAGCCTGCAAATGGGCTTCAGGACTTTGGCTTTGGAAAAACGCAGCGCCGAAGTGTGGGAGGTGCTGGGTGCGGTGAAAACGGAATTTGCCAAGTTTGGTGACGTGTTGAGCAAGACCAAGAAAAAGCTTGACGAAGCCAGCAGCGCGATCGACGCGGCACAGACGCGCAGCAATGTGATGACGCGCAAATTGAAGGCGGTAGAAGGCTTGACCGAGACACGCGCCCAGGCATTGCTGATGGGCGCAGAAGGTCTGAATTCTGAGAAGGAGGCCGAACTCGGTGGCGATGAATCCGCTTGAGCCCGCCGTGTCGATTGCCAATCAAGCAGCTGCCTCGGAGCCACCGACGCCAGCTGGATTTTCAAAAGCACTTTTCGCGCTGATCCTGGGGCAGATTTTTTTGCACTCCTGCATGGCGGGAGTGCGGGTGGCTGCACCGTTGCTGGCGCTGCGAAGTGGCCATCCGCAGTGGGCGGTGGGTATTTTGTTGGGGCTGTTTGCCGCAGCGCCAGTGCTCATGTCACTGCGCGCCGGGCGTCTGGCCGACCAGCATGGCTACCACTTCCCCATGCGCATTGCAGTGGCCTTGACCACAGCTGGAGGCTTGTTGGCCGTGCTGTCTACCTGGCTCACCGCATCGGCTGCCAACTGGCAATTTCCGGTGCTGGGATTGGCCGCCACTTTGTGCGGCGTGGGCACAAACTTTGGTCTGATTGCCATTCAGCGCACCGCCGGTCGCATGACGTCGGGCAGCGGCGCTGATCTGACGCGTGTGTTCAGTTGGCTGGGCTTGGCACCCGCGTTGTCCAACATGATTGGTCCGGTGGTGGCGGGCGTGATGATCGATCTCAGCGGCTTTCGTGGCGCGTTCATCGCGCTGATGTTGCTGCCGCTGTTGTCGCTGTGGTGGGCGCGCCAAGTGCCCATTGAAAAACCTGTTCCCAAAATGCTGGCGCGCGGCGTGGGCGCGGCCTGGAAGTTGTTCAAGACACCGGGCTTGCGACGCTTGCTGTTTGTCAATTGGCTGCTGTCTTCGAGTTGGGATTTGCACGCTTTCGTGGTGCCCATCCTGGGCCATGAGCGAGGCTTCAGCGCGTCGGCCATTGGTTTCATCCTGGGCGCATTCGCGGCTGCCGTGACCTTGGTCCGCTTCGCCATTCCCTTGCTGGTGCACCGCGCTCCCAACTTGAGCGCAGGGCAGGTGCTGGCGCGGGTGATGCTGGCGACTGCGGCGGTGTTTGCGGTCTACCCTTGGGTGCAGTCGGCTTGGTTGATGGGCTTGTGCGCGGTGGGTTTGGGGCTGTCACTGGGTTCGGTGCAGCCGATGATCATGACGGCCTTGCACCAACTTGTTCCCAAGGACAGCCACGGCCAAGCGATTGCGCTGCGCTCGATGACCATCAACACGTCCAGCGCATTGATGCCGCTGATGTTTGGTGTGCTCGGCGGGGCGGTGGGCGCGGCGTCGCTGTTTTGGGTGATGGCCGCAGGCGTCGCGGCAGGCAGTTGGCCGGCGCGGCGCATTCGTTCAGAACAGGGCCATCGTGCGACCCCGAACGGCTAGTTTCCCAGACGGGTCACGCCAATCTGTCAGAAGCGAATGCTGGACGCAGAGCGCGGCACTGCGGTGCCCGACGGTGAAGGTGAAGGCGGCTCCTGGCGCTGCGGCACCGCCGCTTGGCTGGTTTCGCGCTTTTCGGTCAAAGCGGTTGCTAACGGGTATTGAAAATTGACCGGCAAGCGCGACTCGCGCGGATAGCCGGCCGCATCGAGATAGCTGGTCCAAATGTCTTGCGACAGGCCGCGCACCGTTTGAGCGCCAATGGTCAAAGCCGGGGCTTCGCGTCCACCAGTCAAACGCTGCAAAGCTTCTACGTCTTCCGTCGTGGAAACGGTGCGTTCATTGAAAGGAACGCCGCGCTGACGTAAAAACTGGCGACCTGTGTTGCAGGGCTCGCAGGCGTCGGTCACATACAAGGTTACCGGATATCGCGCTGCAGGCTGGCGCAACTCCAACGGCAAGCTTGCCGCGCTCGGCGCGGCAGCGGCGTTGGAACCGATGGGAGTCACTTTGCCGCTCTTGCCGGGGCTGGGCTGTACATCTGTGTAGGTGATCTTTCCGTCAGGGCCGACCACTTTGTAGAGCGCGTGGGTGACGGTGCTGACGCTGCTCAGTGTCAGCAGTGCGATCAGGATGGCGGTTCGGGAATTTGACTTGCGCAGACTCTTGCCGTTCATCAGAGGCTCCTTGAAAGATTTTTCTCAACTCATGCCCTGATGCCGCAGCAGCGCATCAATGTTGGGTTCGCGACCGCGGAAGGCTTTGAAGCTTTCCATGGCGCTGCGGCTGCCGCCAGCTTCCAGCACGGCCTCGCGGTATCGACGCCCGGTTTGCACGTTGAGCACGCCGCTGCCTTCGCCGGCGGTTTCCTCAAACGCTGCCCAGGCGTCTGCCGACAGCACTTCGGCCCACTTGTAGCTGTAGTAACCCGCCGCATAGCCGCCCGCAAAGATGTGCGAAAAGCTGTTTTGGAAGCGATTGAACGCTGGCGGCGTGACCACCGCCACTTCGCGTCGCACTTCATCAATCAGCGCCTGGATATTGGCTTGACTTCCTGGCTCGGCGTGCAAGCGCATGTCAAAGAGCGACATCTCCACTTGACGCAGGGTTTGCAGGCCGCTCTGGAAGTTTTTGGCGGCCAGCATCCGATCGAACAGCTCGCGCGGCAGCGCCTCGCCGGTGTTCACGTGGGCCGTCAGGCGCTTGACCACGTCCCATTCCCAGCAAAAGTTTTCCATGAACTGGCTGGGCAATTCCACGGCGTCCCATTCCACGCCCGAGATCCCTGACACGCCGATGTCGTTGACCTGGGTCAGCATGTGATGCAAGCCATGGCCAAACTCGTGGAAGAGGGTGGTCACGTCGTCGTGCGACAGCAAGGCGGGTTGCAGCTTGCCGTCCAGTGTCAGGGGCGGCGTGAAGTTACATACCAAGTGCGCCACCGGTGTTTGCAAAGCGCCTTCGGGACGCGCCCAACGGCTGCGCACATCGTCCATCCAGGCGCCCGGACGCTTGCCGCTGCGCGCGTAGGGGTCGAGGTAGAACTGACCGATCAACGTACCTGCGCGTTCGATGCGGAAGAAGCGCACGCTCGGGTGCCACACGGGGGCCACATCGGGCCGCAGCGTCACTTCAAAGAGCGTCTCGATGATGCGAAACAAGCCGTCGAGAACCTTGGTTTCGGTGAAGTACTGTTTGACCTCTTGGTCGCTGAAGGCATAGCGTGCTTCCTTGAGTTTTTCGCTGGCAAAGCTCATGTCCCACGACTTCAGCTCGGGAAGCCCTAACTCGTCGCGCGCAAAGCTTTGCAACTCGGCCAGATCGCGCTCGGCGTACGGCCGAGCGCGCTTGGCCAGATCGCGCAAAAAGTCCATGACTTGCTGTGGCGTGTCGGCCATCTTTGGCACCAAAGAAACCTCTGCATAGTTGGCATAACCCAGCAAACGTGCTTCTTCATGGCGCAGGGACATCAGCTCTTGCATCAATTTGGAGTTGTCGAGCTCCGCAGCGCCCGATTCGCTGGCGCGGGTGGCGTAGGCGGTGTAGATTTTTTCTCGCAAGGCCCGGTTTTGGCCGTACTGCAGAACAGGAAAGTAGCTGGGGAAATGCAAGCTCAACTTGTGGCCTTCTTTGCCCTCGTCTGCTGCTGCCTGACGCGCTGCCTGCACGGCGTCAGCCGGCACGCCGAGCAGCTCTGTTTCGGTGGCGTAATAAGCAAAGCCGTCGGTCGCGTCGAGCACGTGCTCGGCAAACTTTTGCTCCAAGTCGGCCTGCGATTCTTGCAACACCAAGAAGCGCGCCTTCGCCTCGCCGTGCAGCTCCGCGCCGGACAACACAAAGTCGCGCATCGCGTTGGACAGCGCTTTGCGTCGCGGTGCGCTCAAAGCCTTTGCCGGCGTTGCGGTTTTGTCAGCCAGCGCGATCGCCTTGTACTTGGCGTACAAGCGCTCATCGCTGGCGTGGCGGGTGGACAGTTCGGTGATCTTGGGCAGCGCGGCCACATAGGCCGCACGCAGCTCGGGCGTGTCGGCCACGGCGTTCAAGTGGCCTATGGCGCCCCAGGCAAACTTCAATTTCTCACCGGCCACGTCGAGCACCGCTGACATGTCGTCGTAATCTGCCGCGACATCGAGTCCGACAGCTTTTTCCAGTGCCGCGTCGGCCTGCGCCATCAGCGTGTCCATGGCAGGGGCGACGTGCTCTGGGCGAATCGCGGAAAAGTCTGGCAAACCAGGGTTGGTAGCGCTGGTCGCTTCAGC
Organism: Burkholderiales bacterium; assembly: GCA_038241115.1. Classification (GTDB taxonomy): domain Bacteria; phylum Pseudomonadota; class Gammaproteobacteria; order Burkholderiales; family Burkholderiaceae_C; genus JANYJJ01. The sequence goes on along the minus strand of JBBRGA010000174.1, from coordinate 133 downwards.
TTGCGAAGCTTGCAGTAAAGGGTTGCTCATGCTTTGGATGTCCGTTCGGCTGATTCAATCGTGTTCATCAACAACATCGTGATGGTCATCGGGCCCACACCGCCAGGCACCGGCGTGATGGCTGCCGCCACTT
>JBBRGA010000173.1:0-6766 GCA_038241115.1 Burkholderiales bacterium | reverse complement strand
GTCGTTGAAGCGCGCCACTTTGAAATCAGGGCGCGGATCGCGGGCGGGTTTTTCCAGCTCGGCCAAGATGTCTTTGACGGTGATGGCACCAAATTTGTCATCGGCAAAGGCCTCGGGCTTGAGCGCGCGAATCACATCGGCATGGCCCATCAGCTCACGCGCCGGCTTTTTAACCACGCTCAAAATACGTTCCACCAGCGGATAGGTTTCGGGGTGAACGCCCGATTGGTCCAGCGGGTTGTCGCCGCCGCGGATGCGCAAAAAGCCGGCGCTTTGCTCAAAGGTTTTGGGGCCCAGACCGCTGACCTGAAGCAGTTGTTGTCGATTCCGAAACGCACCGTTCGCGTCGCGCCAACGAACGATGCTGCCGGCCACGGCCGGGCTCAGGCCGGACACGCGCGACAGCAGCGGCGTCGACGCCGTGTTCAAGTCCACGCCCACGGCATTGACGCAGTCTTCGATCACCGCGTTCAAGCTGCGCAGCAAGTCGCCCTGGTTCACATCGTGCTGGTACTGGCCCACGCCGATGCTCTTGGGCTCGATCTTCACCAATTCGGCCAGCGGGTCTTGCAGGCGGCGTGCAATGCTGACCGCGCCGCGGATCGTCACGTCCAGATCGGGTAATTCTTTGCTGGCGTATTCGCTGGCGGAGTACACCGAGGCACCGGCCTCGCTGACCACCACGCGCTCCATGCGGCTGCCGGGCGCTTGCGTTTGAATGCGCTTGATCAGATCGGCCGCCAACTTGTCGGTTTCGCGGCTGCCGGTGCCGTTGCCGATGGCAATCAGGTTGACACCGTGCGTGGCGCTCAACATGCCCAAGGTGTGCAGCGAGCCTTCCCAATCCTGGCGCGGCTCCAGCGGGTAAATAGTGCTGTGGGCCAGCACCTTTCCAGTGGCGTCGACCACCGCCACTTTGCAGCCGGTGCGTATGCCGGGGTCCAGGCCCATGACCACGCGCGGGCCTGCGGGTGCGGCCAACAGCAGGTCGCGCAGGTTCTCGGCAAACACCCTGATGGCCACGCGCTCGGCCTCTTCGCGCAGGCGGCTGAACAGGTCGCGCTCCAGGCTCAAGCTGAGCTTGACCTTCCAGCTCCAGGCCACGCATTTTCGGATGAGGTCGTCGCCGGCGCGCCGACTGTGGCTCCAGCTTAGGTGCACCGCAATGCGGCCTTCGGCCATCGAGACTTTGCCCGGAACGGCCTCTTCGTTCAGCGCCAATTTAGCCTCTAAAAACTCCAGCGCGCGACCTCTGAACACCGCCAGTGCACGGTGCGAGGGCACGGTGCGAATTGGCTCGGCGTAGTCGAAGTAATCGCGGAATTTGGAAGCATCCGGATGGCTGCCGTCTTTGCCGTCCAGCAACTTCGACTTGAACAGCGCGTCGCCCCACAACCATTCGCGCAGCTTGCCCACCAGCACCGCGTCTTCGGCCCAGCGCTCGCTCAAGATGTAGCGCACTCCGTCGAGCACGGCTTGCGCGTCGGCGAAGCCACCGTCGACGTTGATGAAGGCGGCGGCTTCGTCAAATGGACTCAATGCCGGGTTGGCAAACAGCTTGTCGGCCAGTGGCTCGATGCCCGCTTCGCGGGCGATCATGGCCTTGGTGCGCCGCTTGACTTTGTAGGGCAAATAGATGTCTTCCAGGTCTTGCTTGGTGGCGGCCGCGTCCACCGCAGCGCGCAACTCGGGCGTCAACTTACCTTGGTCTTCGATGCTTTTGAGCACCGCAGCGCGACGCTCTTCGAGCTCACGCAAATAGGTCAGACGGGCTTCCAGTTCGCGCAGCTGGATGTCGTCCAACTCGCCGGTGATTTCCTTGCGGTAGCGCGCAATGAAGGGCACCGTGGCACCGCCGTCCAGCAGCTCTACCGCAGCATTCACTTGGGCGGGCCTGACTTTGAGCTCGGCGGCAATTTGCAGAAGAATTTTGTTCAAAACGAAAAGCTCTCGAAATGGTTTTTTAGCGGGAGGAAAGGTGCAAACAAAACCCAACGCGGTTTGCTTTACTGAAAGCACAAACAAACATCTGCTTGGGTTGAGGTGGTGTTTCCGATCATCCTGAGGTGTTGATGGAAGTCCTGCGTTGGCCTTCGATACCTCAGTCCGAACGGTGGTGGGCGGACTGACGCAGACCAAATCCGTTTGCATTGACGTGTTGATGTGCTGCGCCGGCCCTTCGATACCTCAGGGCGAACGGGGAACGGCGAACGGGGAACGGGGAACGGGGAACAGGGAACGGGGAACAGGGAACAGGGAACAGGGAACAGGGAACAGGGAACAGGGGACAGGGAACAGGGGACAGGGGACAGGGGACAGGGGACTCATGACTTGTGACTCATGACTTGTGACTTGTGACTTGTGACTTGTGACTTGTGACTTGTGACTTGTGACTTGTGACTTGGCACGTGGCACGAGGGACGAGGGACGTGAGACGTGGGACGAGGGACGTGAGACGTGGGACGAGGGACGTGAGACGTGGGACGTGAGATGTGAGACGTGAGACTGGCGGCGGAGAACGGGAATCAGGAATCAAGAATTGGGATGAAGACAAATGGGGATCGGAAATCGAGAATTGGAAATGGGCAGTGGGGTCAGTTCGAAGGGGTTTGAGTGAGGGCGCTTTCCTGACGCAAAAACCGCAGCACGCCCTGCCCGGCGCAATGCCCGCTGGCCATGCAGGCAGTCAGCAGATAGCCGCCGGTCGGAGCTTCCCAGTCGAGCATTTCGCCGGCGCAAAACACGCCTTGCTGCGCCTGCAACATCAGGTTGCCGTCCAAGGCCTCAAAGCGCACACCACCGGCGCTGCTGATGGCCTCGTCGATGGGCCTGGCGGCAATCAAGGTGAGCGGCAAGGCTTTGATGGCCAATGCCAATGCCGCCGGTTGATTCAAGACCTCACGTGGCAGCAATTCATACAACAGCGCGGCCTTGACGCCGTCGATCCCGAGGCGGCTTTTGAGGTGGGTGGACAAGCTTCGAGTGCCGCGTGGGCGCGCCACTTCGGCGGCCACAAAGGAGGCATCTCGTTGCGGCAGCAAATCAATGTGAACCACGGCTTGGCCATGCGCCAAAACCGCATCGCGCACCGGACCTGAGGCCGCGTAGATCAAGTTGCCTTCCACGCCGGCTTCGGTAATGACGAACTCGCCCGCCTGATGGAACTCAGCGCCCTTCAAACCGTGGAACCGCAACGCTACGTTTTTGAGCGGATGGCCGGCAAATCGGCTGCGGAAATGCTCGGACCAACCGCCTGCTTTTTCTACAGCCGCGTCTACAACCGCGTCCACGACTGCGTCCGCAACCCCAGCCCCAGCCCCAGCCGCACCTTGCACATCAAACCCACAGTTCGACGGCAGCAAATCGGCCACGTCAACACCGTGCTGACGCAGCAACGGCACCCAGGCGCCATCGGACCCCAAACGCGCCCAACTGCCGCCGCCCAGGGCCAGCAGAACGGCGTCGAAGCGCTCGTTGCGCTCACCTTTTGGAGTCAAAAACTTCAACGCGCCGAGGCCGTCCCAGCCCAACCAGCGGTGGCGCATGTGAAAGCGCACGCCCTGCTGACGCAGACGCTGCAGCCAGCCGCGCAGCAGCGGTGCGGCCTTCAAATCGGTGGGGAAAACGCGGCCCGAGCTGCCCACAAAGGTAGCCACGCCCAGGCCCGCAGCCCAGGCGCGCAGCTGAGCCGGTCCGAACACATTCAGCATCGTTTGAATGCGCGCACTGCGCGCGGCATAGCGCTCGACAAAGGGCTCAAAAGCTTCCGAATGGGTGAGGTTCAAACCACCTCTTCCGGCCAACAAAAACTTGCGACCCACCGACGGCATGGCGTCAAACACATCAACCTGCGCGCCGCCCATGGCCAGTACTTCGGCGGCCATCAATCCGGCTGGGCCACCGCCGATGACGGCAACGCAGGCGCGCGAGGGGACCGCGCCTTGGTTGGCCGAACTGGCGCTCTCTGCGGGGCTTTTTAAAACGCCCTGATCAACGATAAGCATGACTGGTCACCCCAAACGGGAAGGCCACGCTGATGTCGATCACGTTGCTGTTGAACGGCCCGCGCAGGGACTTCACTTTGCCGCCGCTCAGGCGCAGCGACAGTTGCCGTGTGACTTCAAAGTCCACATACGCCATCGGTTGCACCAATGCGCCGCCGCGCGTTTCCACGCCACCGCCGCCCGCCGCACCGGCCAGCAGTTCTGCGCCCACGCGTGTTCGCGTGAACACGGGCCACTGAGTGCCCACACCGAACAGGCCGACCGAATAGCCACCCGCGCCACCGGCAAACGCGCTGTGGGCCTGGCCCGTTACATAGAGCTTGTCATTCACAAAGCGGTTCACTTTTAACGTGACGGCGTCGAGGTTGCGCACCGTGCCGTCTTTGCGCGCGGCTTGATAGCGCGACACGCCGCCCACCCATTCGCTGCGACTGGTGCGCGCGGGTGCAGAGGTGTCGTACGGGTCGTCCAAGATGAGGTTGAGCGCGGCGGTGGCATGAAACGCCCGGAACTTGCCCTGCGGTGCGCGCGTGTAGCCGCCCTCCAGGGTGATGCCCATGTCGCGGGTCAACCGCACGATGCCGTAGCCCGCAGCCTTAACCAGCAAACCTCCGCCCACGCTCACATCACCGCCGCCGCCCATGCCCACCGCGGCGCGAGCGCCCAATACCAAATGGTCGGCCCACACCGCGCGCTCAGTTCCCAGGGTGGCAAGGTACTCGGCGTAGCCCGCCACACCGCCGCTGCCAGCGCCGGCGGCTTCGATGCCCCAATAGTTGTTGTCGCCGAGCGCACGTTCCATGCGCACGCCCACCAAACCGATCTTCGCCGTCAGCGGGGCGCCGCTGATGCGCGTGACACCGGGGCGCGGGCTGTAGAACCCCGCCACCGCCTGAACCCGGTCGAATCCCATGCCGGTGCGACCGATGATGGAGGCATTGCTTGCTTCAGAGGCCGAGCCCGATGCAGCCAAACGCCCGCGTGAGAGATAGCGGAAGTCGGTGTCGGTGCTCCACACCAAACCAAGCTGGTTGCTGCGAATTTGGCCGTTCGGAAAGCGCACTTGCGAGACCGACAAGCCCGCACGGTAGCCCCCAAAGTCACGCGTCAGGTCCGCGTGTGTGCGTAGCATCAAACCACCACCCACAGGCGCCGCACCGCCGCCGCCGCCGCCCGCATAAATGCCGACTTCCAGGTCCAGAGATTCAGACACCGCGCGGCGCACCGAAGCTTCGGCGCCCACCGTAAAAAAGCCACCGCGCTGGCCACTGAAAGCGCCGTAAGCGGCCGGGCCGAAATACACATCCGGGGCCACTTGCAGCAGGTAGGAAGTGCCCAAGAGCCCGAGGTTCTCGCGGCCGGGCAGACGGATCACTTCGGCATTGATCCGCACCACCGAAGGCACCGTGGTCAGACCTGCTGCATCGAAGGCGTTGTCCGTGCGCAACCCTGCGGATGCTGGCGCTGGCGCAAGGCTTGATGTTTGGGCCGACGCATCAGCGTTGACCAGGCCGAACAAAGCGCCAGCCACTCCCACCGAAGCCAAACGAAAGCGCAGATGAAAACGCCAACGAAAGCTTAACCAGGCGCGCCCAAAACTTGAAAAAGACAATGAAAACATGAGGTCAGAGAGGAAGAATTGCCGAGCAAGCGCACACCAAATTTTAACCATCCAGGCATGGCGCTACCCGCCGGGCTGACGCACTTCGTGTGTTTCAGGCGGTCCGGTCGGCGGAGGGTTTTCGACCCATCCGCGGAATAGACACGATTGAGCTCGACGCCCCGAAGCTGCCGGTCGTCTACATGCCGAGGCACCCGAAGGAGGTCTCGCGAGGGTGGTAGCTGGAGGGGACGGCCGTGTGGATTGAGTAGAACTTCTCCTTGCTTGTTGCCGTTCCGCGAACATGGGCGTGACAGCCCACAGTCGTCGTGGCCGGCGCGAGTTGATCCAAAACTGACATCCGCCGGGTGGCGTTCCCACGTTCATCCCCATGAGCCGGATTGGCTCGCTCTACAACAGATGGCCGCCGAGGCGAATTCAGAGCACACAAGCGTTCTGTGCCGTGTCCCGCGCCTCGCGCAGCAGCCGCCGGCCTGGGGGGCGCAGCTTGACGCAGCGCCTGCCGTTGCTGTCCTCAGCGCGCTCCACCAGCCCGATCTTCTCCAGCGGCAGCAGTTGCAGCAGCAGTTGCGAGGCCGGCATGAACAAGGCGCGCGCGAGTTCTTTTGCGGGCGTGCCTTCAGGCGCGGCATCCAGCGCCGTTAGCAGCACGAAATCGGCCCACGACAAGCCGTGATGCGTGCCGAGTTCGTCGTCCAGCCTGCACACCATCGCCGCGTGCGCCAGGTGCCGGTCCATGCAGGCTTGCAATGCTTCTCCGCTCATCGCGTCATCCCTTGCAGTTCGCGGTGGATCTGCTCCAGCGCTTTCAGTTCGCCCGCGTAGTCGAAATCCGCATCCTCGCGTTCCTTCAAGAGTTCCAGCACTTCGAAGGCGAGTCCGTCCGCGCCGCTGAGGTTCCACCCGGCCTGCAGTACGCGGTCTGCGTGCTTGCCCATGCGCAGTTCGAAGCGCACGCGATTCAGCGAGGCGTGCACGTTGCGGCTCGCGCCGAGCAGTTGGTGACCGCTCGCGCGGTCGCGGATGGCGTAGATGCCCATGGGCGGGAAGGCGTCACGCGCCTGGCGCGCGGCCACCCGCCGCGCCGAGCGCGACGCCTGATTGGCGGAAGAGTCCATCTTCTTTCTCCTTGTGAAGGTAG